>JANXEM010000068.1 GCA_025058435.1 Candidatus Caldarchaeum sp.
TTGGATTTGAAGACGTAGAGCTCGGGGTCTTTGAAGTCGTATTTGCTGTAATCGATTTCGAGGGTTGAATTTCCAGCCATCCTGTATAACGCCGTTATGCCCGTATAAATACGTTATACAACAACACACCAAGTTAATCGCTGAAAAGCCTTTCCGGCTTAACTGGCAGTTGTTTTACCCTTTTGCCGGTGGCGTCGTAGACGGCGTTGGCTATGGCGGCGGCCGTCGGAATGCAGCCGGTTTCCCCGATGCCTTTTGCCCCGAATGGCCCAGCGGGGTCGGGTGTTTCGATGAACACGGCCTTGATTTCCGGTGTTTCAGCGGAGGTTGGAAGAAGGTAGTCCATCAAGGATGCGTTCACAACCCTGCCTTGTTCCAGCACCAGCTCTTCGTAGAGGGTGTAGCCGATTCCCATCACGACACCGCCGTGAACCTGTCCTTCGGCGGCCGCCGGGTTGAGAATACGACCCGAATCATGGACGGACACGACTTTGAGCACTTTCACCCATTTCGTCTCCGGGTCGACTTCAACCAACGCCGCCTGAGCACCGAAAACATAAGCCGCCGAAAGGTTGCCCATCCATCTTTCATCCTGCATCTCCGTGGGCGGGTCGTAGTAAGCCGTCACGACGACGTTGCTTCCGCCCTGCCGGAAATGTATCCGCCTCACCAACTTGTCGAATTCGATTCGTTTCGAAGGCGAGTCCCGGTCGTACACGACCCCTTTTTCGAAAACGAGTTTTTCGACGGTTGTCTGCAGCTCTTGGGCGGCTGCTTTGGCCAATATTTCTTTCGCTTTCCTGGCCGCGAGCAGGGCGGAGTTGCCTGCGACGAAGGTGGCCCGGCTGGCGTGTGTTCCCACGTCCCAAGGCCTTATCGATGCGTCATCGTTGACCACCCGGATGTTTGACACTTCTACGCCGAGTTCTTCGGCTACGATTTGGGCGATGGCTGTGTCGGAGCCTGTTCCGAGGTCGGTCGAACCCGTGATGACGGTGACCAACCCGAAGTCGTCAATCGAAAGGATGGTTCCGCATCCGTCGGAACGATAAACACGCGCACCTCCTCCTACGTGGAAGAAGGCCCCGAACCCTATGCCTCTGTTGGGCCCGGCCATTCCCCTGCCACGCCAGCCTATCAGCTCCGCCGCCTTCCTCAAACATTCCCGGAGCTCGCACGTCGTTATCTTCATGCCCTGCGGAGTGGTTGAATTGGGTTTGTTGGCGTTAAGTATGCGGAGTTCGACCGGGTCCATGCCCAGTTCTTCGGCGAGAGCGTCCATCTGCTGTTCTATGGCGAAGGTTATCTGGGGGTTTCCGGCTCCACGCTGCGTCCCCGTGTAGGGGTTGTTGGTGTAGACGACTTTGGCGTCGAAGAAAACATGCGGCACGTCATACAGCCCCGAAACCGTGGCCATCATCACGCGTCCGTCGAAAGGCCCCCAAGAAACATAGGCACCGGCGTCGAGAACCACACGGGCCTCACGCGCCAACAACCGACCGCCCCTATCCGCCGCCGTCCTCATGTAAACAACCGCGGGCTGCCTCGGCGGGGCGTACTGCAGCTCCTCTTCACGGCTGAAAATCAGTTTTACGGGCCTTCGTGTCTTGACTGAAAGTGCAGCGGTGATCGGGTCAAGAGGGTAGACGTCCATGCCTCTTCCGAAGGCGCCGCCGATCTCGGGTTGGATGACGCGGATTTTGGCGGGGTTGAACCCCATGATTTTGGCGAGTTCGTGGCGGTAGAGGAAAGGCGCTTGCGTGTTGGTGTAGACGACAAGCTCTCCTGTTTCGTTGAAGTGCGCGACAACTCCCATCGTCCCAAGCGGCGACGCATTCATGTAATGAACTTGATACCGGTCTGAAACCACGGCCGCGGCCTTCTCGAAAACCTGTTCGAAAGAATCCCTTTCCATCGTCGTGAAATTCATTTTGAGGTCGACGGCGTTGCTTCCGTATTCTTCGTGGACAAGCGGTGAACCGGGTTTCAAAGCTTCCTCGGGGTCGAAAACCCCTTCGAGTGGTTCATACTCTACTTCGACGGCCTCAACCGCCTCTTCCGCGGCCTCGGGTGTTTCAGCGGCTACCGCCGCGACCTCGTCTCTGACCGACCGGACTTTTCCAGTTTTGAGGGGAGGCTGGTCCTGCAAAATCCCCATGCTATTCATTTTGGTGTCGTAGCCGGTGATGACGGCCCGGACTCCCGGAACCTTCCACGCTTTTTCGGTGTTGATGCGGACAATTCTCGCGTGAGCGTAACGGCTCCGGAGAATTTTTCCGTAGAGCATGTTGGGAAGCTCCAAATCATCGACGTAATGGGCGGCTCCACGGATTTTCGCGTTACCATCCACCTTGGGGACAGATTTCCCGATGACCCGGTATTTCTCGGCGTAAGCAAGCATGGCAAGTTTAGCCAGCAAGCATGGTTTAAACTTGTCGTAGCTGTTTGTTCATCGACGACGATGCGAAGGCTGTTAATCAAGGTCGGGCAAGTGCAATACATTTAAAATTCGGACAATACGTCTTAGCACTGAGGTCGTTTCGATTTGTTGATGATTCCCGGCCCAACAGAGATTCATGAAAGAGTTATCCGTGCTATGGCGCGGCAGATGATCGACCACAGGTCTGAAGAGTTCAGATCTTTAATGAAAAGCGTTGTTGAGAAGCTTCGTAAAGTGCTTGAAACTAATTCAGATGTTTATGTTTTGACTTCTTCGGGAACCGGCGGTGTCGAGGCGGCGGCCGCAAACTTGACGATGCCGGGCGACAAGGTTTTGATTCTTTCGGCGGGGCTTTTCGCGGA
>JANXEM010000018.1 GCA_025058435.1 Candidatus Caldarchaeum sp.
GCTGGCCGACGCCATCATCGAGGTAACAGGTGTTCAAGCAGGGTTCTTAGGGGTCACGAGCTCCGCCCTTGTCGCCGGGCTTGCCGGGCTTATCGTAGGAATAGCTGCGGCGATCTCGATGGGGGCGGCCGCATACCTCCAAGCGAGGCAGACGCCGACCGAAAAAAGCCTTCTACCCGGCCTTTTCACTGGCATCATCTATTTTGTGACAGTTTTATTCATAGCATCTCCCTACTTCATCGTCCCCCAAGTATCGATGGCTTTCGCGGCATCCATCACGATATCAGCCATCCTTGTCGCAATTTTCTCGTTCTTCGTCTCCGTGGTCCAGAACAGAAGCTTCAAAAAAGAGTTCGTCATCAACATCACCCTCCTCACCGCAGTCATCATCGTAACGTACACCATCGGCAACATTCTCGGCGACTATTTCGGCGTCCAACAGCTGATCTCCTAAAACTCTTCGATGAGCTGGAAAATTTTCGGCAGGATGTTGACGCTGGGAATCACCAAATCAACTTCGTTTTCCAGCATGTAGTCTAACCTCCGGTCGTCAGAATCTGTCACACCGGCGAACAAAAGTCCGTCAACCTGCTCCTTGGCTTTCAGAAACATCAAATGATCTTCGGTGGAATTGCCGACGTAAAGCTTCGTTCCAGACGTCTCCATACTCTTTGCAGCCTGTATCAAAGACCACGGGTTTGGCTTCTCATAACTGCCGGCTTTTTCGGGGTCTGCTTCGATGTAGTCGCTGATGAACACGCATGACTGTTTGTCGAAAAATTTCTCCAAATCCCCGAGGGTTTTCCAAGTCTCCCACGAACCTCGTCCAGTACACATGCCCAACCGAAGCCCACGGCCGACAAGAATTTCCAACGTATCGGATGTAACGATCACCTTCTCATCCTTCAAACGGCCCTCGAAACCGAAGAAAGGCCCGTTCTTCCGACGGTGAACAACTTCATGAGCGCCGTAGAAAGAATCTTCGAAAGCCGTGGTCAAAAGGCTCACGCCGTATGCCAGACCGGGTTTAACTGCGTTCTTTACCGATTCAATCAACCCGTGGTCGAGCGAAAGCTTTTCCTCTAAAGCGTCCAGAGAAGCCGCTGAACCCTCGAAACCCGCCATCTTCTGGCTCAGCTCCGTCATCCAATCCCTTATTTTCTTCTCCGGCAACGGGTTCGAAACCGCGGAGTAAGCCAACAACTCCTTCAAGCTCTTTTTCGAAAGTTTTTCGAGTCGGTCGCCGATTTCTTGACCCACCTCCGAAGCTATTTTCGAAACAACCCAGTCGACTAGTAGGCGGATGGTGTTGGCGTCGTTGTTGAAGCTCCCCACGTCCCTGATTCTGTAGATGGTTTCGACCGCTATCCATTCTTGGTCGAATTTGAAGCCGGTCAATATTTCCACCAAAGACGATGTTACTTCTTTGATGACTTTGTCATACGACGTTTTTTCGTCGATGAGGACGCCGTCGCAGTCAAAAATTATTCCCGACACGTTGGCAAGGTTTTCCATCGACGAATATTTCACGTAGCTGAATCGGCCTCGGGTCTTGTATTCGAGGTAGAGCTTGGCTTTCTGCGACAATCGGACATCTGTTTCTACGTCGGACTGGTTCCTAAAAGATTTTTAAACCGACGTTTCCGGGTTGCGGTTATGGTTGATGTTGTAAAGGTTCGTCTGGAAGACATGGCTTGGGAGATTGTGAGGGATGATTTCCGGCGGAGAATAGTGGCTGGCGAGAAGCTGATGGTTGCTCAGCTTTCGATTTCAAGGGGAGGGAAGGTTGCGATGCACAAACATGTTCATGAACAGTTCACCGTGGTTTTGGAGGGCTCTATCAAATTTGTCTTCGAAACAGGCTTGGAATTCGTCGCGCGGAAAGGGGAGGTAGTTGTCATTCCTTCGAACGTCGGCCACGCCGCTGAAGCAATTGAGGACACCGTTACTTTCGACATCTTCGCGCCGCCTCGTGAAGACTGGCTGACCGGCCGGGACGATTACTTGAGGCAGAAGACCTAAGCTTTACTTGGGAAAATCCATTCTTCCATCAACTGGTCGTGCCAGGCCATCGATTCCTCGATGACCGTGTACATTTCCGTGATTTCGGCGATTCTGACCGCTAAAAGATGGTAGCACATCGGTTTTTCGTTGCTCATGACGCGGAAGAAGAAATCTTCACAGGTGCAGAAACCCGCCGCAGGCACCACGAGGTAGTCCCGCGTCTTCCCCACAACAACCCATCTGACACGGCCGCCGGGCCTGAAAACATATTTCTTCACGCGGCCTTCCTTGACCGTTTCGTAGGCCTCTGCAAAAAGCTCTGGATGTTCTCTTTCGAGCCGCGAAAGTTCGTCGTTCAACCCAAAACATCCCTCAATTCCCGCAGAGTTCCGATATAGGCTCCGTCAAGGCCTATCACCTCCGCCGTCGTCAAATCGAAAGCTTTGGTCTTGAGGAGAGGCCCTCGGATAAGGCCTGATTCGCTTATTTCGGTAACAGACCTCCCCTGCATCATTTTGTTGAAACTCGGCATGATGAGCAAAGTCGTTTCCCCCGAAAAAATTTCAACGTCTTTTCCGTAGAGCATTTCGGCGGCTTTCCTTCTGTTTCCCCGAATTCTCAGCCAGATTCCGATTCTCGCCGAAGACATTCCGCTTCCCACCTTCAGCACGGGATGAAGATGGCCCGTCACGATAAAGTCCATCAACAGCACTTTTCTGTCGGGCCGGACGTGGCCGTGCGTAAAGCCGGTCTTTTCCTCTTCGACGACGAATCCCTTCATCGGCGTGACGCTGGCTAACCCAGCGAGTAGCTGCGCGACTTTTCCGTCGTGGTTTCCCGGCACGACGACTATTTCGTCGACGACTTTTTTCAACGGCTTCAACAACTTCGGAAGAAGTTCGTATTCGAGGCGCGAAGGCCCGCGGACGTTGTGCTTGAGGTCTCCGACGACCAATAATCTTTCGGCGGCTTGTTCCGCGGCGAGGTTTCGCAGTTCTTCGACGATTTTGGGACTCTGCAGCGGAATTTTTACTCCTTTACTCCTGTATTCTTCTTCGAAGCCGAGATGAAGGTCTGCCACCACAAGCGTTTTGACTGGTTTTTCGATGACCATCGCGGCGTGGCCTTCGACGAACTTCACCGATTTTTCCGCCCCGTTATCGTTTGGTCAATTCGGCAAGTTTTTCCGGCAGGTAGTCAGTAACGATGTATTCAAGGCCGTAACGGCTGAGTGCTTCGAGCTCCGCTTTCTTCTGGAGTTTTTTAAAGTTGTTGATTTCACGTTTCCACGGGTCTGCGACGTATCGTGGGTCTTTTTCGAGCTCGGCGACCCGGCGGACGTCTTCTTCGTTGAACTTCATCGCCGGCAGCTTATACTCCGTTATATCGCTCGCCCAAAGCCCGGCCCAGACCGCGTCCGGCACATTCAGCTCCCTCACGTGAGCGGATAGAGCTGACCCGAAAACTATCACGCTGGCTATGTGCATCCCCCACGGGTCGGCGTCTGTGAAAACGTAGACGGGGAGGTTCAGCTCGGTGTTGAGCCTTCTGACGAATTTGCGTGTGGCCCGCGGCGCTTGTCCAGCCGTATGAACCACGATGGCTTTGTATTTCGAAGGAACGTTTTCCTCCAGAAACCTTTGGTATATGGCGCCTTTCTCCACGACGAAAACCTGTTTTGCTGATGATTTGACGAATTTTGCGGTGGTCATGGCGGGCCCTATCATGGCTCCGTCGGGAATAGTCGTGAGGTCGAGCCGACGGCCTTCGTATCCAGGGACGTTGTACTCGATGACCAGAGGCCCGAAGACGCTCGACCTTTCTTCCGGATAGATGTTAAAGTCTTCGCGCACGTTTCCCAACAGAGTTTCAAGCTCCGTCACGGCTTCGTCGCTTTCCTGCTGGTCTTCGAAGTCGACGTCGTATCCCAACGCGTTGTAGAAAGCATCTCTGAGGGTGCTTGTTTTTCTCGTTTTGATGAGCTGGGCGGCGAACATGGCCATCCAACAGAGCTGGGCCAAAGGCCTTAGATGTTTGATGTTACGGGCTGTCCTGATGATTTTTTTGTCGCCGAGGACGTATTGACGTATGGACGGGTTGTACTCTATGTTTGAGGTCGTCCGGGCGGGAATCGCGACCTCGGGGAAGACACCTTTTTCGATAGATTTGACTAAGGTTCCGGCGAATTTCGTGATTTTCTGCAGGACTTCGGGTTTCTGGGTTGGCGGTGTTTTGGTTTTTGTCACCACAGTGACGCTGTGCCGGCTGTTCTTAAATCTACTTAATGAAAGCCGCTGATATCGCCAGCGCTGTTTCGAGGAAAGGCGATGGATATACGCCGATGATGATTGCCGACGCGGCGAGGACGATGAGGGGTATGCTCATGCTCGCGGTGACGGGTTTGGCGATGTGAAGTTCGGGAGAAGGCTCCTTCAAGAATATGGATTGGACGAGGCGGACGTAGTAGGCGACGCTGAGTAGGATGTTAAAGACCATGACCGCGGCCAGAATCGGGTAGATCCCGCCTGCGGCGAATGCTGCGGTCACGATGGTGAATTCGCTCCAGAAAACGTTGAGGCCCGGAATTCCCGCAAGCGAGAAGGCCCCGATTCCGAAACAAGTGGCCGCGAAAGGCAGTTTCTTCCCAATTCCGGCGAGCTGGTCGATGTTTCTCGTTTCTGCCGCGTGGATGAACGCTCCGGCGCCGAGGAAAAGCAGGGCCTTCATCAGGGCGTGGTTGAGGACGTGGAATATCCCGCCCGCCACCCCCGTAGCGGTCGCGATGCTAAGGCCGAAGACGATGTAGCCGATGTGGGCGATGGAGCTGAAGGCCAGAAGGCGTTTAATGTCTTCCTGCAAAAGGGCGAGGACGTTCCCGATGGTCATGGTTAGGACGGCGAAAAGGGCGAGGCTCAGCTGCCAGTCGAAGAAGGACGGTGGAAAAACACCCAAAAGTATTCTAACCATCGCGTAGACTCCGGTTTTGATGACCACGCCGGAAAGCATGGCGCTGATGGGGCTGGGGGCGGCTGGATGTGCGTCGGGGAGCCATGAATGAAACGGCGCCATGGCGGCGTTGACGCCGAAGCCGGTGACGAGGAAAGCTATGGCGAGATAGGCCCATGGCTCGCCTGCGACGGCGGCGTTGCCCAATATTGTGCCGAGCTTTGCCAATTCAAGGTTGCCCGCCAGCCCGTAGACCAGAGACATACCGAAGAGGATGGCTGCGGCGCCGGCGGCGCTCATGATGAGGTATTTGAGAGAGGCCTCGACCGCCTCCCACGATTTATAGCGGAAAGCGACCAGCAGGTAGGATGAGACGGACATCAGCTCCCAGAAGATGAAAAACGTGAAAAGGTCTCCGGAGAAAACGACTCCGACCATGCCCGTTATCAAGGCGAACAACAGCGGGTAGAATTCCGGCTTCCTTTCCTCAAGGTATCCGACGGAAAATAAAGATGACAACAACCCGATAAAGACGAAAACTACGGCGAGGAATATGGCGAGTTTATCGACTAAAATGACCGATGCGTAGGGCCCGTAGGAGATTATGAATGTTTTTCCGCCGAATACTTCGAGGGCCTGCTGGAGGGCCACGACGGTCGCTGTCGCGAAGGCCACAGCGGAAAAGACGTCTATTATGCTTGGTTTACGGGTTCTCCGGCTTATCAGGGAGAAAAGCGGTGAAACCAGGGTTATGAAGATGAGGGTGTTGAGGGTCGGCGTGAAATCGACCATAGGTCCTCGGCTTCGTCTTTGAACACCTTCTTTTTAAGGTAATCAGGAGCAGCCGGTGGTCGCGCCGCAGTTAACGCAGACGTAGCATGTCCCGCTTCTCGCCATGATGCTTCCGCATTCACGACAAGGAGGCGCGTCTGGGGCCGGCGCCGCCGAAACCAGAGCATGGGTTTCGGGAATCATCTTCGCGAATGTCTGCTCGGTCGAAGTCAGCCCAAGCTCCTCCAGCTCCTTCTCCGGCAAGAACTTTAACGCCAACCACTGGAACACATAGTCGACGACTGATTTTGCGAACCTTATCTGCGGGTTGTCCGTGAAACCCGACGGCTCGAACCTTGTGTGAATGAATTTCTCCACCAAAACCCGTAGCGGAACCCCGTACTGGAGGGCGATTGAAGTGACGATGGAGAAGGCATCCATGAGGCCCGCGAGAGTGCTTCCTTCTTTCGCCATCTTGATGAAAACTTCTCCGGGGCTGCCGTCTTCGTAGAGGCCGACGGTGATGTATCCCTCTTGTTCACCGACTCTGAATTTGTGCGTGACCGCTTGTCTTTCAGCCGGCAGCCTCCGTCTCACCGGCTTACCCGGCTGCTCTTCCTTCTTTTTTGTGACGGTGCTTAGGGGCTGTGAAAGCTTGCTTCCGTCCCTGTAGATGGCTATGCATTTGAGGCCCAGCTTCCACGCGTCCATGTAAACTGATGCAACATCCTCTACCGTCGCTTCGTTGGGCATGTTTACGGTCTTGCTTATGGCTCCGCTGAGAAAAGGCTGGACAGCGGCCATCATCAGGAGGTGGGCCCTGTAATGGACGAACCGCTTCCCTTTCCTGCCCGAAGGCACAGCACAGTCGAAGACGGCCACGTGCTCGGGCCTCAGATACGGAGCGCCTTCAACC
>JANXEM010000027.1 GCA_025058435.1 Candidatus Caldarchaeum sp.
TTTCGGCTCGTTTGACCATTCTGACGAGCTCGGCCTGCTGCCCAACAGTGTTGAACCGATGTATCACGCCGATTCCCCCTTCCTGGGCCATCGTCACAGCCATCGCCGCCTCCGTAACCGTGTCCATCGCCGCCGAAACAACCGGAACCTCCAGCATAATCCGCCGGGTGAAACGACTACGCGTCGAAACGTCTTTACGCGACCTAATCGAAGACCTCTGCGGAACGAGCAACACGTCGTCGAAGGTCAGACCAATCCCGTCCAAAACCTTCGCCAAAAAATCCCTCGAAAAAATCAGTTGCTCCGATTAAAATGTCTTTTACTGGCTAGCCGAGGTTTTGGAAGGCCTTTGTCCGCGTGGACGAGCCATTTAATCCCCCATTTTCTCAGCGATTCGAGGATGGGCGCCAGTTCTTCCGCCACCGGCGTGAGGGAGTAGTTGACCGCGAAAGGCTGAATGCTTACCACAGTCCTGTTTACCAGCCCTCGGGACTGGAGTGCTTTGAGGGTTCTCGAAAGCGTCTTAGAGTTGAGCTGGGGAACGAGGCGCAGCAGTTCGTTGAACCCTTTCGGGCCGGATGAAAGGTAGCTGATGACGACGAGAGCCCACATGCTCCCTAACAGTTTAGCGGCAGCGACTACGGGGCAGACCGAGCGGCCGTCGCCACAAGGCGTTTCCGTCATCTGGTTACCCTGAGGCCGCCGACCAACATAAATACTTGCCTTTCGCAATCAGGTGGCGGAGGGGAAGGAAATGGCGTTGCTAGAGTTTGCTGCGGGTTTTCAGGACGTGGCGGTTCTGTTGCTCAGGGTGATTCTCGGCTTCATCATGCTCGTCCATGGGTTGCCTAAGGTCGGTGGACCGGTCAGGCCGCAGATGAGGAACGCGATGAAAGGTGTCGGCGTGCCGGGGCCTTTGTTCGACCTCACGGCGCTCCTCGAAGTCGTCGGAGGCATCGCTTTAATCCTCGGGCTTCTCACCCGTGTCGCAGCACTTCTCTTCGCGGTGCAAATGGTTGGAACCATAGTGCTTTATCTGACCAAGCTCGGAACATCCGTTCCGCCTCCGGAAATGCTGCAGCAAATGGTCGCCGGCTCCCGACGCGTTCTCAGAGGGTTCATCGCCGGCGTGGGCGGATGGGAGTTCGACCTGCTCATCCTCGGAGCCGCGATAACCCTGCTGACAACCGGAGCTGGAGCCATCTCTGTCGACAATGTGTTGGGCCTTTGAAGATTCGCATCGTCCTCAAAAAGCGCGATAAGATTTCTTCCGCATAGTTTTCTGTTCTACTAAGTAGTTTGAGGAAATTTTTATATGGTTTGTTCGATTTCACCGTCATGGGTATGAGTTTTTCCGCGGTTAACAAGGAAATTAACCACGGTGGTGCACTCCTGAACTGGAGGCGGTATCCCGTGAAACTTGAAAGGCGCGTGGTCTTGATAGTTCTGTGCATCACGCTTCTCCTCAACCAATCAGTCATTCCGGCGACGAACGGACAAGAAAACTCGCTTGAGGGAATCGAATGGCATAAACCGATACATTTCGTAGGAGCTCAACCCACGCTCGTTCTTCTGGTGGAGTTCAGCGACGTAAGGCTCAAACTCTCAGCTTCGAAGGCGGAGGCAATAGTGAAAACGGCCGACGAATTCTTCCGCAAGTCATCCTACGGGAAGTTCTGGCTCGAATACTATATTCATCCTCGGAAAATCACGTTACCAAAGCCCTTAAAACACTACGGCGCACCGGAACCGGGACATCAGAGAGGAGACAGTGCAAAAGGTCTTTCAGATTTTTACGTCACCGTCTTCAGCACTGTTAGAGAAAGGGAGAAGATCGACCTGACGAAATTCAAGCACGTAATAATAATACATGCAGGGGGAAATGAAGGTATCTCAGGCAACCCCGACGATATCTGGTATCATTGCTTTTTCAGCCTCGGCGTTTATCTTTTCACTGAGAAACTCGGGACTGTTGAAAAGGCGCTGGAATTGTCGAAAAAGATGTGGCCGCAATGGTATCCCATAACCGAACAATTGGTTATCAGCAAGCCTGATGGAAGTTATCATTTGCTCGCTGGCGTGGAGGCGGTCTCTGAAGATACTCCCCCCTTTGGGATAATTCACGAGTTTACCCACAGCATTTGGGCACACGACCAATACGTGTATGACGAAGACGGATATTCGTATGGAAGTGAGGCAGGGGTCTGGACCAATATGGATATTGGGTCTTTTCTCAAGCCTACTGTTGATATTGATGGATGGACCAAGTACAAGCTGGGCTGGGTGGACGTGGTTAAGGTTACAAAGTCAGGAGAATACGTGATCCACACGCTCGACAAGGCCGATGAACCGAAAGCGCTGATAATTCCCATCAACGACCGCGAATACTACTTCATCCACGCCAGAAGACCCGTTGGACAGGACGCAGCATTGCCGGCGCCCGGCGTACTCTTGTTCCGCATAAACCCCTACGTCTACACGAACGTAATCAACAAGGATTACTGGATTCGGCTACATGACGCGCACCCCCAAAGACCAACTTTCTGCACTGAGAGTGAGAGATATTCCTGGAATGTGAGGATGTGTGAGGGGTTCGACGCTGTGGCCTACGAGTCATCCGGATACCGGAACAAATGGAAGATAGTGCTTCATGACGACAGAGTGGTAGATGAGTTGGACATAGAGCTGGTTTCGCCGGAGTTTGTCACAGAGGAGGGGTATAGGATAAAGGTTCTCGAGTTCGACCGCGAAAAAGGCACAGCGAGAATATCGGTCGACCTAACAGGCTTTCCAAGTGATAGGACGGTGACCGTGACGAGAACCGTCTTCGGAACCGTCGTCCAAACAGTTTACACGACTGCAACAGTGTTCGGCGAAGCCATGAGAACAGTTGTCGTAACAGTCACGACAGCTCCCCATCCACGTCAAACCAACATAGAGAACTACGTCAGCATCGTAATCGTGTTAGCCGCGCTCGCGGTCGCCTTCGCAGGCATCGTGCTGAGAAGAAGCAGACCGTATCCACCGCCGCCGCCTCCATCTCCAACACCCTACCCGTGAACTCTTTTACGCAACGCAGGACTTTTCGCCAACAACTTATGGAAAGCCGTTTCAAAGGCCATGTCCTTTTCCAGCTCTATGCTCTGAAAAACACCCGTTCGGCCTTTCTCCCTTCTTTTAAGAAGCACACGCATACGCGAAGAAAGGATGTCGGGGCTTACGCCGAGGGTTTTGACGGCTTCTTCAAAGTTTTCCCGTAGGGGTTTTTCGACGTGGCCTTTAGATGTTGGGATGATGAGGTTGAGGTTTTTGTCGATGCCCGGTTTCCGGACGCCCTTGCGCAGTTCTTCGAGGGTTAGGCTTCCCGCCAGAATGTAGAAGCCTTGTTCGTCCCTGTTGAGGGGGACCATGGGGGCTGAGACGGTGTCACGGTCGTTGATGTAGAGGTATGCTTTCGCCGCGTAGTAGGGCGTGGCCTGGACCAGAACCCTTTTCACAACAGCCGTGTGAAGCGATACCGCGTATTCCAGCAGCTGCAGCGGCACAACGTCGGGCACGAAAACATCCAAGTCGCTCGTCGGCTTGACGTCACCACGGGCCACGCTCCCATAAACAATCGAATAAAACCCATGCTTCTCAAGATGCGTCATCACATCAAGAGCCCTAAACCTTAAACTCTCCAGCAAACGCCAACGAACATCGTCGTAAACAACTTCACGCAACTCCTTCACACGATGTGTGTTCGGAGGTTTTTTACTGTGTAGCCGACGTGCCCCGAATTAGGGCTGACGGTTGCTGCGTCTGTTTGGACGGCTTAGCAATCAAAATTTTGGTTGTAGCAGTAAGTTTACCGTTTGGGTCGACCTGGAGATGCGGTGAGATTTTTTAGACGTCGTTTTGTTGGTATGTTGTGGGTTTTATCGGCTACGATGTTTTCGTTGATAGTTATGACGAGCTCTATGGCGAAGAGCAGCGTTTCAAGTATCGCCATGCGCTGGCAATGGTTTCGGGGGCTTTTGGTCGTTTGTTGGATGTTGGTTGTGGTACGGGTCTTTTCAAGGTTTTTCTCCGCGGTGCTGGCGTTGGCTGTGAATATGTTGGGGTTGATGTTTCCGCGGGAATGCTCAGAAAGGCCCGTGAAAGACTCGACGAATCAACTCATCTCGTTCAAGCCGACGCACATCGTCTACCTTTCCGCGACAAGGCCTTCAGCATGGTTTTCGCCTTCACCGTCGTCCACCACCTCAACCCGGCTAGGTTCATCGCCGAAGCCCAGCGAGTATGCACGGGGACGGTAGTGGTTTCGCAGCACAAACGTTTAAGCCCGAGGATCGAGAAAGACGTCCGTGAAACGGAGACGGCCGACGAATTCGTCTTCATCGACTGCTCTAACCTTCTTCGCCAAGATTCAGGAGGCGGTGGCTAAAATCGCCTACCCAGACGATGACAGGCTGGAGCGCCTCGATAAAGTATGCGGCCTCGACACCGCTTACTCGGGAGGCAAAACGGCCGCGGCGGCCGTCGTCTACGACGTCAACTCATCCGAAACCGTTGAAACGTCCGTCAAGCTGTTCACCGGCAAACCGGCCCCCTACATTCCCGGATTTCTCTTCCTCCGCGAAGGCCCGCCGCTCCTCGAAACTCTGTCCGCTGTCCAGTCGTCGTTTGACGTGGTGGTTGTCGACGGCCACGGCAGGGCGCATCCACGAAGATGCGGGCTGGCCACTTTGCTTGGATTCGCCGCTGGAAGGCCGTCCGTTGGGGTCGCGAAATCACTTCTAACCGGTGAGTTGAGAAGGGTTGAAAACCTTTACGAAGTCGTTGTCGACCGCGAGGTCGTCGGCCTCAGCGACGGAAAAATCGTCTACAGCCAGGGATACGGCGTATCCTTCAACGACTTGCGCAAAATCTTCAACCTCTTCGGAGGCGGATATCCCCAGCCTTTGAAAATCGCTGACAGGCTTTCACGGCAGGCCCTCGAGAAAAGATGAGAGGGTTTCGTCTTTTCCCAGAATTTCCGCCACCTCGTCAAACGCTATGGTGGGCTTGATTCTTCTCGTTCGGCCGTGTCTTCCGTAGCTTATGAGGTCGCAGGCGATTATGCCCAGCATGTCGAGCTCGGAGACGAGGGTGCTTACGCGTCGGTCGGTGAGGGGTTCGAGCCCCATCGCCGCGCAGAATTCGCGGTAAGTGTTGTACAGGGTTCCGGAAGTAGTTTCCACGCCCTTCCTCGACGAAACGTACACCGCCAGCAGAACTAAGCGGCTGTGAAGCGGAAGAGATGAAATGACTTCTTTCACACGGCCTCTTTCGATGAGGGTTTGAGCGGCTCTGACGTGGGTTTCTTCGATTTTTTCGGCTCCCTCTCTTTCGGCCACTTCCGCTGATACCCGCAGAAGGTCTATGGCCCTTCGAGCGTCGCCGTGCTCCGCCGCGGCCAAGGCCGCGCAAAGCTTGATGACGTCTTCGCCGACGGCGTCGGGTCTGAGGGCGGCCTCCGCTCTCTTCCACAGGATGTCCGTAAGCTCCGTTGCGGTGTAGGGCTGGAAGACAACTTCTTCCTCGCTCAAGCTGCTCAAAACCCTTGGGTCCAGCATCTCCTTGAACAGCAAGTCGTTCGAGATGCCGACAAGCGAAACCCATCCCGAGCCCAAGCTCGACCGTGTTAACTCGTAAAGCAGGTCGTCGCCAAAATCCTTGACTAATGCATCTACCTCGTCGAGGCAGATGACGAAAGATGTGTTGAGACGGGATGCGTTGGTTTGGAACCTTCTGAAAAGCTCCCCCTTCGAAACCCCCGTGAAAGGCACGTTCACACCTGCCGCGGCGCAGAGCTCGGCCAACACTCTGTACTCCGTCCCAGCCAGCCGGCAGTTAACGTATACAAATTTGACGTTGACACCTTTCTCGGACGCCGCTTCAGACAAACGATTGAAG
>JANXEM010000048.1 GCA_025058435.1 Candidatus Caldarchaeum sp.
GGCAACCCCCAGCAAAACTTCGCCCTCGAATCGCTCGTCGACGAAATCGCCGAAGACATCGGCGAAGACCCGCTCGAATTCCGTCTGAAAAACCTGCCACGTGAAGGCGACATCTACTACGGGCAGGGCCCGACGGTTACCACGGTGATTCGGTCGATGAAGCTGGAGAATGCGGCGAAGAAGGCGGCGTCTGCTTTCGGTTGGACGACCGAAAGAAAGGTCGTTGGAAATGTTGTCCGAGCATGCGGCGTGGCTGTCGGCCATCACACTTCGGGAACGGGTGGACAGATGTCTGAAAAACAGGACAGGCAGGAAGGCGCGGGAACAGTTCTCAAGCTCAACGAAGACGGGACAATATCCCTCAACACCGCCATGGTCGAGATGGGGCCCGGCGAACACGAAACACTCGCCAACATCTGCGCCGAATACCTCGGAACGAAGCCCGAAAACGTCTACGTCGAAATCGGAAACACACAATACACTCCCTTCGACATGGGGACACACGCCAGCCGCGGAACATACGTCGGAGGCCTCAGCGTAATCGATGCCGCCGAAAAACTCAGACAGCAAATCTTCGAAATGGCCGCGGAAATGATGGAATGTTCGCCCCGAGACCTACGGATGGTAGAAGGCCGAATCGTTCACGTCGAATCGCCGGAAAAACATGCGACGCTTTCGGACGTGGCCATGCGTTTCAAGACGCGGAAAGGCTTCCTCCCCATAGCCGTCAGCGGTCTGAGGCCCAACGCCGCGCCGCCGAGCTGGGCCGTCATCTTCGCCGAAGTGTCCGTCGACCTCGAAACAGGACACGTCAAGGTTGAGAAGGTTGCGGGAGGATACGACATCGGCACCGTCGTCAACTACGCGGAGGCGGCTGGGCAGGCGCATGGAGGGATTGCGACGGGAATAGGCTACGCCCTGACGGAGGAGGTCGCCGTAGTCGACGGCAAATACGCCAACCCCAGCTTCATGGACTACCTGCTTCCCTCCGCGGCCGAAACCGCCGAAACATTCGTCTTCTTCGCCGACTCCCACGACCCCTACGGCCCCTTCGGAGCCAAAAGCATCGGCGAACTCGCCACAAACCCCGTCGCATCAGCCATCGCCAACGCCGTGTCCAGAGCGGTTGGAAAAAGGTTCAAAAGGCTGCCGCTAACACCTCAGACAGTCTACGCTGCGGTCAAACAACCCTAATTAGGCGAAAAAATCTGCGATATGTGAGGATTTTTATGGCGAAAGCCGTGCTCATAAGGGGGGACGGGACGGTGCCCGAGCTGACGGCCGCTCTAAAACAGGTTTTCGAAGCAGTTTCTCCCCCCGTCGAGTTGATCGAATGCGAAGCCGGTTCCGAATGGTGGATGCAGCACGGAGGAAATAGCATGATTCCGCCGGAGACATGGGAGGCCATCAAATCCAGCGACGCCTGCTTCAAATCACCGACGACCACGCCGCCAGACCCCAAAGCGCCACGGAGCGTCGCCGTATCAATCAGACAGGAGATGGACCTTTACGCCAACATCCGGCCCATCAAAACCTTCAAAGGAGCCGAAAGCCCGTTGTCTCAAGTGTTCGGGGCCTTCGATTTTGTCTGCGTCCGCGAAGCGACTGAAGGGCTTTATTCGGGGATTGAATACCGGTTGACCGACGACGTTTCGATAGCCGTCCGGAAAATCACGAGCCGTGGAAGCGAAAGAGTTGCTCGCTGGGCCTTCAAAACAGCCCTCGAAAAAGGATGGAACAAGGTCATCGTCATCACCAAACGGAACATTCTCCGCGTAACCGACGGAGTTTTCTGGAACGCCGTCGAAAAAGTCGCGAAAGAATACGCGGGCATCGAATACGAAGAATACTACATCGACAACATGGCTCAGCAGCTCATCAAAAACCCCGACCGGTTCAACCAAACCGTGCTGCTTAGCACCAACCTCTTCATGGACGTTCTTTCAGAGGCCGCTGCGGGGTTGGTTGGAAACATCGGAATGGTTTACGCCGCCAACATCGGAGACCGCTACGCCATGTTCGAGCCCGCACACGGAAGCACTCCAAAATACAAAGGAATGAACCGCGTTAACCCAACAGCAACCATCCTCGCCGGTGCGTGGATGCTCAAATACCTCGGCCTGAAAAAACACGGTGAAGCAATCGAAAAAGCAACCGAGCAGGTGATAGCCGAAAGGAGGCACGTAACGGTCGACCTCGGGGGAAACGCGAAGACAAGCGAAATGGCCTCTGAAATCGCCCGGAAGGCTGCGGAAATTCGTTCCTAATTTTTTTATAGATAAATCTTATAAATCATCGACGAGAAGTAACATATGACGGGATGCCGCTCGAAGCCACGGTACACATCCGCAAAAAAAGACACGTCAGCGGAAAAACCTATCTCTACATCCACATCCCATCCAAGCTTACGACGGACAGTCAATTCCGTTTCCGCGAAGGCGACAAGCTGAAGATGGTTGTGGAGCCCGAGAAGGGGAGGATTACTCTCTACAGGTTGAAGAGGTTGAAGTCTGGTTAGCGTTAAATTGTGGAAAGGCCTTTTTTGGTTAAGATATGGGAGCCGACATCGATGTTGATGTGGCCATTCTCGGCTCTGGTTTGGCTGGGTTGAGAGCGGCTATCGAAGCCGCCCGCACAGGCCGAGACAAACTTGTCGTCGGTGTTTTTACGAAAACTCAGGTGATGCGTTCTCATTCGGTTTCGGCCGAAGGTGGGACGGCCGCGGTTCTGTACACGGATGAAGGTGATTCGCTTCAGTCGCATATCTACGACACGGTGAAGGGGTCTGATTTTCTCGCCGACCAAGACGCTGTCGAACTGTTCGTCAAGAAAGCTCCCGAGGAAATTCTTCAGCTCGAAAGATGGGGCATGCCTTGGGCTCGGAGACCCGACGGAAAAATCGCTCAACGGTTTTTCGGAGGCCAGAGCTATCCGCGGGCCTGCTACGCCGAAGACAAAGTTGGGTTCTTCGAAATGAGCACCCTCTACGACACAGCTCTCAAGTATGAGAACATCGTATTCTATCCTGAATGGGCTGCTGTTGATTTGTTTGTCGATAAGGGGAAGTTTAAGGGGTTTGCGGCCCTCGAGCTGAAGACGGGGAAGATTCACAGGGTTTCGGCGAAAGCTTGTGTTCTCGCGACCGGTGGCGCGGGTAGGTTGTATTCTTTCGCCACCTTCGGTTATTCGTCGACTCCCGACGGATACTACATCGCCTACAAAGCGGGCGTGCCGCTTAAAGACATGGAATTCGTCCAGTTTCATCCCACAGCCCTCGTCCCGTCCGGCATCCTCATCACCGAAGCCGCGAGAGGCGAAGGCGGAATTCTCGTCAACGCCAAGGGCGAGAGGTTCATGAAAAAATATGCTCCGGAGAAGATGGAGCTCGGTCCGCGGGACATCATATCGAGGGCGATGTACAACGAAATGGCTGAAGGGAACGGTGTTGAAGGCCCCGACGGAGTCAAGCATCTTTACTTGGACCTCCGCGGGCTGGGTGCGGAGAAGATTAAGACGAGGTTGGCGGGCATACGAGAATACTGTATGCATCTGGCTGGAATCGACCCCATCGACGAGCCCATCCCCGTCAGGCCTGCGGCCCACTACTACATGGGCGGTGTGGACACAAACATTTATGGAGCGACTCAGGTGGCTGGGCTTTGGGCCGCCGGCGAAGTCGGATGCGTCTCGATAAACGGGGCCAACAGGCTTGGCTCGAACTCGACGACTGAATGCCTTGTCTGGGGCGCCATCACGGGCAAGGCCGCCGGCGAATACGTCCTCGCCGGACACAACCATCCACCAGTCAACAACTCGGATTCCATGGCCATCGAAAAACACGTCTACGACGAACTCCTCGGCAAAGCGCCGCGGGAAAACCCCTACGACATCCGCGACGAGCTCCAGTCAAACATGGAAAGAACCTGCCACATCTACCGTGAAGAGAAGACCATGCTCGAAGGCCTCGAAACCATACGGAACCTCAAGCAGAAGATGTTCCGAGGCGTCGTCGACAGCAGCCGCTACTACAACACCAACCTGATGAACGTACTGGAGATAGAGATGATGGTTGAAACGGCGGAGGTGATACTCGTCTCCGCTCTGAACCGGAGGGAATCGCGTGGAGCCCACGCCCGCGTGGACTATCCCAAGAGAGACGACGTCAACTTCCTCAAACACACCCTCGCCTACTACACCGAGGACGGCCCACGCATCGAATACGTCAGCCCCGTCATCACAGAATACGTACCGACCGAAAGGAGGTACTGAAAAATGAGCACATTATTGACCGCTCTCAGAACTTGGCTGGTTCCTTTCCGGTACGGGCTCGAAAGATGGAGCTACACCATGCAGAGGATTTCAGGGGTCGTCATCGCGCTGTATTTTGTGATGCATGTGGCGAGCACGGGTCAGGTTGTCGGCGGGCCTTCGGTCTGGACTCTACCACCCTACGAATACGCCAAACAAGTATGGCTCGAAACCAAAGAATTTCTCGCCAACCCCCTCTTCGACGCCGGCCTCGTCATCCTTGCCTTCATGATATTCTTCCACAGCATCAACGGCGTAAGGCTTGTCCTCGCCCATTTCGGCCTCATCCTCGACAAGCCCACGAGGCCTGAATACCCATACCATCCAGGCTCGATGTCAAAAATTCAACGCGTCATATTCTGGGTAAGCGTTGCCTTCGCAACCGCGGCCCTCGTCTACAGCCTCGACGTATTCTTCAAGGTGCTTCAGCTATGAGAGCCAAAACCATCCAGCTCCTACACTACATAACCGGGCTGGGCATACTGGTCACGGGAGGCATACACCTCGCCACCGTCTTCCTCCTCAGCCCCTACGAAGCCAGCATGTCCTTCGACGGCCACCCCCTCTCCGTCATCGCCGTCTACCGAAACCTCTTCCTCGCCGCAACCCTCCAAGCGCTTCTCGTCCTC
>JANXEM010000067.1 GCA_025058435.1 Candidatus Caldarchaeum sp.
CGTAGAAATTCTTTCAGGAGTCTTTAACGGATACACCACCGGAGCACCTATTCTGATGCTTGTATGGAACAAAGACGTTGATTCGAGACCGTACGAATTACTTCGGAACAAGCCGAGGCCCGGGCACGCGGACTATCCCGCTCAAGTCAAGTACCGAGGGTTCAACGACTACCGTGGAGGAGGCCGTTTTTCGGGGAGGATTACGGCGGGCTATGTGATGGCGGGTGCTGTAGCGAAGAAGCTTCTCGCGAAATTGGGAATCGAAGTGCTCGCCTACAGCCTT
Source organism: Candidatus Caldarchaeum sp. (assembly GCA_025058435.1). The sequence goes on from JANXEM010000067.1 coordinate 284, forward strand.
GAAATCGCCGGAATAAGGGCGCGGGCCATGACGGTGGAAGAAATCAGGAATAATCGCTATGCCAACGAAGTTCGCTGTCCAGATTTTGAAGCGGCCGAGGAGATGAAAAAAGCTGTGTTGGCCGCGAGGAAACAAGGCGACAGCGTCGGCGGAATCGTCGAATGCATGGTTCTGAACATGCCGGCGGGGGTTGGGGAGCCGGTTTTCAGCTCCCTCGACTCAGACATCGCAAGGGCGGTCCTTTCGATACCCGCCGTGAAAGGGGTCGAATTCGGCAGAGGATTCGAAGCTGCTCGTCTACGGGGAAGCGAAAACAACGACCCATACACCGTGGCGAACGGAAAAATCACGACAGAAACCAACAACTCCGGCGGAATTCTGGGCGGCCTATCGACGGGAGCACCGCTCGTACTCCGAATCGCGTTCAAACCCGCATCATCCATCGCCAAACCCCAGAAAACCGTCGACATCACCACCAAAACCCCCGCAGAAATAACAGTTCCGGGAAGACACGACCCGACCGTCGTGCCGCGCGCCGTACCAGTAGTCGAATCAGTCGTCGCATTCGTTTTGGCCGACCACGTGCTACGTAGCGGGCTTCTACAGTAAAAACGGGTAATGGGACAGGAGTTAAATCAAAACCAAACACGGGAAATCGTGATGTCGGATACAGAATACCGGTTGCTCACATCAGCCGAAATCGATGAAGCCGTCAAAAAACTGGGAGAAGGATGGATGATAAAGGACGGCAAGCTCTACCGGAAATTTGTTTTCGCCGACTTTGTTGAAGCCGTCGGCTTCATGATGAAAATAGCTGTCGAGGCCGAGAAGATGAACCATCATCCGGAATGGTTCAACGTCTACAACGTCTTAGAGGTTTGGCTCACCACCCACGACCTCGGCGGCATCAGCACCTACGACGTAAAGCTTGCGGAAAAAATTAACGAACGTTTAGGTGGCTAATTTCCTGCTGGCGATGTTGATGGCGGCTTCTGATATGTCGGCCGCGTATTCGGAAACCCTTCGGATGCTATTCATGACGATCAAATAAGTTGTCCTTTCTTCCAGCTCCTCACCCTTCCTTGTCATAGTGTTGAAATGTTCGATCTCGGTGGTCAAAGTTTCGATCGAGGACAGGACTTGGTTGGCCCTTGAAATGTCGGTATCCAACAAAGCCTGCAGGGAAGACCTGAAAAGGGCGACGACCGAATCGCTGATTTCGTTTATCTTCCTGTCGATTTTCTTCCTGTGCTCGGTGGAAAGCGCTCTTTTGGAGATGGTTACCGCGTGGTCTGCCGCCCTTTCGATGCTTTTCCCAGCCAAAACATAGTTTATGCATTCGCTCGGGTCTGAAAGCTGGAGAGACTGGAGCATCGAATAATCCCGCACCGCGATGTTGAGCTGGCGTGTGACGAAATGGTAGAAGCGGTCCACCTCGTCGTCTCGCCGTATCACGTCTTCGGCCAATTCTCTGTCCAAGTTCGTTACCGCTGTGACGGCGTCTTGTAGCATGTGATGGGTGATGCTACCCATTCTCTCAAGCGAAGACCTGACGGGAAGTGTGTCGCTGACGGGCAAAACTTGAGCCAATATTTCGGATGTGGTTTCGCCTATGATTTCAACGCCGACCAGCCACCGCCGAACCCTATCCTTCAACACGCCAACCACCTGAGGCGAATGGGCTGAAAACGTCACCCTTATTCGGTCGTAGCCGTCGAGATATTTGGAGAAGAAAAGCCGGACGAGTTCGTCGGGGTTTTCGTAGCTCGATACGTTAAGTATCGTTTCTCCACGGCCTTCACCGTTTCGGCCGAGAATGAGCAAACCCGATGCAAATGGGACGATTTTGACGGCGTCGAATTTTTTTAGACCAGTTTTTTCGACCCATTCTCTTGGAAGAGAGACGATGTAGGTGGACCGGCCTGTTTTCTGGATTCGGCGGATGTACACGTTTTCCACGGGAGACCATCAATTTACCGGTATATAGAGATGATGCCGAAAAATATTCAAAACCTGCAATCTATATATCGTCGCGTTCAAACATTCCGACCGCCATGCAAAAAGGTAAAGCGCTATCCACAACATTCGTCGGAGGAGTTGTCGTAGCCCTCGTCATAGGCCTTGTCATCGGACTCGTAGCCGGGCCGCCGCTGCTCGGCGGAGCCCAAACCGTAACCGAGACCTCGATTGTGACCAGAACAGTCGGCGGCGGAGGAGTGGTTACAACGACCGTCACCAGGGAGGTAACCCGCGAAGCAACAGTTACGACCACGGCCAGAGTTACGGTAACGACGACGCCAGCACC
>JANXEM010000002.1 GCA_025058435.1 Candidatus Caldarchaeum sp.
GGGTCGATGTTTTCGCCGTTTAAAGCGACGGCAAACCCAGCCTTTAAACCCGAGGCCTCAAACAAGTCTCCGACTTTGTCGGAATATTTTTTTCGAAAGGCCGCGAGAAAATCCGCGACGGTCGAGCCGTCGGGAAGCTCAAACTCTTCCAAAGACTTGCCCAGCCTTTCCCGGATTACCGCGAAATATTTTGTCGAAACCTTCAAGCCCCTTCCATCCACGCAGCCGTGCCATCGATATATACTTCTTTCTTGAACAAAGCCGGCTCCCTCTTGTATCTTTCCACGGCGGTACGAAGACCACGGAACACCTCATCCCTACTTTCCCCAGCCGCCGCCACAAAAACAACGGGCTCGCCGACGTTGAAAGCACCCAAAAGATGCCACACACCCACAAACCTCAAACCATACTCCGCCCTCACTTCTTCGCAAATCCGCTTCAACGCCCGGTTCGCATGGTCCTCATAGGATTCCATCACAAGGTTTTCCACAGGATGTTCGCCTCGCCCCTTTCGCTTCACGATTCCGACGAAGAAAGCAGCGGCTCCACAACTACCATCCGAAACCGACTCCAAAACAATGTCAAACAGTTTCTTCAAGTCGAGCTCATCTTTTCTGTAAACACCTGACGACGGGGCGTTCATCACGCAGCTGAAAACCGCCAACCCAATATGTTTTTCCTATGGCCAAAATTTTAGCGGGTCAACAAACTTGGAGACGTTAGTATTTTTCGGGCAAAAAAATTTGGTTTTCGTCAAAAAACGCCGCAAACATGTAACCACATCGTGAGCCAAAACAGATGATTTATATTCAATCTTTTTCGTCAACTTTTCGAGGTCAACAGAAAAGAAAATGCTTCAAGAAAAAACGATTCAAAAACAGATTATCGGAAGACACGTCTTCGGAAACCTCTACGGATGTCCTTCCCAGCTGCTGACCGAGGAAAAATACCTACGCAAAACAGTCCTTGAGGCGGTTAAGATATCTAAGATGACTTTGGTTTCGCTGCGTTCGTGGAAATTCGGGGGTGAGAAGGGAGGCGTGTCGGTCATCGCCCTCGTGAAGGAAAGTCACATCGCCGTCCACACATGGAACCAATATCGGTACGCCACGGTCGACATCTACACATGCGGCGAAGACAGCGACCCGGAAAAGGGCTTCGAACACATCGTCAAAAAATTGAGTCCAGAAAAATTTGTGCGTCATTTCGCGGACCGGTCGTCGGAGTAAACCGTAAAAGGTTTACTTTTTTTGGATTTTATCTCTTTTTGCTTTTTTTCAAGTGTTCGTTATTTTGGACAGCGAAAGGGTCGCTAACTTATCACTGATATTTAGGAACAACAGCGGTTGAATTAGTCATCCAACTGTCCGATATTCCAACCGATTGCCCAACCAAAGCCGAAGTTAGGCTGCCAGCCCCCGGGCCGGAAACACGAAAAACCGGCTTCCAACCGAATAATTCAATTTGTGAAGCATTACCGGTCGGCCTACATCGCAACGGACGATTAATTGCACTACGAATTGCGTTGACCGCTTTGGGAGTGTTCCTTGTCGCGTCGTTCGATTTGTCGAACAGCTACTTTACAGCATCGACCCTTAGGAAAACTTAAAAGGTAAACCTAAAACGGTAAAACTGTGAAACGAAGAAAAACGGTGGAAAAAATCGACGACAAAATGCTGAGGAACGCCGTGGCCTACGCCAAAAATCAACCGCGGCTGGCGTTCTATTCGCCTTTGGCTGCCGCTGTCCTGAACTACAAAAAGAACACGGTTCCGAGGTATAGCATGAGCGATGAACTTGCCAAGATCGTGGAGGCGGCGCTTCGGCAAAGATATCCGACTTTGACTCAGAGGGTCAAACGGTTGATGAAATCTGGAAACAAGGAAGCTAAACTGACCGAGACCAAGCGACCCGTGCAGGAATCACCGGAGCAGGAGGGCACTGCGTGACGCGATATGGGGGAGGGTTTTCGAGTGCGTGACGGAGAAGCCCTAAAGCTGAAGCCGCCGCATCTTCCGCCGAATAACCCCGGCTCACAAAACTAATGAAAAAAGCCGTCAGCATGTCGCCTGCGCCCGTCGCGTCGACAACATCCCGACTGGACGCCTCCTCAAAAAAAGTCAAAAAGTTCTTCTCAACAAGGAACAGGCCCTTCCTTGAGCCGACCATAAAAATACCACCGACTTGCCTACCTATGTTAGCGACTGCTTCGACCAAATCTTTCACACCAGCCAACACCAACGCCTCCTCGTCGCTGCAGTGGACAACGTCGGCGAGCTGCAGAAACCGTGAGACGTCTCTGTGAACCAAGCGGATGTTTCCGCTTTCGTCAGCGTCCCGTATCAGGCCCTGAAGGTCTAACGCGGTCATACCGGCTCTGTTCTTGATGAGTTTGAGGTGTTGTTCGTCGGCTTCTTTGAAGACCGGCGACAATAGGGCTATGTCGGTGTCCAAACTTTCGAGCAGTTTGACCGGAATTGTTGGCCCTTGGCTGAGCAGTCTCGACTTTCTCCCGGTTGCGGTGTATTGGTGGCGGAACACGGATGAGCTGGCTCCAGCTATTCTGATGACTGAGCTGACGTCTATACCGAGCTGCTTCATGGTTGCGATAAATCTTTCGGGATAATCTTCTCCAACCGCTGAAAACACCGAAACAGCCAACCCCGTGGAAGCAGCCGCCGTCCCCGCATACCACGCCGGGCCCCCCACAACCTGTTCGTCGCCGAAGAGGTCGATGGTTAACCCGCCCACAACGGCCGTTTTCACGTCATTAAGATGGGTTAGGAAAGATTAAATCATTCATCAGAGTGGTGGTTCTGGATTGACTACGGTCGTTCCGCTGAAGGAGATTAAGAAGCCGTCACGGGGCGAAGTGCGGGGGGCCGACAGGTTCGAGAAGGTAGGGTATCGGATTGTCGGCCGACATTCGGCTGTAAAAGTTTGTCACTGGACTAAGTCGGCTCTCCGGGGTGGCAAGCCCTGTTACAAAAGCTGGTACGGCATCGAAAGCCATCGGTGTATTCAGATGACTCCTTCCGTCCAGTACTGTAACATGATGTGTGTTTTTTGCTGGCGTTTCCATACTTTGAATAGGGTTCAGCCTTTTGAAGGGGGCTGGGACAGCCCGACCGAAATACTCGACAGAATAGTGGAAGAGCAGAGGCAGCTTCTTTCGGGCTTCGGCGGAAACTCGAAAGTTTCTAAACAGAAATTCAAGGAGGCCCTCGACCCAAAACACATCGCGATATCGCTTGACGGCGAGCCGACTCTGTACCCGCGCCTAACCGAATTCATCCAAGAAGCAACTAGACGCGGGATGACGACCTTCTTGGTCAGCAACGGCACCATGCCGGAAAGACTGGAAGAACTGCTGGCCCACGCTCAGCCGACGTCGCTTTACATCAGCGTCTACGGCCCCGACAAAGAAACACACATCAAAACCTGCAAACCCTTGATAAACGACAGCTGGGAAAGGCTGGCCAAGTCTTTAGAGCTCATGTCGAAATTCTCCAGCAGGAAGGTCATACGGCTAACGCTCGTCAAAGATTTGAACATGCACAGCCCGGACCTATACGCGGGTCTCGTCAAAATCGCTGGCCCCGACTTCATCGAATGCAAAGGCTACACACACGTCGGCGAATCACAGATGCGGCTCCGCCGCGAAAACATGCCTTCGATGACGGAGATAAACGCCTTCGCGATGGAGCTTGCATCACTTACCGGATTCATCAAAGTCGCCGAAGACGTCGTGAGCAGGGTTGTGCTTTTGGCCAACCCCGAATCGACCCACTATTTGTCGATGGCTAAACGTCTGTCGACGCAGTAGCTTCGACGAGTTTCCTGTAGGTCTGCTCTATGGTTTCCGGCAACACGCGGGTGTCTGAAACGATTGTCATGAAGTTTGTGTCGCCCCTCCATCTGGGGACAACGTGGAAATGAATGTGGTCTTCTATTCCGGCTCCCGCTGATTTGCCGAGGTTGGCGCCTATGTTGAAGCCGTCCGGTTTCATGACTTTTACGATGATTTTGACCGCCATTCTGATGAGTTTCATCGTTTCGAGCATTTCCTCTTCCTCCATCTGGTCGACGGAGCCGACGTGTCTCAAAGGCGTCACCATGACATGTCCGTTGTTGTAGGGATAGAGGTTCATGATGATGAAGGCGCGGCGCCCACGGTAGACAACGTATCTTTTGCTGTCGTCTTTTTCCGAAGCCGCTATGCAGAAGATGCAACCCGGCTCATCCTTCGCCTCCTTGATGTAAGCCATCCTCCACGGAGCCCAAAGCCTGTCCAATTCAACGCCAGATGTCCAAACTTTGATTTAAGTTATCGTCTTCAAAAAAGCGGAGCCAATCTGGCTTGAGTTTGGCGGCAAAGGCCGCGCCCATCAGAACGTTTTCAGCCGATGCGAGAAAGGTTTTCAACGCGTTGACCGGAACGATGAAAACATCGTCTACTTTACGGGAGGCAGGTTCGTAGAGCGAGACCACGACCGGGGCGAAGAAAGTTAGGTTGTCTCCTCCGTATTTCTTCTCTAAAAAGGCTTTTGTCAGAATTGTTCTCTGTTTGGCTTTTTCGATTATCGACCGGAGGGTTTTTCCCGACAGCTGTTTGTTCCATCGTTTGCAGTCGATGACGAGGCAGAGCGAAGGATATGCCGAAAGAACGTCGATTTCTGCCCGCCTACCTGAGTAGCTGAGTTGAAGGTTGGTTCGGTATCTAAGCCCGGAAAGCCGGGAGACTGTCGCGACGAAGGCCTCCATCTCCTTCCAAGAAAGATGTTTCGCTACGTTTTGGGGTTCGAGACCGTGCCTTATGGCTTCGACGCTGAGCAAAACCTTCAGCACCGTTGGCGAATGGCCTTGGTTCATGAAGGGTTCAACAGCGTGGATGACGTCGTTGAAGTCAGCGCGAGCTTCTGACGCTAATCTACGGATGTCGAGAGCTCGGCCACTGTCCAGCATTCTGATGGCTGTTTCGATGATTTTCCCCCGAACGTAGCTATCTGAAGAGGTCTTCATGTTCGTCTCTGATGATCGCCGAAGCCGGGATGTTTGTCGGGTCATAGCTGTATCCTCTGACGACCGCAGCAGGTATTCCCTCGTCCGCCTCTCCCATCACCAACCCGGCCGCGGATGCGATTTCATCAGCAACACATATCACTTTCGAACGGAGAGCTCTTCCATAGAGGTCTTTCTCACCACGTATGTCGGCCAAAGGGTTGATTCCGCTGCATCCGACCGCCACGTTCACAGAGCCCTTGCGGAAAGGCCTTCCGAAGCTGTCCGTGATGATTACGGCAACATTTACATTTGTTAGGCTTCTTATCTCTTGCCGGATTTTAAGGGCTGATTCGTCAGGGTTGTCCGGCAGCGATATTACGACGTCAGAGCCTCCGGCGTTCGAGGCGTCTACTCCGGCGTTCGCACAAACGAACCCGTGTTTTGTTTCGCAGATGATTATGCCGTGGCCGATTCTGACGATTTTTTTCGAGTTGCGGAGGATGACTTCGGTGTGGCGCGGGTCTTTTCCGGTGAGTCGACCGAGTTGGACGGCGAAATCCGAAGGCTGAATTTCATCGAGTCGAAATGTCTTCCCTTCTGCTTTAGAGACGATTGAATGCGCCACAACGACGATGTCTCCATCCCGTAAACCGAGGTTTATGTCTTTCAACCTGTCGACGATGAGTTTCCCGATGTTGTCTCCTTCTTTGATGGTTGGAAGGCCTTTGACGGGGATTATCTCGATTTTGTTCACCATCGTTTACTTTTCAAAGCCCGAGCTTGTCCAACTTCTTCTTAGCCTTCGCGGCAGCTACCTGCGAAAGGTTTATCGAAGCCTGTTGTTCCACGGTTTTCCTCTTGACGAATATACCGCACCGCCCGTCCGGCAGAAGCTTGACCTGCGCACACTGCGCGTAAGGACACTGGTACCCTATACAAGGCGCATCGACCCAGTTACACCAAGGCGGGTTTCGTCTATAGTCGAGAACTTTTTTGCCGCATCTGAAGAATCTGCAGAGAGGGTTGCATATCGGTGTCGGCTCTTTACTCAACGTCCAGTTCGGCAAACCCGAACCTCACTCTTCCATTCCTACCGTGTGGCCTGAATTTTAACGTTGTTTCGGACGCCTCCCATAGAGAACAGCGAAAGACAACATCACCGCCAACACAGCAGCCAGCCCAATCGAAACCATCATGTCGAAGGATAGAAACGATTCTCCAAAAGCTATAGCCCGCGTCAACCGGATGTCGATATCCGTCGGTCCTTCCGGCAGTCTCCGTTCACGGATTACCAGCTCTTGACCGGAATACAAGTCTATCAAAATTTCGGCCGGCCGTTCAAGGTCAACCGTCAGGGGAGCCGACGACGTTCTGCCGTCGAAAAGCGTTGATTCCCCGCTGCGGATAACGGCTCTCAAATTTTCGACGGGCCTTCCGAGAGAATCCAACACGTAAACGCGGACTGGAAAGTTGACCGACAGAAGCCTGATGGTCTCTGTCCCCGCTTTCAGTTCAGCTATGCGCCTGTAAACGACCGTGTTTTTGTAAGAAACCGTTAACTCATTAGGGCCTGGGAAGACGTCGGCAGAGGCTGCGCCGTTGACAGTTGTGGCGTTGTAGGTCCTCGCCGTGATAGGGTCTTTCACCGTCACGACCGCGTTTGACAGCGGGGTGCCTCGATAATCCACCACATTAAAAACTATTCTTTGAAGTGGTAGGGTGATTTGTTTTGTCGTGCGTGGTTCTGTGAGCGCAACTGTTTCGACTAATATCCTTGTCCTGCCTCTGAAGAGAGATATTTGATATTGTTCGATGCGGGCGGCTGTGGGGAGAAATCCAGCTTTAACCAAGCCACCGTCGTCTGTTACACCGCTGCTGAAGTTTCCGTAGCCCGGCGCGCCAACAAGAACGCCGATGCCCTTAACCGGCTGCCCCAAAGGGTCAACAGCTTTAACGAACAGCTCTCCGACGTCAGCCCGCAAAACAAGGTCGGCATCCGACTCGATGTTGAGCAAGGAAGAATAGACGACGACGTTTCCCGCACCGAGTCGAACACTCAAGGAGGTGTTGTAGCTTCCCACGACGGCCGAGCTGACCAACTGGCTGACTTCCGCAGTTCCCGCTCTTATGTCAACCCTCTGGGTGTAGTTCCTTCCCGACAGAATTAACGTGCCGTCGATGCGAGTCCGAGAGCCGCCGGAATCTAAGAAGGTGAAATTCGCTTTCACGAGCTTCGCCACAAGTTCCGCAAATTCAACGAATGACCGGACGTCTTTCTGAATTTCAGCGACCGGTTGCCCGTCCTTGACCACCCGCAGCCTATAGGCGGCCCCTATCGAAGAAAGAGTCGAAAAAGGCACGTCGTTGAAGACTGCGTAGCCGGTGGAATTTGTCCTCTGGCTGACTGAAACCAAACCGTTTGTGGAGGTCAAGGTTGCGAAGACGTTTGCGACGGGTCTTCCCGAAAGGTCGACCACTTTCGCTGACAGGGTTGCTAATGGAGCGGTTTCCGATATTGATGTGACGGCTGGGTAGTTTACCGTTCTCCGTATCAATTCGATGTTCCGCAGCGATATGACTACTTCGTAGGTTCCGGGTGATAGTTGTCTCAGGACGGCGTAGCCTGTGGCGTTGGTTACAGCTGTTTCTCTGAAATTTTCCGTCTGAACTGTGACAGTCAGGCCCGGTTTAGGCGTGCCGTCTAACGTGGAGACGTAGACGGTTAGGGGTGGAGATGGTTGCTGGGCCAAGCCTGTTTGGGGTATGAGTAGCAGAAAGGTCAGAAGCAGGAGCACAGTTGATTTCATTTGTTCCACCGGAGGTTGTGTGGTTTTTAAATGTGAACGTTTAAACGCGTTTTTAGAAAATTGTCGGCCTCTACAAGAGTTTCTTTCGCGGTTTTGAAGGTCAGTTTTTCGAGAGCTTTTTCAACGTTGAGCCAGACGTAGTCGAGATGTTCGGGCGAAAGTGTAACGGTTTTGTCGCTTGCTTCCCCGAGGTAGAAAACCACTTCTTTCCTGACAAGCCTACCCTCCTTCATGAACATGTAGCTGATGACTCTGCGGAAACCATCGATTATCGACAGCTCGTTGATTCCCGTCTCCTCCCTAACCTCGCGCAACACTGCCTGAATCTCTGATTCGTTCTTCTCGATATGACCTTTCGGAAAATCCCAGTGGCCCGCACCGTATTTCAGCAGAAGGTATTCGATGCTGTTTTCACCCCTGTGGTAGATGACGGCGCCGGCGCTCCGTTCATCGATTTTCGCCTTCAACCCGATGGATGCAAAGGCATAGGCAGATATATGCTTAAATTCACTTCGTACGAATTTATCCACGAATGCAGACTCTTCGAAAACCGGATTGGATAAAGACGAAGTTACCCGGTTTTGGTGCTTATCCGGAAGTCAGACATGTGTTGAGGAAGCATACGCTTCACACGGTATGCGAAGAGGCTTTATGCCCTAACCTTGGGGAATGTTGGGGCGGCGGCACGGCCACCATCATGATTTTGGGCGACATCTGTACACGAGGATGTAGGTTTTGCGCGGTCAAGACGGGCCATCCAAGGGGATTGGTCGACTACGATGAGCCTGAAAAAGTTTCTCGAGCGGTCGAGGAAATGAACCTCAGGTATGTCGTTTTGACTTCGGTATGCAGAGACGACCTGCCCGACGGAGGTGCTTCAATTTACGCCGAAACGGTCAAGAAAATCAAGCAGAGGAGGAGCGATGTCTTGGTGGAAGTCCTTATTCCCGATTTTAACGGCGTTGAGGAACATGTGCAGACTGTGGTCGACGCGGGGCCGGACGTTGTCGCCCACAACATCGAAACGGTAAGACGGCTTACGCCGCTGATACGCGACCGAAGGGCCTCCTTTGACCAGTCGCTTCATGTGTTGAAGCTCGTCAAAAAGTTGAACCCGAAGATGTTCACCAAGTCGTCGATTATGGTGGGTTTGGGAGAGTCTGTTGAAGAGGTCTTGGATGCTTTGGCCGAGCTGCGTGGTGTTGATGTTGATTTTGTGACCGTTGGTCAGTACCTGCGGCCTACGATGGCCCACGTTCCCGTCAAGGAATATGTTCATCCGAGGGTCTTCAAGATGTATGAGGATGAGGCGTTGAAGATGGGGTTCAAATATGCTGCCTGCGGGCCTTTGGTTCGGAGCAGCTACCGTGCGGGAGAGTTTTTCCTGATGTCTGTTTTGCGGAGGTGATTTGTTTGCCGTTGCTTAACATGGCTCAAGCGTTGAACCTCGCGTTGAAAGAGGAGATGCAGCGTGACGAGCGTGTTGTGGTGCTGGGGGAGGATGTCGGCAAACGGGGCGGTGTCTTCCTCATCACCGAGGGGCTTTACGAAATGTTCGGCCCTGAACGGGTCATCGACACTCCGTTGTCGGAGGCCGCTATCATCGGTGTGGCCGCTGGGATGGCGATGAACGGTTTACGGCCCGTGGCTGAAATCCAGTTCGCCGACTTTATTTTCGGCGGCTTCGACCAGCTGGTATCGAACGTGGCCAAAATCCGTTACAGGACCGGAGGCCAGTTTTCCGTGCCCTTGGTCGTGAGGGCGCCGGTCGGAGGCGGGGTGAAAGGAGGCATGTTCCACAGCCAAAGCCCGGAAGCTTACTTCATCCACACCCCGGGACTGAAAGTCGTAACACCTTCGTCCCCGTACGACGCAAAAGGCCTTCTCACCGCCTCGATAAGGGATGACGACCCTGTGATGTTTTTCGAACCGAAAAGAATCTACCGGACTTTCAGGGAAGAGGTGCCGGAAGGTGATTACACGGTTCCTCTGGGAAAGGCCCGCGTCGTAAAAGAGGGAGCGGACGTTTCTTTGATCACTTATGCAGCGACTGTTCACGACTGTCTGAATGTCGCTGAAAAGGCGAAGAAGGAAGGCGTCGACTGCGAAGTGGTCGACCTGAGAACCTTGATGCCCTTCGATAAGGATGCTGTCGAAAAAACCGTGAAGAAGACGGGCCGTCCGATAATTGTTCACGAAGCACCTAAAACGTGCGGGTTCGGCGCGGAGCTTGCCGCCTTCATCGCGGAAAGGTTGTTGCTCGACCTCGAAGCACCTGTCCTACGCGTGACTGGCTACGACACGCCTTTCCCGTTCGCCCACGAACACTACTACATGCCCAACGAAACCAGAATTCTCAACGCGGTCATGAAATCTGCGTCGTTCTGAAGGTGAAACGGATGAGTTTTCAAGCCGTTGTGGTTGGAGGAGGCCCGGGCGGATACGTAGCGGCCATCAGGCTGTCGCAGCTGGGCGTCAAAACCGCGTTGGTCGAGAAAGACGAGTTGGGCGGTGAATGTACAAACTGGGGATGCATCCCCAGCAAATATCTCATCGGCCAAGCCAAAAAGGTGATGCAGTTCAAAGAGCTCGCCGCCAAAAACATGGTAAATTCATCCTTTTCCATCGACATGGCGAAAATTTCTCAGTCAAACAAACAGGTCGTCGAAAAGCTACGGCAGGGAATAGCATACCTACTGAAGGCAAACGGCGTAACCCTCATCAAGGGACTGGCTGAAATTTCCGAGCCCGGCAAAATCGTCGTCCAATCGAATGGGTCGCGACAGACCGTTTCAGCCGATAACATAATCGTGGCCACCGGCACCGAGCCGTCATGGCTTCCGACCATACCTTTCGACCAAAGGAAAATCATCGACTACCGCACAGCCCTTTTCCTCGAAAAAATTCCCGAAAAACTGCTTGTGGTTGGAGGCGGCGCCATAGGTCTGGAGCTCGGCACGGCCTACGCCCACCTCGGCACCAAAGTTACGGTCGTCGAAATAATGGAACAGGTTTTACCCGGCTTCGACGCCGACGTAGCCCGTGTCATCAGACGAAGCCTCGAAAAAATCGGAATGAGAATTTTCACCAAAACAACGGTCGCGTCCTACTCCTACGTGGACGACGGTGTTGAGGTGGTTTTGTCGAACGATTTGAAGGACAAGTTTGATTTCGTTCTGGTGGCTGTCGGCAAGCGTGCTTCTCCGTGGGCTCGGAAGCTTTCGGAGATCGGTGTCGAGATAGACGAAAAAGGCTTCATCAAAACTGATGAACGGATGGCCACGTCTGTCGAAGCGATTTTCGCCGTGGGAGACGTGACGGGCCCGCCATTTCTCGCGCACAAGGCCTACCGGCAGGGTGTCGTGGCCGCCGAGGCCATAGCCGGGATGGAGACGAAGTTCGACGGATTGGTGCCTTACGGCGTGTTTACTTCTCCTGAAGTTGCTTTCGTCGGTCTGAGCAGCTCCGCCGCCAAGGAGATGGGATACGAAGTTGGTGAAGCTCGTTTTCCCTTTGCCGCGCTCGGCAGGGCCATCGCCGACGGAGAAGATGGATTTGTCAAAATCGTTTCAGACCGGAAAACCAGCCGGGTTCTGGGCGCCGTCGTGGTGGGCCCGCACGCAACAGAAACAATTTCAGTCATCACAACAGCCATCAAAGCAGGTATAAAACTCGAAGAACTATCTGAAACGGTATTCATCCATCCAACCTATTCAGAGGCCATAGCCGAGGCCGTGCATCTGCTGGAGAAAAGGGCGATTCACTATGTTTCGCGATAGGCTTTTGTTCCTCGACCTCGGGCTGATAGATTACGTAGTTTGTCACACGCTGATGCTTGAGTTGGTCGAGAAACGGGCAGCGGGCCAAATCGACGACACCATTCTCCTACTCGAACACAACGACGTCTACACCCTTGGCAGACGTGGCAGCGAAGAAAACGTTTTCGTAAAGTCTATCCCCGTCTACAGGGTGGAAAGAGGCGGCGACGCAACCTACCACGGCCCGGGCCAGCTCGTCGCATACCCGATAATCAGCCTCAACGAACTCGGTGTCGGCGTGGCGGATTTCGTACATATCGTCGAAGAAGCGGTCATCAAAGTTTTGTCCGACTTTGGCATCATGGGGGAACGCGTCGAACGGAAGCCCGGCGTATGGGTTGGAGGACGGAAGGTTGCGTCGGTTGGTATGGCCGTAAAAAACTGGGTCACCTACCACGGCGTCGCGCTAAACGTCAACACAGACCTCGCGAAATTCAACGGCATCAAGCCATGCGGAATGGAGGCGCAGATAATGACTTCGATGGCCGCGATTTTGGGGAAAAACGTCGACATGGCCGCAGTCAAAAAACGGTTTGTGACCCGTTTTGCCGAACTGCTCGAGAAAGAGCCCGAATATGCTATTTACGCTGTGGCTGAAACGCGGGATGCGGCGAAGGTTATTTAAATCCTTATAAAGTATTTAAACGATTTAAAACCGTGGCAAAAGGGCCTCCGCCGAAAGTAGAAATTCAAAACGTCGTTTCCAGCGTAACTCTTTTTCAAAGGCTCGACCTTGCACAGGTCCAGCGTACGTTCCCCGACGTCGAATATAAGCCGGCTCAGTTTCCCGGCCTTGTTTTTAGGCTGGCTAAGCCCAAGACGGCGACGTTGATTTTCAGCAGCGGCAAAATGGTGTGCACCGGCGCCAAAAGCGAAGAGGAATCGATCAGGGCCGTGAGAACGGTGGTGAAGGCCCTTAAAAAAGAGGGGTTCGTCATCCGGGAGGAGCCGCAGATAGAGATTCAGAACATCGTCGCATCCATCGACCTTCACGGGCGTATCGATTTGGAGAAGGCGGCGACGACTTTGGAGAATGTGATGTATGAGCCGGAGCAGTTTCCGGGCCTGATTTACAGGATGATGAGCCCAAAGGTTGTGATTTTGATGTTCGCCAGCGGAAAGCTGGTCTGCACGGGGGCCAAATACGAAAAAGATGTTTACGACGCTGTCGCGAAGTTGCAGGAACTTCTGGAAGAAAAGCAGCTGATATCCTATGATTAGGATGGGAAAAGCCCGCTGAACAAAGGAATCGTCTTCACCGGTTCGATGCCCAAAACTTTCACGGCAAGCCCTGCCGAAAACAACGCCAATACGACCGTGAAGAAGAAATAGTCCTTCGGCTTCATGTCAAGGACTTTCAAGCTCGTTCTTTTTCGGCTGGCGCCAAAGCATTTCACCTCCATGGCCTCAGCCAATTCATAGGAACGTCGTATCACGTTCACCAGCAGCGGAACAAGTATCGGTATCAAGTTTCGTATTCGTTTCGTTACGGGGCCTTTGTCGAGCTCCAAACCTCGCGCCCTCTGAGCGTCCATTACGACTTTGAGTTCTTCGGCCATGACGGGTGTGAACCTAATGGCGGATACGAAGGCGAAAGTGTATTCATACGGGATTCGGAGTTGCTGAAGGGTCAACGCTATTTCGTCCGGTGTGGTCGTGAGGAAGAAGAGGGAGAACGAAGACAGAAACACCACGAGCCGCAGCGCGTAAGCCAACGCGTATCCAGCCGCAACGAACGCATCCGGCTCACGGCTGTACTGACTGAAGAACGTGATGGCGAAAACTATCACAGCCAACGGGACGGCGCCCCTCAAAGTCTTAACCCAGAGCCCGTGAACTTTCGCTGAAAAGATGACTAAAGCCTCCAGAAAAAGAAGTGTCAACACAACGACAACATCGACGTAGATGACGGCCGTAGCCAGAATCATCGTCGAAGCAGCCAACTTCACCCTCGGGTCAAGCCTGTGAACGAAGGTGTTACCAGGCCTGAACCGAAGGCCTTCGAAAAGACTCATCTTCTCATCGCCTCGACGATTTTTTCGACGGCTTCGTCGACATCGAGGACCCGGTAGTCGACGCCCAAATCTTCCACCCTTTTCAACGCCGCGACCAGTTGGGGGGGAAGGACGGAGGCCTTTTCGAGTGCGGGCAGGTCTGTTAATATTTCTTCGGAGCTGCCGTCGGCGATTATTTTACCTTTCGAAAGAAGTATTACCCGTGGTTTAAGCTCGGCGACGAATTCAACGTCATGAGAAGCCAAAACGACTGTCCTTCCCTGCAGGTTCAGCAGCCTAACCATGTGCCTCATTTTTTCCTTCTGTATACTGTCTTGTCCTATCGTCGGCTCGTCGAGGCAGACAATTTGAGGCCCCCACGCGAGGATTATGGCCATCGCTAAACGCTTCTTCTCCCCGCCGCTGAGAAGGAAGGGGGATTGGTTGGCGTATGGCTCGAGCTCGAAAAATTTCAAAGCCCAGTCCACCCGTCTCCTTATCTTTTCATCGCTGTAGCCGAAATTCCGAAGCGCGAAAGCTACTTCATCGAAGACCGTTGACTCGAAAAACATCTCTTCGGCGTTCTGGAAAACCAGCCCCGCCTTCTGCGACAGCTCTGCGACAGAAGCACTCGACGTTGGAAGCCCTTCAACAACAACCCGGCCATGCGTCGGCTTCAGCAACCCGTTTATGTGTTTGAGGAAGGTGGTTTTCCCCGACCCGTTTTCACCCATGAGCGCGACGATTTCGCCGGGCTGAAATTCGACCGAAACACCGTTTAACGCATGAACCTTCGAAGGATAGACGTAGTGGACGTCTTCAAACACGACCGACAAGCTTCCTCACCTCTTGTTCGAATTCGTCCGCGCTGAGGCATAGCGTATTCCAATCTTTGACACGTGATTTGATTTTTCTGCTGAGAAGGGTAACCTTAGGTGTCGAGACACCGAAGGCGTGTGAATCAAATTCTTCGAAAAATTTCCGGGGGTCGCCTTGAAAAATAAGCTTGCCTTCGGCTATTACGACGACTTTGTTGGCCTTTGCCGCAGCGAGGTCGACGCGGTGTTCGACGAGAAGCACTGTCAGCCCGAATTGTTTCCGGATTTCGTCGATGTTGTTGAGGAGTGAAAGGCTTGAAACGGGGTCGAGGTATGACGTCGGCTCGTCCAGTATCAAGATTTTGGGTTTCATGGCCAAAACCGACGCAATCGCCACCCTTTGTTGCTGGCCGCCGGAAAGCTCGAAAGGAGACCTTTCCCGGAGATGTTGTACGTTGACCATGGCCATGGCTTCCTCTATTCTTGAGATGATTTCGTCCCTCGACAGGCCGAGGTTTTCCAAAGGAAAGGCGACGTCTGCTTCGACGGAAAGGGCGAAAAGCTGGTTCTGGGGGTTTTGGAAGACCATGCCCACTATCTGGGACAGCTTGTAGGTCGGTGTTTTAGCGGCTTCATATCCGTCGACGACGACCTTTCCGCTGTATTCGCCTTCGTAGAACTGTGGGATGAGGCCGTTAATACATCTGCACAGCGTCGATTTACCGCCGCCGCTCGGCCCCACAACGAGGACAAAATCTCCTCTTTCGATGTCAAGATTTACGTTCGATAACGCGGGTTTTTCGCTCCCCGCATACCTGAATGAAAGCCCTCTTATCTCTACGAGCGTCATCTTTCAACCTGCCAGCTCCACCATGCTGCCGCCGAGAAGTAGTGAAAGGCCTTTCACGGCCTCCGTCAAAGCGGCTTCGACCCCTGCCTTAACCCTTATCCGAGCAGCTCCCGAATGGCCTCCGCCGTCCCCTTCAAACCGGCTCAAAAGATATTTCGTCAAATCTTCGCCTAAAGTGACTCCCGCATATTTTTGGAAATCGTGGGAGCTTCTGGCCGCGAGGACGGTGTAGTCGCCTTTCGAGCCGGCAACGAGCGCCACGTGTGCACCCGCCGTAACAAGCGTTCGCGCAACCGACGAAAGGTAGCCGTTGACATTCGAAACGACGACAAACCATTCGCCGAGCTTGAAGACGTTTGTTCGGCGTAAAGCCTTGAGACGCGCTATTCTTTCCGAATCCTCGATTCTCGGCTCGAGCATTCCGATGATTTTTGAGGGGTCTAACCCGTTGAGGAGACGCGCAGCTTTCGCGGCGACCTCAGCATCCGCCACCGAAAGCCGGACAGTGTCATAGTACATGCCGAGGAAAAGGGCTTCGGAGACCATCTCATCGTAGCTCAGGTTGAGGTATTCAACAAGGTCGAAGACAATTTCTGAAACCGCTAAGTATTTGGAGGAAACAAGATATCGGATACCGGCGTGCTCGCTGGGCTGTAGATGATGGTCTACGACGATGACCTCTTTGCCCGAGCCGACGACCAACTCCTTCAAATCTCCGAGCTGGTTGATGCTGCCGACATCGACCAGAAGATAGACATCCGGGTCGGCTAAAAGCTTCTCCGCAAAGCCAAGATGTTCCATGATTGCTTTGACGTGGGCGGATGTCTCTTCGGGTATGATGAAGCCCACTTCGGCGGATTCGTAAACATCGGTCAAAAGCCTGTTGAGAACATAAGAGGCCCCAACGGAATCGGCGTCTCCGCCCCAGTGGGAAACTATCTGCACCCTTTTCCCACGGACGTGAAAACCGATAGTTTGGCTGAGCTGTCGGACAAACTGATGGTCTCTCATAACCCCCTTCAAATTTTCTCGCTGAAGCTATAAACCCTATCCGGCTACTGCTCCGAAGGCTGCCCGCCTCCCAGTAGACGTTGGACCTCTTTCTGAAGGCTTTCTATCTGAGCCCTCGCCCTCGATTCCTGTCTTTCGATGACCTTCAGCCGCGTGTCAGCGAGTTCCTTCCTTTCCGTGAGCTCGGCGGCTATTTTCGCTTTGTTGCTTTGGACGAGAACCGGGCCGACGGCCTTGTAGACAACGGCGCCGTCATCCATTTTATTCACCTCTTCGAGCGCAGAGCTGACTTCGGCCAATTCCGCTTCTATCCGCTGTTTCTCGGAAAGGATGAGGGCGAGGCTCTGCTGAAGCTGCTGCAGCCTCAAAACCTGCTGCTGAACGCTGGGGGGAATCTCTTTACCCGACATCTTTCAAGGCCTCCACGGTCTGATATGAAGCGTTGAGCAACCTTATTACTGTGTTGACGGCCGCCCTCATCGCGGTCAAATCAACGGCCCTTATCGTCACGACCAGCACGCCACCGCCCCCTCGTTCCACGGAAACCTTCGAACGCTCCGATTTCATCGAAGCTATTTCGGGGAAAATGCTGTTGAACATTATCCCTGACTTCTCCTCCGACGTCATCACCGAAAACTGGAGCTCCGCCTCAGCCAACTACTTCTCAGCCTTCGGCGAATATGCTTGACCAGCGAATTTGTACCCACATCGCCTGCACTGCCAGACACCGACCGACACGCGGCGGACCTTCCTTGCCCCGCATCTATCGCATACGTAGCTCGCCCGAGACGCCGAAACCACTTCAGCCCATTTCTTTCGTAAAGTCGACCCGTACCTTGCTCCGACGCCTTTCGCGATTCCCTGCTTCCCTTTAACCAGTTCCAGCCACCTCCAAAATCTTTCTCCTAAGCTCGTCAGACTTGGCCAGCCCGATTTTAATCATCTCCTTAAACATCGGGATGGGCAGAAGCCCGGGCGAACTTTTCTGAACAGCTGAAACAACTCCTTCCGAGTCGTAGCCTATGGTGACCAAGGTGTCGGCAACCTCCTCCTCCGTCGGAAGCGGGTCGACGACTATTTTGTCCTTTATTAGCCCCATGGTTACGCTGACGGGAACCGACCGCATGGGAAGCTTCATCCTTTCCCCCGTGGCCAGCTCAACTTTGCCGTCGACCACCCGGTAGACTGGCAACGTCATCGAAGCCAAAGCAGAAACCGCGGAAAGTACCGCGGCGTCGAAATAGTTGCCGTCGTAGTCGAGGACGTAGCAGTCGATGTAAATCATGTAAACTTTTTGTCCAGCGATTATCGACAGCTTGTCCAGTTCGATGGCCTTGCTTTCCCGGATGACGCGGTCGACGATTCTCGAAAGCTCTATGGCTCTTTCGTCCGGCGGCCCCGGTTCGAAGCTTTTGGAAGCGAGGGGCAGCAGCTCGGCGTTTACGGTGAAAACTCCTTCGTTGGGCCTGTCGGGGAATGGGCTGCCGACCTCGACCTTTATTCCTGTGAGGATTTTCGTCTTACCCAGCGAAACCAGCGACGAGCCGTCGGCTTTTTCAACGACTTTTGTCGATACACTTATTTCACGGTATTGGAGAGGCTCTCTTTCGTCTATCCTTTTCCCGAGCTTCAGCAAATCGTAGACTTTGTTTTTCATGATTTTTATGCCGTATTCACGTTTTTCCATCCAGAAACTCATGTTTCCAACCCCTCCGGCTCGACCTTGTAGCGGCGTTTAAGCGCCTCGACCTGCATCTGATGTATCTGCTTGATGGCTGCTTGAGCCATTTCCAGCCCTTTCGATATTTCGTCGGCTGTCATCCGGCCGTTGAGCTGGAGCAACACTATCGAATTTAGGTTGGGGGCCATGGCGACCGGCATGTCAGCTTCACCGTATTTGTCTTCGAATTCGTTGATGTCGAGAACGAGGGTTCCTTCAACCTTTCCCACAGCCACCGCCGATATCAAGTCAGCCATAGGCACTCCGGCGTCCGCGAGCGCAAGAGACGCCGCCGTAATTCCCGCAGTCCGGGTTCCGCCGTCGGCTTGAATGACCTCGACGAAGATGTCTATCATCATCCGTGGAAACTCTTCGAGGAAGACCACGGTCTCCAAAGCCTCTCGCAACACCTTTGAAAGTTCGACTTCTCGCCTTGTCATGCCCAGCGGCTTTCTCTCGTCAACGCTGAAAGAAGCCATGTGGTACCTACAGTTGATGACTGCTCTGTCGGGAAGTTCAAGATGCTTCGGATGAGCTTCCCGAGGCCCTATCACGCCGGCGTAAATCCGTGTTCCGCCAAGTTCTACGTAGGCGGAGCCGTCGGTCTTCTCCAAAACTCCTACTTCAAGCCGCAACTTCCTTAACTGGTCGGGACGTCGGCCATCCATTCTTAACCCATTTTCATTTATCAACTTCATCTTGAACAACTCCACCTCTCAACTTTCTCAGCAACTGCACCACCCTTTCAGTCAAGCCCACCGTATGGGCTTCGCGTTCAATCAAATTAACCGCCGCCACAGCGGCAAACTCGTTCGACGGATTCGGGCCGTTGACCACAAGCAACCCGTTGCGGCCAACCCAGAAATCGCAGCCCGTCTCCTTCCGCAGGATTTGGAGCATGGAGCCTTTCCTCCCTATCACCCTCGGTATTTTCGCCGCGTTGACCGCGACAAGAAGGCCTGAAGGAATTTTTTGAAGTCCTTCCGTGGAAAGGACGATGCCTCTCAACCCCGTCAACTTTACCTCGGCGTAGATGCAGTCTCCGATGTCTATTTTGAGGGGTGTTGTTTCCCTTTCAGCGGGTTTGATGATCGCGGTGGTGTCTCCTCCGATGTCGACCTCCACTACGTTTGGCTTGACGTCGGAAACAATTCCAACAACCCTGTCGCCCCTCTGAGGCCTGTATCTGCCGCCGACAGGGATAATCCTTATCTGTCCGTTGACGACGCGGGCAAACCCCATGACCGAAGCGTAGATTTTTCCGTCCCGGGAATAGGTTCCGAAGCCGCTGTGACGTGAATTATCTGAAAGTAGCTGACCCGGAACCACCAATTCGTTTTCGGAAATGTACATCAATTAGGTCACCGGCTTTATCTCCACACGGCCTCCGCATATTTTGTTGAGTCTGTCGACGAGGTCTGCGTGAAGGCCTGTGGGAATTTCGGCGAGGCATCGCCAGCTTCCGTCTCCCAGCCACCCCTCCTCCAACATATTCCCCATGCTCCGAATCAGCCCGTAGACCTTCCCCACGAACTCTCCCGCAACACGTATCTCAACCCGCATGTTTCCGATTTTAAGCGGAAGGATTCTCCGCAGCTTTTCAACTGCTTTCATCGCCTCCTGCTTTGCGTCGCAGAACGGGTCTACAGAAAGACCGACCTGCTCCAAAGCCAATTCAATCCTTTGGGGAGGATGGGGGGCGTTGGTTCTGGGGTCGATGGCGTTCCTCGAAATGAAATCAACTATCTGCCTCTTTTTCTCCTCAATCAGCCTGCGACGCTGTTCAGCCGTAATCAACACCTCTCCTTCGGCGAGAATTTTTTCAGCGATCTGACGTACGTCCGTGATTCCGAAAGACTTTTTCAACTCGGTTTCAGAAGCCCTGATACCTTTTTTCCAGTCTTTGAAAACTTCATCATAGATGATG
This sequence comes from Candidatus Caldarchaeum sp., assembly GCA_025058435.1. The sequence goes on from JANXEM010000002.1 coordinate 19,950, forward strand.
ATCTTAGACACGGGCAGTTTTTCACCCATTTTGTATTTGAGGGCGTTGTCGGGGTCGACGAGAATTTCGAATGTTGTTTCTCCTACTCCGAGCCTTGCGATTGTGTATGATTCTTTTTGTTTGGGCATCCTTTGCTCAACTACTGCTTCTTCGCCTTAAGAAGGTCGTTCAGAACGGAGTTCAGCTCCAACGGGGTTTTCATGGTATATTTTTTAGTGGCAACAGGTATAGTCACGAGTCTGACCGTCCATCCTTCTTCTATTTTGTCTACCGAGTCGACGAGGGCTTTGAGGCTCAGCTCTACCGCTTGTTGAAGCGTCATCGAGCGGATGTAGTTGTTTTCGAAGAGCTCTCGGACTTTTTCGGCTCCTCTTCCGATGGCCCATGCGTTGTATTCGAGGATGAGGCCGCTTGGTTCAGCGTAGAAGAGACGCGGACCGGTCTTGTCGACTCCTCCGATGAGGAGAGCCGTTCCGAAAGGCCTGACTCCCGCGTGCTGTGTGTAGATTTGCATAATGTCGCCAACTCTTCTCGCGACTGCTTCTACAAGGGGTTCCTCGTCGTAGGAAAGCCGTAGTGTCTGAGAATATACTCGGGCGTTGTCGACGAGCACTCTGGCGTCGGAATTTAGTCCCGCGGTTGCCGCTCCGATGTGTTCGTCGATTTGGAATATTTTCCACGAAAAATCTGCGCTCTGAAGCTTTGTGTGCATTCTTTCTTCCACTGCCAGAACTACTCCTTCGTTACAGACGAGTGAAAGAGCTGTTGAGCCTGAGCGGACTGTTTCGAGAGCGTATTCGACTTGGTAAAGACGTCCCTGAGGTGAGAAAACAGTTATGGCCCTGTCGTAGGCGCCGGTCATGCCTAAAGCCATATTTCAACGCACCTGTTAATTGACACGATGCGGGGATTAAATAAAGTTAGCGTAGACCGGATTCCGGCTTAAACCTATATACGGCGTAGATTTTCGCTCTGTGAATTCCATGCCGGTCTGCTTCGAATGCGGACGGAAGCTCGTTTACGACAGAGAAACGAAGACGTATTCATGTGAAGGATGCGGCTCGACCTACAACAGTCAAGACCTTTTGGTCGAGCGAGAAAAAAGATTCAACAGCAAGTTTGAAGGCGATAGGAAGAAACGCCGGCACGAAGAATATCTCGAATGGTGGCTTAGCTCGAAGTCGTGAACAGTTTTTCAACGGCGTAGGCTGTTTTCAAAAGTTTTTTGTCCTGTCCATGGTCAGCGATGAGCTGTAGACCCGTCGGCAGGCCCGTCGCCGAAAAACCCATCGGAACGCTTATCGCTGGGACACCGTAGAGGTTGAAGACTTCGGTGTTGCGGAGAGTTGCGGCCCTTATGGTGAACGTCTTGCCTTCGACCGAAACTTCCTCTTCATCGAGACGATGGGCCGTTATTATCGTCGTCGGCGTGGCCAGAACGTCGACCTTTTGGAAAATTTTTCTGAAGCGGGCCGTCAGCTTTTTTCTCGCCCTCAGAGCCGTCACGTAGGAGACGGCCGGAATTGCGAACCCCCTGACTATCCGCTGTCTGACATCTTCGCCGTACAGGTCGAGCCTTCCTCTGCAAAGCTTCAAGTGGTATGCGGCTGATTCGGCGAACCCGATGATGGTGCGGCATTTCACGGCCTTTTCCACGTCTTCTATCTGGACGAAGCGTATTTCCGCGCCCTCTGATTCAAGCCTTTTCAACGCGTCCTCAAAACAGCTTCTCACCCCCTTCTCTAAATAGTCGAGGAAGAAATTGGCGGGAACTCCGACACTGACTCCTTCAAGCTTGGCCGCTCGAAGACTGAAGCCGCGGCTTACGCCATCGACCAAAACCGAAAAGACGAGCGCGTTTTCCCACACGCTCCGGGACAATATGCCGATGTGGTCGAGGCTCCAACTAAGGGGGACGACGCCGGCCAAACTCACCAAACCCTGCGATGGCTTGAAACCCACTACTCCGCAGAAAGAAGCAGGAATTCGGACGGAACCGGCCGTGTCGGTTCCGAGGCCTACGTCGCACATGCCGAGGGCTACCGCCACGGCTGAGCCGCCGCTGGAGCCGCCTGAGACGCGTGATGTGTCGTATGGGTTTAGGCACGGGCCGTAATGTGGGTTGATGTTGGAAACTCCGAAGGCGAATTCGTGAAGGTTTGTTTTGCCGTTTAAAGCGGCACCGTTCGACAGAAGTATGTCGACGGCGTTCGCGTTATCGTCTGGAATATGGTGGGCCAGAAGCTTCGAACCCGCGGTTGTCGGGAAACCACGGACATCGAAAACATCTTTCACCGCGACCGTCAGCCCCTTCAAAGCCCTTCGACGATGATCTTTCCTGACCACGGGCTTGTCGAAGACCGTTATGTACGCGTTGTGTTTTGGGTTGAGCCGCCGAATTGTTTCCAACTGTTTCGACCATCTTTCGGCCGGGTTGTATTCCGCGGACATCAACAGATTGCACAAAGGCTGTTCAAAAGGGGGTGTCGTCATCTTCAACCACCTGAATCAACTCTTCCAAAAAACCAACATAGTCCGAACAAGCTTCTTCTAACAACTGAATCATGCGCGCTTCTTCGACTCCAGCTAAACGAAGTATTTTTTCCGCCGCCGACTTCATCAACAACTGGTCGACGGTCAATCGTATTTACTTTCTCCGCCGGGAAAGTCTAAATAGCGTCGTTCACCCGAAGAAAGAGGAGTTCGAGAAAGTTGACCGATAACAGGCGATTGTTGTTCGTCGTCGGCACCGCTGGTTCGGGGAAATCGTCCTTGACCGGTGTCTTCAGCGAATGGTTGAGAGACCACGGACAGTATAGCGCGACGGTCAACCTCGACCCGGCGGCGATTACACTGCCTTATGAGCCCGACGTCGATGTTCGAGAGTTTGTTGACTATGAAAGAATTATGGCGACGAAGAACCTCGGCCCCAACGGCGGGCTCGTGGCCTCCGTGAGAGAAACCGCCAGAAACATCGACGAAATAGCTGCGGCGGTTGAAGAAACGAACGCGGAATGGCTGCTGGTCGACACCCCGGGCCAGCTCGAGCTATTCGCCTTCAGAAAAGAAGGCCGAATCATAACGAGAAAAATTTCAGACAGCAAAAAGCTTCTCCTTTTCCTGATGGATTCAGTTTTATGCGCTCACCCACGTAACTACGCCGCAACACTCTTCCTATCCGTTTCAACCATCCTATCACTCGGCCTGCCCTCGATAAACATCCTAAGCAGAGCCGACGCAGTACCAGCCCGTGTTCTCGCACGCATCTTCGGCTGGCACGAATCAGAAGCATCATTTTCCATAAACCCGTCCGGCTCGCTAAACGAACTGCAGACCACCCTATCGCGAGAAATAGTCCAAACCATCTGGGAAATATCCAACAGCGTCCCATTAATCGCGGTATCATCCAAAACATTCGAAGGATTCAGCGAACTTTTCGCCACCCTCACCCGCGTCTACGGAGAAGGAGAAACCGAGCTGCAATGACCGAAGAAAATGTTTCCGCGGTTGAAGAGGAGATTTTCCAGATAAGGGCGAGGCTCGCTGAAACAAAGAAGAAGAAGGTTGAATTTGAGGAGGAGGCTCAGAAGGCGCTGGAGAGGAGGGATAAACTTCACGCCCGCATAAAGGAAGTTAAGGAGAAGAACTCGTTGATTCTCGAACGTATCGGACAACTTCGCAGCGAAATCAACGAATTAAGGTCGCGGCTCGACGAAGTCGTCAAAAAAATCAACGAAAAACGCAACGAGAAGGAAGCTCTGCTTTCTACACAGATAGCCGACAACGCCAAAGGCTACACGGGTCAGGAAATTATCCGCCGGATTCGCGAGCTGGAGGAAAGGGTTGAAACAGAAATTCTCAGGCCGGAGGAGGAGAAAAAGATCTACGAGGAGCTTCGGCACTTGAACAAGGTTTTGGGTGAGGTGCAGAAGCGGGAGGGCGTCGCGGAAAAGCTGAAAGAGCTGAACGCTGTGGCCGCGCCGCTTTACGAAGAGGCGAAAAACCTACGGGAGCAGATAAAGAAGAAGAAGGATGAACTGGCGGTGGCTCGAGAAACCGTTCAGTCCGTCAAAGATTTGATTCAGCAGCTGAAGCCCGAAGCTGATTCGTATCATAACGCGTTTCTGGAAGCGAAGAAAAAAGCTCAGATGTGCGAAGCTGAGGAAATTTTGCTGGTTTCGAGGCTTGTTGAGCTTCAGGAATTTGTGAAAAAGAGCCGAGAGCTTGCGATAAGAACGAGAGAATACATCATGAAAGAAAAGATCAAGACTAAGGCGTTGGAGAAGCTTTCCCATGGTGAGAAGCTGTCTTTTGAGGAGATGAAGCTGCTGATGGAGGATGAAGGAGCGTGGGCTGCGTTGACGAAAAAGCCGACGAAAAGTTAGTCTTCCACGAATTGTGAAATCGTCGGTATTTCTAATGGTAGGCCTTTTCTTTTTCTGATTTCTTGTATGACTTTGTCTTTGAGGGATGCTGGCACTGGCTTCCACTGGCTGAATTCGGTCGCCCAGAAGGCCTTGCCCATGGTTGCGCTTCTCATGGCTTCGCTGAGGTCGAATGTTTCTGCCGCTGGAATTTCTCCGACTACGACCGTTACGTATTCGGCTTGTTTGACGTCCATTACCCGGCCTCTTTTGCTGGTGATGGTTGACGTTACGGCGCCCATGAATTCCGCCGAAACTTTAGCCTCAATCTTCAGCACGGGTTCAAGGAGGACGGGGTTTGCTGAAAGCACGCTGGCGTAGAGGCTTCTCCAAGTCGCTGGCGCGATCTGTGCGTAGCCTCTGTGAACGGGGTCTTCATGTAGATCGACTTGGGTCAGAACGGCCTTGACACCGCGCATGTTCTCAGCCGCGAGAGGCCCTTCCTGCATCACCCTCTGAAAACCCCCTACAATCATCATCCGAGATTCCTGAAGATATTGGGCTCCTTTCGTCGAGTCGACCAAGATGTTGCCCCTTCCGTCGATGAGCCAGACGTTGCGGGCTTCGTCGGCATCCCATCCATGGTCCCGGAGGATTTTCGCCACTTGTTTTCTGTCCATTTCGTCGAAAAGCTCGCCCCTGCGTATCAGCTCTATGATTTCCGGCTCGAGCGGTTCAACCTTGGTGTAAATCCGGTTATGTCTGTTGGGGGATTTTCCTTCAAACTCGCGTCCGGTAGTTTGGACTGCTTCTCGGTAAAGGATGATGGGCCTTCCCGAAACGATTTCAAGCCCGGCCTTTTGAATCCATGTCAGAGCGATTTCGAGGTGAAGCGTACCCATTCCGCTGATGAGGTATTCGCCGGTTTCGGGCCTTACGACGGTAACGAGGGTCGGGTCTTCTATGGTGAGTTTGTTGAGGAATTCCACCAGCTTCGGAAGGTCGCGGCTGTATTTCGGCTCGACGGAGATGGTGACAACGGGCTCAGAGACGTACTTTAGTGATTCGAACGGAATCGTCTCGACGGAGCCTAAGGTATCACCTGCTCTGACATCTGCGAGCCCGAGGACCGCGGGTATGTTTCCGGCGGGTATGCTGCCGACTATTTCCCTCGCCGGCCCCATGTAAACACCGACCTGCTGAACCCGGCCCGAAATGTTTCTTCCAACGATGATGACAGAATCTCCTTCGCTTATCGACCCGCTGAAAAGCCTTCCGGTTGCGACGACGCCTGCCTGCGGGTCTACTCTAACGTCCGTCACGGCCATCACAGCTGGCCCGTTTTCATCGCAGTTGAGCATGGCCTGACCTACTTCGCTTTCGAGGTCTCCTTTCCATATCTTCGAAATCCGGTATTTCTGGGCGACGTGCGGCGGCGGATGTTTGGAAATCACCATTTCCAGAAGGGCTTCGTGAAGCGGTGTTTTCTGCCGAAGCCATTCAACGTCTTCGCGGCTGAACGCGTCTATAACGTCGCTGAATTTTATGCCCTTCTGCTGCGCAATCCTGACCGTGAACCCCCATCTGTCTTTGCTGCTGCCGAGGGCAACCGTGTTGTCGGCGAAACTGAGCTTCCATTTTTCTCTCTGCTCCGGCTCGCCGTACATGTCGACCAAGTTGTTGACGTCTTTGACGATTCTGCCAAGTGTTTCCTGAATCCTTTCAGGCGGCAGACGCAGTTCTTTGACAAGCCTGTCAATCTTGTTGATGTAAAGGACGGGCCTCACCCTTTCGCTCAACGCTTGACGTATGACCGTCTCCGTCTGGGTCATCACACCTTCAACGGCGTCGACCACAACTATCGCGCCGTCGATGGCCCTTAGAGCACGGGTAACTCTCCCGGAAAAGTCGACGTGGCCTGGGGTGTCGATGAGGTTTACGATGTATTGTTTTCCGTCTGTTTCGTAGTAGAGCGATACGTTGGCGGCTTTGATGGTCATCTGCCGCTGCTGCTCTTCTTCGAGATAGTCGAGGGCCAGAGCCCTTCCGGCGAGTGAAGGCGAAAGGAGCCCCGCGGCGGCGAGCAGGGAATCCGACGTCGTTGTTTTACCGTGGTCTACGTGGGCGATGATGCCGATGTTTCGGATGCTGTCCTTGTTCTTGAGGATGTCGACGACTTCGGATATGCGTTTAACTCTCGGCATTTTCGTTCCGACGACTAACGCTACGCCTCGGCTTTAAAGATATGCAGGGTTAACTATTTTTTCTTCTTTTTTCCGCCTTCGAGCTCCCGCTTCAATCCTTCAACTATTTCCCTAACTTTCGATTTTGTGGTGGATTCCATCAGCCTGCTTCCGACGCTGGCCACCATTCCTCCGACCACGACGTCAGCGTCCCAAGCCACTTCAGTCCCACCGTCTGCAGGAAGGAGTTTAAGGTTTAGCACAAGGTCTGCGGTCGACTGCATGCCGGACCCGTGGCCAACCACCTTCACAAATTCGGGTGCGGTCACCTCTTCCATCCTGAAAGCCATGTTTAAAGTCCCTTTTATCATGCCAAGCCCGATTTTGAAGACTACTTTGAAGTTTCTTTCGTCGACTTTTTCGTATTTTTGGAGGTCGGGGATGAGTTTGGTGAAGCTGTCGGGGTTGGTGATGAATTTGAAAACAGTTTCTCTGTCGGCGGCTACGGTGAATTTGTCG
>JANXEM010000061.1 GCA_025058435.1 Candidatus Caldarchaeum sp.
GCCTGGCCAACTCCGGCATGGGTATTCGCAAAAACCCGGAGGCATGTCCGGTCTTCTCACAGGCGGAGGAGTTGGCGGAGGTCTAGGATTAAGCCCTGACTACTCTCCCTTGAACTCCGGCTTCCGTTTTGCGAAAAACGCTGAAACCCCCTCCATGAAGTCTTTCGTGAAAATAAGGTCTGCGAAAAACAACCTTTCCGCGGCGAGGCCTTTGCTGAGAGGGGACTCACGAGCCATCAAAACCAACTGCTTCACAGCCCGGACGGCGAGCGGAGGCTTGGAAGCCAGTTTTTCAGCTAAGGCCGTTAACTCTTCCTCGAGCTTCTCGGGCTTGACGACCTTGTTGACCAACCCAATTCGTAGAGCCTCATCCGCGCTTATCCTGTCTCCGAGAAGCTCCAGCTCAAGAGCTTTTGCAATTCCCACGATTCTCGGAAGCCTCTGTGTTCCGCCCGCTCCCGGTATCAGACCGAGGTTGATTTCAGGTTGTCCGAACTCCGACCGGTCAGTCGCAATCCGAATGTCGCAGGCCTGAATCAGCTCGCATCCACCGCCTAAAGCGTATCCGTCGATTCCGGCCACGACAGGTTTCGGCATCGCTTCGATGATGTTCATAACTTCCTGAAAATCTCTGAGAAACCTCTCGGCATCGGCCTTCGTCTTCACCTCAGTGAACGCCGTCACGTCGGCACCCGCTGAAAAAGCCCTATCCCCAGCCCCCCTAATCACCACAACCCTCACCTCTTTATCGTTCCAAACCTTCATCAAACAGTCCGTCAGCTCCTGTATCATCTTGGGCGTTATCGTGTTTAGGCGGTGAGGCCTGTTGAGGACTATCCGCGCTATTGGGGGCTTTTTCTCAAAGATTATCTCGCCGTAACCAGCTTGAGCCTGGACGTAGCTGTGAAACCCTTGGCCCGATTTCTTTCCCAGCTTTCCCCCGGCGACGAGGTCTCTTATCAATGGGTCCGGTTCGTAAAATGCTCCGTATCTTTTGGCGGCTTCTTCAAGGGCTTTGGCGACGGCGTCTAGGCCGAATTCGTCGGCCATCTCGAAAATTCCTTTCGGCCATCCAAGCCCGAGCTTGACGGCTGTTTCGACGTCTCCGAGGTCTGCGACCCCGTTGCGGACAATCCAGGCTGCCAAGTTCACCGCCGGCGCTAGAAGCGAGACGACGTCGACTCTTTCCCCCGCATCACGCGGGATTGAAGTCCTTTCATAGGGCCCTCCAGCGTATTCGTAAAAGCCTTTCCCCGACTTCATACCTAGGCGGCCTTTTTCGAACAACTCCTTGATGAGCGGGCATGGCTCAGGTGCTAGCTTCTCTCTTTCTCGAATCGAGCTGCTCGCGTGATGAACGACGTCAATTCCCGTGTAGTCGATTAACTCGAAAACGCCCATCGGAAGGCCGGCCTTGTACTTGAGGGCCGAATCAACCTCTGTCACCGTGTACACACCATCCTTCACAAGCGTGCATGCATAGTTCATCAACGGCATCAGGATTCTGTTGACGATGAATCCGGGAACGTCTTTCCTGCAGACGACGACTGTTTTTCCCATCTTTCTCCCTATTTCCACGGCTCGCTGAAGCGTTTCCTGCGACGTTTTCTCTCCCGCGATGACTTCGAGAAGCGGCATCAAGGGTGGTGGGTTGAAGAAATGCATCCCGACAACTTGTTCGGGCCTACTGGTTGCCGCGGCTATTTCGGTTATCGGCAGCGTGCTGGTGTTTGTGGCAAGGATTGCATGCCGAGGCGCTTTCTCATCTAGCGTAGTGAAAACCTTCCTTTTGACCGAAATGTCCTCTGGCACCGCTTCAACGACGAGGTCGGCATCCCTAACCGCTTCGGCCAAGTTCGTCGAAGTCCTTATCCTTGTCAAAGCAGCATCGGCCTGGCTTCTCGTCAGCCTTTTCTTCTCAACCATTTTGTCCAAACTCCATCGAATTTTCTCCAGACCCTTTGCCAGAAATTCATCGGCGACGTCGACCATCGTCACTTCATAGCCGGCCAGGGCAGCGACTTCGGCTATTCCGTGACCCATCACACCCGCTCCAACAACCACAACCTTCAAAACAACTCACCGAAAAAAGGCCTTGGAATATATAAGTGCCTCATCCAAGCCTGAAAAACTTCATTGCCTTTTTTAGCACTTCGTGGAAGATCTCGAGTTCTTCGGAGGTGTTGTAGACGTAGAAGCTTGCGCGTGTTGTGGCTGAAAGCCCGAGCCGTGTGTGGATGGGCATTGCGCAGTGATGACCAGCTCTTACGCATATTCTGTGCTGGTCTAGGAATGTTGCGAGGTCGTGTGGATGGATGTCGCCGAGGTTGAAGGCAACCAAACCGCATCGATGTTTGGGGTTTTCGGGCCCGTATATCTTGACGTGTTCCAAGCTCATAAGAAGCTCAAGGGCTTTCGCGGTCAACTCCTGCTCGTGCCGCTGCACATTCTCCATGCCGAGGTTCCGAAGATAGTCGACCGCGGCCCCGAGGCCAACCGCCCCCGCGATGTGGGGTGTGCCCGCCTCGAACTTCCACGGAACATCGTTCCAAACGCTGTGGTCAAGGTGAACCTCCTTTATCATTTCGCCGCCACCCATGAAGGGCTCCAACTCGTCTAACAGCTCGAACTTTCCGTAAAGAACGCCGACCCCCGTCGGCCCCAGCATCTTGTGGCCGCTGAACGCGAGAAAATCGCATCCGATATCCTTCACGTCGACTGGCATGTGTGGAACAGATTGAGCCGCGTCAACCACAGCCAAAGCGCCATGCTCGTGAGCAAGCTTGCAGAGGTATTTTGCGTCGTTGACAGGCCCGAGAACGTTCGAGGCGTGGACAAAGCTGAAGACCGCGGCATCCTTCAACATTTTGTCA
>JANXEM010000026.1 GCA_025058435.1 Candidatus Caldarchaeum sp.
GTCTATTTCCCAACCTACGTGAGATGGTTTGACATGGCGTTCATAGAGTTCCTCCGGGACAACGGAATAGTCTTCGACAAACAAGGCCGTATCGTAATCAACGGAAAGGCTTTGAACAAGACCTTCGTCATCGGCGAATACGGATGCCGCATCGAAAAGCCGTCCGCCTACGACGACACAGTCAACACTGTGATCGACACGACTTTCGTCGGCGGCAAATGGCTCAAAGCTGAATTCAGGCTGGAAAACGAAGCAGAGGAAACTCTGGCGCGGGGATACATCACGTATGTGTTTGTTGATTTAGAAAACGGGAAGGCCGCCGAAATGCCGCATGAGGTTAGAGGGGTTTTTGGAGCTGTTTTAGACAATTCGAGGACAAAAACGTAAAATAACGTGTCGTCTACCGGACACCGTTGCGATGAACCCGACGATAATTGCGACGATTACTTTGACGGGGTTGACCGCTTTCCTGATATTGTATTCACTGAAGAGCGTCATATCGGAAGATAAGAAGCAGGGCAAATGGCCCTATTCAGTCCTCGGTGTAAAGCCTTCCGACTCCCTCGAAGACGTAAAAAAGGCCTACAGAGAGATGGTGAAGAGGTTCCACCCCGACCGGCTTCCCCACACCGCCACGCCGCAGGTTAGGAAACTCTACGAAGAAAGACTCATCCAACTCAACAACGCCTACAAAACCATCCTTTCTTTACACCAAGTCGAAGAAGTCAATCTCTCGATTAAGCCGCAGTTGTTTGACGCCGTGGCAAAAACTCTCGAAAAGGCCGAGGCCGCGGTTATGTCGGGCGAAAAACCATCGACCGTCGTCGGATATTTGTACGAGGCGGCTGAAAAATTGGTCAAAATCCTGCACGCTTCGTCGGGCCTTGTCGGCAGGAGCGGACATTTCTACGATTTGTTGACCGATTTGATGATAGGCGATGTTCTGACGGTCGAAGAGTTTGAAACTCTGGCCGAGCTGAGGCGTTTGACCTTACACGGAAGCGGCGAAATTTCTTCTGAGCAAGCCGCATCGCTCATGAACCGGGTTTCAGACGTTTATCATAAAATACGCCACAAATATTCTAAAGACGGAAATGGCTGAAGGATGCAAAGTTGTCGTGGTCATCCCCACCTACAAAGAGGCCAAAAATATCGCAAACGTTATCCAATCGGTCTTTAACAGCGGTTTGGAGAACTTGAAAGTGTTGGTGGTCGACGACGGCAGCCCCGACGGAACCGCTGAAATCGTGGCTGAAATCTCGAAAAAAGACAGGCGGGTGATGTTGTTGAACAGGGGGGCGAAAAAAGGCCTCGGCTCAGCCTATCATGATGGCTTTCGGATTGCTCTTCAACAGCGGCCGGAGGCCGTCGTCTCGATGGACGCAGACGGCTCCCATCCCGCGGAGCTGCTGCCCCGACTAATCGAATCCCTCGAGAAAGGAGCGGACGCCGTCATCGCATCCCGGTACGTGGAAGGCGGAAAATGGGCCGCAGGTTTCCGGCGGATGATAGTCAGCCGCGGCGCAAATTTGCTCGCCCGAATCGCGACCGGTTTAAAGTTACGGGACATGACTTCAGGATACAGGGCTTATTCGGCCCGCGCTGTTGAACATCTTATTGAAAAACCATTTGAAAGGGGTTACGTGTTTCAAGTCGAGCTGGTTTACCGTCTTTCAAAAGCTGGGTTTAAGATCGATGAAGTGCCTTTCATCTTCAAGGAACGTAGAGAAGGTAGGTCAAAGCTTTCATCCAAGGAAATCATCCTGTTTTTCATCTGGTGTGTGAAGACTTTTCTAAAGAGGCTTTTCAAACGGTGAACGACGTGCCAAAGCTCTCGGAACTGGGGGAAAGATTTCTGGTGAAATACATCCTCCAGACTATCGAATGGCCCCGAGAAGGCCTGCTTCCTCCGGGAGACGACGCGGCCGCCTACTGGTTCAACGGGATGCTGGTGACGTCAGTCGACATGCTCGTTTGGGACACGGACGTTCCTCCGGGTATGACCCATAGGCAGGCGGGATGGAAAGCGGCTGTTTCAGCGATAAGCGACGTCGCATCCAAAGGCGGAAAACCAAAATATCTACTGCTTTCGCTCGGACTCAACCCATCAACCGAGTTCAAAGACTTCCAAGAACTTCTGGAAGGCCTGCGTGATGCGGCCCAGAAATACGGCGCAAACATCATCGGCGGAGACCTCAACGAACACCATACAACCAGCATATCGGTAACGGTCATCGGCGCCGCAAACCATCTCATTTCCCGGAAAGGCGCGGGCCCGGGAGACCTCATCGCGACAACGGGCCTGTTTGGCAAAACCTACGCAGGCCTTCACGCACTTCTGAACAGCAAAAACGCCGACGAAAAAATCCTCGAAGCAGTTTATCTTCCGCAAGCTCGTGTCAGCCAAGGCCTCGCGCTGGCGGCTTCCGGAGGCGTGTCATCGTGCATAGATTCGAGCGACGGGCTCGCCGAATCACTGCATCTGCTGGCGGAAATGAACAACGTTGGGTTTGAGGTTGATTCGCTTCCCATCGACCCGGCCGCAGAAAAATATTGTAGAGAAAACAACATCAGCATGTTTGACGCGGTCTTCTATGGCGGAGAGGAATACGAGCTGGTCTTTACCGTGAAGAAAGGATGGGAAGACGTTGTCGAACAGGCTCTGAAAAAAGCCGGAGGCCGTTTGATACGTCTGGGCCGTGTCACGAAAGAACCTTCGATATTATTCCGTCGAGGCGAAGGAGCCGTCCCGGTTGAGCGGAAGGGCTGGCAGCATTTTCAACGCCTTCTGTGAAACCGCTCCACAAGCAGGAGCGAGGCGATGGTTTTGGCGTCGACGATGTCGCCCCTTCTTATCATTTCGAGGACATCGTCAAACTGGACTAAATGGGTTTTGATTTTTTCGTCCGCCTCCGGCGAAGGCTTGCTCGCTTCGAGTCCTTCCGCCACAAAAACATGCAACAACTCGGTCGAGTACCCCGGAGCCAAGTAGAATTGGGCGACTTTCCTCAAGGTTCGGGCCCGGTAACCCGTTTCTTCTTCGAGCTCTCGTGCCGCACAGCTTTCGGGAGATTCGTCTTCGATCGTTCCCGCGGGAATTTCATAAAGTTCTCTGTTCGCCGCAAACCTAAACTGCTCAACCAACAAAACTTTTTCCCCGCCGTCAAACAAGGGGACTACCGCTACCGCGCCCGGATGGACAACGATTTCCCGCAAAACCTCCTGCCCGTCATCCTCCAACACAACCCGCTTCACGTCAAACAGCACGCCAGAGAAAACGTCTTCAGACTTTTTCACAACAAGCATGACTGCACCATTTTCTGTGTGCATTTAACGTTTAAATTTAGGCCTACCCTAAATTAGTCCATGCCAAAGACCGCGTTAAACACCGTCGAAGTAAACTACCTAAAAGAAATCTACCGCGCACAGGAGAAAAACATTCAGCCAACGACGGGATACTTGGCGGATTTGTTTTCGGTCAAGCCTCCTTCTGCCTTCGATGTCTTAAACAGGCTCGCCGAGAAAAAAATGCTTGAGAGGACGGGGTGGGGAAAATTTGTCCTCACCGCCCGCGGCGTGGCGACAGTTTCCAAAATCATCCACAACCATCGAATCCTCGAAACCTACTTCTACAAAGAGTTGGGCCTCGACCTTTCCGAAGCCTGTTTGCAGGCGGCCAGAATAGACCAGCAAGTCGGCGAACCTCTGGTCAAGAGGATGTGTGAAAAGCTCAACTTTCCAACCACATGCATCCACGGGAACGAGGTGAAACATCGGGGATGCAGAGACGAATAGTATTAGTCGTCGCGGCGGTGTTGGTCGCTGCGGCGGTCATCGGCTCAGCCGCTCTGGTTTCGGTACCAGCTCGGACACCGAAAGGGGAGGTAGTGGCCGTCACATGGGGGCTCCTCGGCGAAATAGCTCACAGGCTCACGGACGGCACAGTCGAAGTTTTCCAGATTCTTCCGCCCAACGTCGAGCTCCATCACTGGGAGCCGACGCCCGACGTAGTCCAAAACGTGAAAGGTGCCTCCGTTTTGCTCTGGACGATGGAAGACCTCGATGGATGGGGAGTGAGAATCGCTGCGGCCGCAGGTGTCCAAGGTTATAGGGTCGCTTCGAACATCAAATTTTTGGAAGACGGTCATCACCATCATCATCACGCGCACGCCGTCGACCCGCATTTCTGGCACGACCCGAAGAATGTGGCTATAGTGGTGAAAAACATCGCCAAAGCCCTCGTCAACATCTTTCCCCACAAAAGGGAGCTGATAGAAAGAAACGAAGCCATCTTGTTGGCCGAGCTGGAGCAACTTGACCGGGAAATCGCGTCAAATCTCGCCCCGCACAGAGGAAAAACATTTGTAAGCCAGCACGATGCCTTCCGCTATCTCGCAAAGGCCTACGGCCTCGAATCTTTCGCTGTCTTCACGGTTCACGAAGAAGAGCCCTCCGCAGCCCATCTCGCCGAAGTCTACGAAATCATCGAGAAAAACAAAATCAAAACCATCTTCGCCGAAGACGAAAAAGTTTACCCGCTTTTGTCAATCATCGCCAAGGACAGAGGCCTTAAAATCGGCATGCTGTACACGGGCGAAAACATTCTTTCCGACGGATATAAAAGAGGCCAAGGCTACTTTGACATGATGAGGAAGAACGTTGACGCAATCGTCAAATCCTTCACAGAATAACGCGGTAGTCCAGCTGGAGAACGTCACCGTCTCTTATACACGAGATTTACCCGTATTAGAAAACGTCAACCTCAAAATCTTTGATGGTGAAAGAGTTTTCATCATCGGCCCGAACGGCGGCGGAAAGACCACGCTGATCAAAACCATTCTTGGCTCGGTGAAGCCGGTAAACGGCGTCGTCAAGATCTTTAACACGGAGCTGCCGAAGTTTAGGGAATGGTGGAAAATCGGATACGTTCCGCAGAACGTAAGTCAGCTTTTCGAGGCCATCCCGCTGAGCGTGGAAGAGTTGCTTTCTTCCGGCTCTGTCAGAGGCAAAAGTATGAAGCCGTCCGAGGCGTTGTCTCTCGTCGGAGTTGACGACATAGATGAGATAATGCAGAAGCGAGTGACAGACTTGTCGGGCGGCTACCTCCAGAAAGCCATGCTCGCCCTCGCGCTAATCAACAGACCCAAACTGCTTCTTCTCGACGAGCCCACCGTATTCGTGGACCAGACGGGCATAGACGCGTTCATGCAGATACTCAACAAGCTGAGACGTGAATGGGGGCTGACGATGCTGATAGCAACCCACGACGTCGCCGCCGTATCCACCTTCGCCTCGAGAGTAATCTGCATAAACCGTTCATCTCTTTACGACGGCGACATCAACACCCTCATATCTTCCGAACAACTCTGCAACATCTACGGGTTTCACGTCTACAGCCTGAGACACGGTCACCGCTGGTCGGAAACATGATGGAAATTCTCCAGCTTCCGTTCATGCAACGGGCCTTGGCGGCCGGCGCTCTCACGGGATTCCTACTACCGCTGGTTGGAAACTACATCGTGCCGAAAAAACTGTCGCTTCTCGGCGACGCCTCATCACACGTGGCTTTCGCAGCAATAGGCTTGACAGCTCTTTTCGGTTTCGTTACGGACTGGGCCGTATACGCCATGCCGGCCGTCGCCATATACGCCGTCCTCGTCCTCATCAACCGTCTCAAAATCCCCGGAGACCAAGCGCTCGCCATCCTTCTCGCCGTCGGAGCCTCCATAGCATCGTTGACCATATCTTTCGGCGCACGAGTCAACCTCACCGCCGTGCTTTTCGGCAGCGTCCTCTTCGTCACAAACGAAGACATCATAGCCGCGGCGGCCGTGGCCTTAGCCACAGGCCTTTTTGTATTCGTCAACTTCGGAAAAACAATCCTCTACACCGTCAACGAAGAACTTGCTCGGGTAAAAGGCGTCAAAGTAGGCTACTACCAGTTTTTCTTCGCGGTGGTGGCGGGGCTTTCGATTGTCTCCGGCATTAAAGTCGCCGGCGTTCTTCTCGTGACCGCTTTAGTTGCGATACCTACCGCCGCTTCATCCCTCATATCGAAGTCCTTCAAAAAAGCTATAGTTGCGTCGGTACTCTTCGGAATGTCGTCAACGACTTTGGGCATCATCGCCTCCTATTATCTTGGAATCACGCCGGGAGCGGCCTCGGTCATCATCCTTGTCTCGTTTCTCGTTGTTTCAGCGCTTCTCTGGAAGCTGAAGGTAAGGATTTAAGACTTGGAGCGGAAGTCACGCTATGGGCGTCGTGCGCCTGCGAACACCTCCGAGGGTCAAAGTCCTCGAGGCGCTGGGTGCTGTGGCTGGGAAAAGGGTGAAAATCGTAGACGAAAACAACTGTTTGGTCGACGCTTCGGAGGGCCCGAGAACCTACAAAGTCTTTGTCGACCTGTCCAACCAAATGGCTCAAAGCGACGACAACGGCACAGTTTTCCGCGACTACGTCGGATACCCCATCATAGCGTTTCTCATGGCATCGGGTAAGATCAGTTACGACGAAAAAATCGCCAACCCCATAGCATCGGTCAAATGGCGTTCTCTAAACGAACGGTACAAAAGCTACGCCAAGGTCGAGTCCGTCGTAAAAAACTTGCTGGCCAAACAGGGAATAAAGCCAGAGGAGGTCGACGAATTCGTCGCAAAAGTTCTGCACGAAGTTGAAACACTTGGGCTGCGGAAGCAAGTCATTTGACTACAAGAACAGAGCAAGGGGCGTGTGAAACAACGCCGCTGGCCACGCTTCCGACGACGAGTTTTTTGAAACCGCTCAAACCCCTCGTTCCCGTCACAATCAAATCAACCTCATTCCTCAAAGCGTAATCGGTTATCGCCTCGACCACCGACGGAGCTTTTTCCACGATTTCGCCGACCGCTTTCACGCCGGCTTTCTCCGCGCTCCTTAAAACTTCGTCGATATATTTCGTCCCTTCGTTCCGAGCATCTTCAAAAAACTGCTTCAAAGCAGCTGGCGGAACTCCCGCAGCGGCGAAAAGGTAGGGTGGCTGCTGCACGACGTGAACGACGAACAAATCGGCTCCGACTCCCCTACATAAACCCAAGGCGACTTCAGCGGCCTTTCGACTGTATTCGGAGCCATCCACGGCGACCAATATCCGTTTGAACACGGTGAATCCTCTGAGAGCTCGTATCTTTTAAACCGTATGCCCGGATACAACTCCATACCGGGCTCCGAGACTCCCGAAATTCAAAAGTCATACATCCATATTTCCGTCGCCAGAGACCAAATAAAAAACAAATATCTTAATTTAACGCCGTCAAAATATGAATTTTCTGGACACAGTAATGGACGCCGCCGAACCTTTGTTGAAGGCCGTTTACGAAAACCCTCTCGTCGCGGTCGTGATTTTGGGGTTGGCGGCGTTCGTAATCACCATACTCTTCATGGCATCACGTCGAAAGAACGTTCCAGAAACTGAAGAACCCCGCACCGAGGTGGCGGAAATCGACACAACCCCCAAGCCCGAAACGGTTGATTCCTACCAAGTCGATGAACACGTGTCGGTAAAGATTCTCAAAGACCGCGACCGCCATAAATATTTGGTCGAAGAGCCCAACCTCACCGAATCAGACCTGCAAATTTTGAGAAAAGTCGAACAACAGTATGTTGCCAAAGGTGCAGACCCCCTCAAGCTTCTGTCAGAACTCAAGCTTCCAGAGGAGAGGGAGAAAGTTCTTCGGTATTTTGTTCATAAGAATCTAAAAGGAGGTTGGAAGATGGAGCCGCTCCTCAGGGATGAAGGCCTTGAGGACATTACGGTCACGAAGCCGGGGCCTGCCTACGTGATACATCGGAGACATCCCGACCTCGGATGGATAGAGACGAACATCGAGTTCACGTCGGAGGAACTTGACAGGCAGGCCCGACTTTTGGCGGAGAGAAACGGGGCGGAACTCAGCATCGCCAAACCAGCCGCCGAAATCATGACGCATGACGGTGACAGAATTGCTTTAACCTATGCCGGTGAGCTAACTCCGGGAACGAGCACCATCACGATAAGAAAATTCCCCCGCCAACCCTACACGATAATAGACCTAATAAACAAAAAAACCATAACAATACCGACAGCGGCCTACCTCTGGACGTTCCTCGAAAACAAAAAATTCATAATCGTCGCCGGAGCCACCGGAAGCGGAAAAACAACCCTACTCGCCTCCCTCCTCCAACTACTTCCCTCAAACTCAAAAATACTCACTCTCGAGGACTACCATCCAGAAATCAACCTCACGTGGCACCGTAACTGGCACAGGTTTGTCACCCGACGCACCTTGGGAGAAACAGCCTACACCCTCGCCGACATCCTACGACTGAGCTTAAGGCACAGGCCTGACTACACTGTTGTGGGTGAAGTTCGCGGGCCTGAGGCGAGGGTTATGTTTTCGGCGGCTGCAACAGGCCATGGAATGGCTTCGACGATTCACGCGGAAAGCCTCGAAGACGTTTACCAAAGGCTGACCGGTGCTTCGATGGGCGTTATGAAGGAAGAGCTTGGCTTCCTCAACGTGGTGGTTCTCATCAAAAATACGGCACGGGGGAGGAGGGTGGTCGGTGTATGGGAGGTCGAAAGGGTCGGAAACGAGCATTTGATAAGCTGGTTCGACGAAGAAACGGGAAAATTTTTCCCCGAAACGGGCAAACAGCTCGTCGTAAATTCGCCGACTATCGTCCGCAACCAAAGCCTAAAACGCGACTACGAAAATAAGCTATCGATTCTAAACCATCTGATAGAAACCGGACAAATCCTCAAGGCCTCAGAGCTGTCCGAGAAGATCGAATCTTTCAGAGCAGGGTTAAGACTTGTATCTCACTGAATTCACGGCCGACGAATATTTGGTTCTTTCATGGCTGCAAAATATTCAGCAGAACCAGAAAAACCCCGTCCAAGTGGTTGACATCGACGTGAAAACCGCGCAAATTCGGCCAATCCAAGATTATCCTCGAAACATAGACGCCGAAAGGCTCTTCGAAATCTTCGCCCGTCTCGAAAACAAAGGCCTTGTCAAAAGTTTTTTTGACAAAAAAGTGGCCCTGTGTACCAAATGCGGGAAAACACTGTTTCAGCCTCATCTAACCTGTCCGGCATGTGGTTCGGAAAACCTTGAGAAAGTCCGGGTTTTTGTACATAGCTGTGGAGCAAACATTTCTGAACATCTTCTTCCGACTCTCGCGACCTGCCCCAAATGCTCGGAAAGGATCGAGAGCAAGCATTTCGTCGGCGAAAACATTCGTTTTTTCTGCAACGAATGCGCGACAGTGTTTGAGAAGCCAGAATCTAAAGCCGAATGCGTGTCATGCGGAACTTTAAAAGACGTCTCCGAGCTGTCATTCAGTGTTTTGAAAAAATACGCCTTAACGGAAAACGGGGCCATCCTCCTTGAGGCCCGTGACCCTAGTAGGTTTTTGATGAAGAAGCTTCTTGAAGAAGGTTTCAAGGTCTCCGAAAACCTTGTGGTCAAGGGCGTTAGTGGTACAAACCATGTTCTAAATATTGTTGCGGTGAGCTTAGGTGAAAGTCGGGTGTATGATGTTGGTTATTTCGTCGACGCTGAAACTTTGCTGAGGTTTGCCGTCAAAAGACTTGACATCGAGAAAACAAGCATCCCCGGTGCGTTGGGGAAAATTCGGTGGGTCGTTGCCGCGGTTGAATTCGCGGAGCAGGCGCGCAAAACCGCCGAAACTTTCGGCATCGAAATCGAGGTGGTCAAGGTTGATTGAACAGACGGCGGTGAAGTCGGTTTTCGGCTTTCTCCAGTCCTACTGGGTTCATTTGAGTGTTCTGGCCCTCGTGTTGACTGTTTTGGGTTCCTTCAGACAACTACAAAACGCTGAAAAGAAATCCAACGCCGAAAAAGAGCAAACCTTTTTCTTGACTATTCTCTACGTCATGGTAAAAAGCGGTAAAACCGTTTTTCAATCGCTCAAAGAGGCCGCGGCGAGAAAAAATTTCCTCAGTTATCTTTCATCGGTCGCGTCTTATATCGTCAGGGATTCTGAGTCTCGGACGCTTGCCGAAAGCATGCGCCGGTTTGTCCATCCCAGCAAAGAATTCACGCTTTTGATGGGTTCGTTGGGCGAAGATTTGGAAGGCGGGTTCGGAGTCGTGGAGAAGTTGGAAAAGCTCATCGAACAGGCCATCATGAGGGAGACAGACCGATGGCGGAGACACGTGGAAACAGTGGAAACTTTAGGCGAAGTCGTCGTCGCCGTCATTCTCCTGATACCTCTCGTCTACATCGTAGGAGGGTTGCTCGGAGGATTTCCCCTGATTTACGCCGTGGTCATCGCCGTGGCGGCCACGGCGGTTTTCTACGTGGTTTCTACGGCGAGCGAGCCGCTTCATCTGGTCGACCTGCCGAGGTGGATAATCGTCGTTTCGGCGGGTTTGCTGCTGGCGTCGGGTGGTATGTTGTTCCTTGGGTTTCTCGGATTTTCCCCGCAAACGATTGGACTGGCCGTGGCGGTTACTTGTGTTGCTTGGGGTTTGTTCGTTCATTTTCGGTATCTTCGTGTTTCGGTCGCTGAAGGCGAAGCGGCTTTTCTACTATTGGACAGCGTCGCGGCCCGTCTGCGGGCCGG
>JANXEM010000029.1 GCA_025058435.1 Candidatus Caldarchaeum sp.
GTATGGGTCGGTTACGTCGGCGCCCCCGTTAAAGAGCGGAATAGGCTGGTTAGAAAGGCATGCTTGAACAAACCTTGGAACCATTTTATTCGGCGGCTCGTATTCGCCGAAAGCTTTCCAAGGCCTCAAAACCACCACCGGAAGGCCGTGGTTTCTCCAGTAGCTCCAGACGATGTTTTCGAGGGCGACTTTCGAATAGTCGTAGGGTGTTCTCGGGGCCGGCGAATCTTCTTCGGAGACGGGAACTTTAGACGGCGCGCCGTAGTAGTTTGCGGATGAGAAGACAACGACCCTGCCGATCTTTTTCCGACGAGAGGCTTCCAAAACATTCAAGGTGCCGTAAACGTTTACTGAAAAACATCTGTAGGGGTCTTTCATGCTTTCGGGAATGTCGGCGACGGCGGCGAGATGAACAACGGCGTCCAAATGTGTATTCTCAAACATCTCTAAAACATCGCGGAAAACTGTCACATCCAAACGCACATCGGCTCCGTCGGCGACGTCCGTTGCGACCACGTTGTAGTTCCGCGCCGCAAGATATTCGGTCAAATGTTTTCCCAAAAATCCCTGAGAACCCGTTACCAGTATCCTCACGGCCGTTTTTTAAGCGGGCCATTATTTAAATGAGGATTAAAATAATCCCGGCGTTCTTTAACGCAAGGTGTAATGTCGGGGGTTTCTTCGCTGGGCCGGACTTTGAAAGATGTTTTCGGTAAATTTCTTTCCGCGCCTTCGGCCGACAAGGCCGCGGTCGAGGAGCTTGTGAGGGGGATTCAGCGGTCGCTTTTGATGGCGGATGTCAAGGTGGAGCTGGTTCAGAAACTTTCGGAGCGGATTCGTCAAAGGGCTTTCAGCGAAAAACTTCCGCCGGGTGTGAGCAGAAAAGACAGCATCGCGAAAATCGTCTACGAAGAGCTGACGGCCCTGCTCGGCGACAAGCCGGCCAAATTTTCGACGGGGGGGAGGAAACCCTACGTGATAATGCTCCTCGGCATACAGGGAACGGGAAAAACAACGACGGCCGCCAAACTGGCTAACTATCTCAAAGTCAACGGACACAGGGTCGGGGTAGTCTGCGCCGACACCTACAGGCCCGCGGCCTTCCAACAGCTCAAACAACTCCTTGAACCACGACAGATACCGGTATACGGCGAACCGTCGAACAACGACCCCGTCAAAATAGCCGCAAACGGCCTCCAATTTTTCAAACAACAAAACACAGAGGTCGTCATCATCGACACAGCCGGGCGACACCGCCAGCAGGAATCTCTGATGGAGGAGATGAAAAACTTGGAGAAGGCCCTCAAACCCGACGAAAACATCCTCATCATCGATGGAACAATTGGCCAGCAGGCGGGAATTCACGCCGAAGCCTTCCACAAAGCCACACCCGTCGGTTCGATAATCGTAACCAAGCTGGACACATCGGCGAAAGGCGGAGGAGCCTTGACGGCCGTCGCGGAAACAGGGGCGGCGATAAAATTCATAGGAGTCGGCGAAGCAGTTGAAGATTTTCAGCCATTCAACCCCGCGGCATACATCGCATCCCTCCTCGGAATGCCCGACATCGAAAGCCTCGTCGAAAAAGTCAAGCTCGCCGAAATGGCGACCGACGAAGAAAGAATGAAAGCCATGCTTTCCGGCAAATTCACCCTCGAAGACATGGTCAACCAAGTAAGCAGCCTCACAAAACTCGGGCCCCTCCGGAAAATCCTTTCAAAACTGCCGCTTCCGGGGGTCGACGGCCTGTCGGATGAACAGCTGGAAGAAGCGGAAAAACGGATAAAAAAATGGACCGCCATTATCAAGTCGATGACTCTGGAGGAAAGGGCCGACCCCGGCATAATCGATGGCTCGAGGGTGAGAAGGATTTCTCGGGGGGCGGGTGTCCTCGAAAGAGACGTGAGAGAGCTCCTCAAAAGCTATCAAACGTCCCGGAAAATGCTGAAAGACCGAAAGCTGCGACACCTTCTCAGGACAAGGGGACTCGAATAATTGGAAACAGTTCTCGAGCAAACAGCTCTGCTGCTGCGAAACATAGCCCTCTGCGACTACTGTCTCGGCCGACAGTTCGCCCGAATATCGCCGACCACCAGCAACAGGGAAAAAGGCCGGGCTCTAAAACTCGCCCTTTTTCTTGAAGCGGCGAAAAACCAAGAAAAAGAACTGATAACCGTCCTCGCGTCCAACGGCGGGCTGGACGAGGCCCTTCATCATCTTCGCTCCCCGGAAACGATGAAAAAAAGCTGCGAATTATGCGGAGGATTGCTGAACGAAACCAAATTCAACGGCCTCGCCGAAAAGGCCGCAGACCTTCTAACCGCCCACGAATTCACGACTTTTCTCGTGGGGGCCAAAGCTTCTGCGGAAGTGATTGAACGAGAAGACATGCTGCGTTCAGCCGTCGGCATATCTGAAGGAGAGGACATACGGAACGACGTCAAAAGAGAGTTCGCGAAACGATTCGCCGAAATTACGGGCAAGAAAATTGAATACGCGTCGCCGGATGTCGTAATCACTGTGGACATTTTTCGGGACAGGGTCGATGTTTTCCCCAACCCCGTCTTTGTAAAGGGCCGGTATCTCAAACACAGCAGGGAGCTTCCGCAGTCGGTTTGGCACTGTGGATTCTGTTGGGGCCGGGGATGCGAAAAATGCGGCTACACGGGCCGTAAATATTCGTTGAGTGTGGCGGAGCTGGTCGGCGAAACGGCGAAGCAAATCTACATGTCGATTGATTACAAATTTCACGCAGCGGGCCGTGAGGACGTCGACGCCCTCGTCGCCGGCGAAGGAAGGCCTTTCATCCTCGAGCTCAAAAAACCCGTCAAACGTTACCAGCCTCTGCAGGAAGTCGAGAAACAAATCAACGAAAACGCCAAAGGCCTCGTGACTGTTTTCCTCGAATCCTATACTACGAGGAAAGAAGTTCGCGCGATCAAGCTTACGTCGCCGGCGACGGCGAAAACATATTTGCTGACCGCGGTCTACGGGGTCGACCTCGAGGAACAGGCCGTCAAGGCGTTGGAGGCGCGTTTCAGGAATGTGGTCGTGGACCAGTTGACGCCGACCCGCGTGCTGAAGCGTAGGCCCGAGAAGTTGCGTAAGAAAACGGTTTACGAAGTTGAAACCCGTCTCGTGGACAGACGGACGGCTGTTTTCCGCATCCGTTGTCAGGGGGGGCTTTACGTCAAGGAGCTGGTGACTGGCGACCACGGCAGGACGCGTCCATCTTTCGCCGAACATCTGGGAGCGGTTCCGACGTCGATGGAGCTGACCGTAGTAAAAGTCGAAACATAAACGCTTTTATCATGGTGTAAAACCTTTTGGACGAAGATGCCGCAGTCTAAAGGCTTCCGAAGAAAATCAAGGGGATATCTTAAGAAAGACAAGGGCTCGAGGAGCGGGCCTTCTCCCGACATCTACCTTCGAGAATACAAGCCGGGCGACAGAGTTCTTATAGCGATAGAGCCGTCCATCCAGAAGGGCTCCCCCCACCGCCGCTACCACGGTAAAATCGGCGAAATAGTCGAGAAACGCGGGAGAGGATACGTGGTCAAGGTTGGTGAAGAAGGAAAAATTCTGTCGGTTCTTCCCGACCACATCAGGGGAGCCGTGAAATAGAGCATGGTGAGGAAAATCATTTCGAAAACCGAAATTCCGATGTCGACTGTAGCTAAGCTGATCGAAGAAAGAGCCGAATCCCCGAACGTTCTCCAGTCAAGAGTGCTGTCCTACGTAAAAAAATATTCGAAGCTTTCACCTGAACAGGCAAACCTGCTGGTCGAAAAGCTCATGGCCGAGATTGGTTTGACGCGGGAAGAGGCGGTGCAGGTCGCTGATACCTGTCCCCGCAACGTTGAGGAGCTCAGGGCCATCCTCAGCGGATACAAAAGGCTCGTATCATTCCTCCTGTTTTCGGAGGAGAAGATGCGGGCCGTTTTGAAGCTGGTCGAAGACGCTGTCGCAGGTCGTTTGACTTAGAGTTTGTGAATGACATGCAGCGTCAAAAACGTTACGAAGATTATGGATACGTTTTAGACGTCTTTCCCGCATCCCAGCATCGGGTATCGGGCCAGCGTTTCTTCCAAGACCGAAACGAATTCGTCCTCCAGCTTCTCGGCGAAGAATTCTTCACCCTGCTCGAAGTCGCGGTCAACGAAAGGTTCAGGCCCAAGCCGGGGACGCGGTTCTACATCGGCCGCGACGTCCCGCGGGAAATTCTGCGGATTGTGCGGAGGATAAACTTCGAAGACCTGACGGAGACGGCGGTGGCGAATCTGGAGCCGTCAATATACAGGATAGTGGAAGAAAATCCTCAGAGGTTTCTGGACTTTATCAACAACAGCGGGTTGTTGACTCCCCGGATGCATGCCCTCGAGCTGGTTCCCGGAATCGGCAAGAAGATGCTTCAAAAATTCCTGCAGGAAAGGGACAACTCGAAGTTCGCCAGCTTCGACGACATCAAAAACAGAACGGGCCTGCCAAACCCCGTGGAAGCGATTGTGAAAAGAATTATGCAGGAGCTGAAGAACAGGGAGGAAAAATATAGGTTGTTTGTCCGCGAGCCAACCCCCAGAGAATAGCTCATTTTCCGCGGAACTGCGGTTCTCTTTTTTCGTAGAACCTCGCCCTGATGCCCTCTTTTAGGTCGTCGGTGTAGAACATCAAAATTGATTCCTTGAGCTGATATTCCATCCCTTCGTCGACGGGCATTTCACCGCCGAGGTTGACGCAGGCCTTGGTCGCTCCCACCGCGAGGGGTGCGTTCTTGTTTATTTTCCGAGCCAAAGCCATCGCCTCTTCCATCAGTTTCTCATGAGGCACGACCTTGTTGACGAACCCCAGCCGGTATCCTTCTTCAGCCGACACCCAATCTCCCGTAAACAGGAAATATTTGGCCCAGTATTTGCTCAAAAACCTCGGAATCCTCACGGTAATACCGGCTCCCGGGCTGACCCCGATAGTTACCTCCGGCAAACCAAACCGAGCGTTCTGACTGGCCACCACTATGTCAACTGCCTGAATGACTTCTATGTTGCAGAAGCCGTTGACCGCCGCTATGATGGGTTTCCTCATCTTTTCCATGAACCGCCAGACGTCGAGGTTAAACCGGTTGAACTTCTCTATTTCGCTGATTTTCCCCGCCTCGACGTTGGCGAGAAACTCTTTGGCGTCTCCGCCGGAGCAGAAGGCCTTGTCCCCCGCACCAGTCACTATGATTGACCAAACCTCTGGGTCATCCGCCGCCTTGTGCAAAGCGTCGTTGAACTCCGTAAGCATGGCGACGCTCATCGCGTTCCTCGCCTCGGGCCTGTTGAAAGTAATCACCGCTATTTTGTCGTCGGGA
>JANXEM010000073.1 GCA_025058435.1 Candidatus Caldarchaeum sp.
CCGATTTTGAAGACTACTTTGAAGTTTCTTTCGTCGACTTTTTCGTATTTTTGGAGGTCGGGGATGAGTTTGGTGAAGCTGTCGGGGTTGGTGATGAATTTGAAAACAGTTTCTCTGTCGGCGGCTACGGTGAATTTGTCGGCAAGTTTCATGAGCTAAACCTCGATTACGGGTTTGCCGGAAGACCTTATTTCCTCCGCGGCGGCGAGAATAGACTTGACGATGTTGACGTATCCCGTGCATCGGCATAGATTGCCCGAAATGCCGTGCCGAACCTCCTCCTCGGTCGGGTTGGGGTTAGTCATCAAAAACCCTGCCGCGGCCATAATCATGCCCGGAGTGCAGTAGCCGCACTGGAGGCCGTGGTTTTCCCAAAAGGCTTTTTGCAGCGGATGAAGCTGTTCTCCTTTCGCGAGGCCTTCTATCGTCATGATTCTTTTGCCGTTGGCCTGAACGGCGAAATGGGTGCATGATTTGATTGCCTTCCATTTTCCGTCGAATTCCATCAAAACCGTGCATGCGCCGCAGTTGGTCGTGTCGCAGCCGATGTGTGTTCCCGTCAAACCTGCGTATTCGCGGATGAAATGAACAAGCAAGAGGCGTGGCTCAACTTCGTACGAATATTTGGTGCCGTTAATTTCGATGACCACCTGCTGTTTTGAATTACCTGTTTGTTTCGCTCTCTTAGCCGGCATCACACATTCCCTCCTACACCGCTACCCCTGCCCTTTCAAGGGCTTTATTTAAAGACCTTCTTGTAAAAACCTTCGCCATCTCCCTCTTGTATTCAGCGGACCCTCTCAAATCCGACGATGGGTCGGACATCGACGCCGCGGCTTTCGCAGCCTCTTCAACCAATTCTCTGCTCGGCTTCTGCCCAACCAACAGCTCTTCAGCATCCGTCGCCCTGAACGGAAACGGGTTCACCGCCGTCAACGCCAAAGCAACCTTTTCAAACTCGTTATTCTCGTTCAACACAACAGAAGAAGCAACACCAACGATGGCATAATCTCCAGCCTTCCTTTCGAACTTCAAGTAGGCCTGGCCTAATTTGGGGCCCTTGGGCACGGGGAGCACGGCCTCCACAAGCAGTTCGGTCGGCTTCAGAGCGGTTTCAAAAGGGCCTTTGAAAAATTTCGTCGCCTTGATAATTCTCTTCGACGTTCCTTGAGCCACGAGCTCCGCGTCCAAAGCCAAAGCCGACGCAGGCCAGTCGGCCGCCGGGTCGGCGTGTGCGAGGGCGCCGATGAAGGTGCCGAGGTTTCGGACTTGCATGTCCGCGATGTGGGCCGCGGCGTCAGCCATCATCGGGAATTTTTCCCTGATGACGGGGGAATGCTCGATGTCCGCATGCCTCACCAACGCCCCTATTCTTACCGCTCTGCCCGAATCTTTGATGTAGTTAAGGCCTTTGATGTTGTTGATGTCGATAACATATTGAGGCGAAACGAGACGGAGTTTCATCATGGGGATGAGGCTCATGCCTCCGCTCAGAATTTTGGCCTCGTCCTTATACTTGCGTAGCAGGGAAACAGCTTGAGTGACGGTCGTCGGCGCGAAATATTCGAATTTTCTCGGAATCATCAGTTGTTTGAATTAGCTGACTCGCTTAAAAATTTTCCCCCAACATCGTTGAGATGGCTATAGTTTAATTAAATGCGGTTTCAATCGATTGGTTGGTGTTGCTAGAGAACCTAACCCCCGAAGTTTTGGTCAAAGAGATGGAGAAGGAGCTTTACGTTGCGGACGAATCTCTCGCACTCGCCGTCTATCTCGCTCTTAAGCTGGAAAAGCCGCTTCTTATTGAAGGAGAGCCCGGATGCGGAAAAACCGAAGTCGCTAAAGTTTTGGCGAAGCTTTTGAACACAGAACTCATACGTCTTCAGTGCTACGAAGGCATAACCGCTTCGCAGGCGCTGTATGAATGGGATTACCCGAGGCAGCTGATAAACATCCGTCTTCTGGAGGACAAAAAGTCAATCGACGAAATAAGTGAAGAGATTTTCAGCGAAAAATATCTTCTCAAAAGGCCTCTGTTGGCGGCGTTGCTTCACGAAGGCCCGAACCCGCCGGTGTTGTTGATTGACGAAATAGACCGAAGCGACGAAGAATTTGAAGGGTTTCTGCTGGAGTTTCTGGCGGAGTTCCAAGTGACCATTCCCGAACTGGGAACCATCAGAGCGAAGAAAAAACCCGTCGTCATAATCACCTCTAACCGGACGAGGGAAGTCGGCGACGGCCTCCGTAGAAGATGCCTATACCTCTACGTTACGTATCCGTCTCCAGACAAGGAGCGGCGGATCTTATCGCTCAAGGTTCCGAATCTTTCGGCCAAGCTCGCCGACGACGTGGTCGGCTTTGTTCAGCGGCTTCGGCAGGTGAATGAATTGACGAAAAAGCCCGGCATCTCCGAAACGCTCGACTGGGCTAATGCCTTGACTGTGTTGGGGGCCAAGGAAATAACGCCGTCCGTCCTCTCTTCGACGTTGAGCTGCCTCATCAAAAACGAAGACGACCTCAAAGTCGTTAGAGATTTGGGAATCGCGTAGGCATGTCGGCAGTCGAAGTCCTTTCACTTGTAACCGAGGTTTCGAGAAGACTGCGAATTAATGGTGTGAAATGCGGCACATCCGAGTCCCTTGACGCCTACCGCGCTTTGGGGCTCATCCGGATAAAGTCCGTCGAACATCTGAAACAGGTTCTCCGGCTATGCATGATCAAGAGGCTTGAAGACTACGAAATCTTCGACAAGATCTTCGACGAGTTGCAGAAGCAGAAACGGCCTTCCGAACAGATGCGTGACGGCCAAGAAGCCGGTCAGAAAGCTGACATGCAGAAAAGGACTGAAAAAAGCAGTACTTCACGCGAAACCCAGAAACAGATGACGGTTTACTACAGCCCGGTCGAAGTGTTGATGAAAAAAGACCTGCCGACGCCAACGCTGTCTTTCCTCCGCGAAAGCAGAAGGGTGATGAAACGTTTTCGCCGGCGGATGGCCTTGCTTCCGGGGCGGAGGTTTGAAAGAAGCAGCAAAGGCCCGATAGATTTCGCCGAAACTATCCGTCAAAGCCTGCGTACGCAGGGTGAAATATTGCGTGTTTTGAGAAGGAGGAGGAAGGTAACGAGATGCAAGCTTGTGGCCATTTTCGACGTCAGCGGTTCGATGGACACCTACACGGAGTTTTTGATGCAGTCGATGTATGCTCTGGCCCGTCAAACCGTGGCTGTCGAAGTTTTTGTTTTCAGCACGAAGCTGATGAAGGTCAGCAGCTTGTTGAAGTATTTTGGGCCGAAGAGGGCCGCGGAGCTTATTTCGCGGGACGTAAACATCTGGGGTAGCGGAACCCGGATAGGAAGCTGTTTGTCAACATTTATCGAGAAACATCGCGGGTTGGTTGGGAAAGGGACTGTGGCCTTGATTGTGAGCGACGGCTGGGACACCGGCGAACCCGAAGTTTTGGACAGGTCGATGAAAAACCTCAAAACCATGGTCGGACGTATTGTGTGGGTCAACCCTCACGCCGACAAACCCGGGTTCAAGCCGAGGACAATCGGAATGGAAACCGCGATGCCTTACATCGACGTCTTAGCCGGAATGAACGCCCTCAAAAGCCTCAAAGGATTCAAAACCTACTTCGGCACAGCGCTCGAGCCCATGGGAAGAAAAACCGTCAGCAGACCGGCCCGACCTTCTCGCCAGTAGCTTCAGAAACGATTTCCTTCAAATCTTTTTCTACAGCCTTCACTTCAGCTAAACGCCTGCCTGTCCCGCCTTTCTCCAAAGCGATAATTTCAGCCAAAACGGTCAAAGCAATCTCTTCAGGCTTCTCAGCACCGATGTCAAGGCCCGCCGGAGAAGAAATTCGCCTCAAACTTTCCTCCGGAACACCGATTCGAACCAGAGTTTCGAACACTATCCCAGCCCTTTTTGAGCTGGCGATCAAACCGATATACCTCGCCCCGCCGTCGAGGGCCACTTTCAGGTATTTGTGGTCGAGTTTATGCATCGTGGAAACTACTACCGCCGTGTTGGATGATATTTCGACTCCTTTGAGGTCTGGGTCAGTGACGTATAGGTCGACCGATGACGGGTCTTTGAACATGTTGTCGGGGTCGGCTACAACGACACGATAGTCCAGCAGCTTTCCTATCTTCGCCAAGCTTTCGACGATTCCTCCGTGGCCGACGAGGACGAGCTGTTTTTTTGGCAAAACTGGCTCGAGGTAGACCTCCATGGAGCCGCCGCATGGGACGCCCGTTCCACGTAACTCATCCTCCATTTCGAGGTAGATGGTTCGGCTTTTTCCCTCTTTAATTGTTTTCAGGGCTTCGTGAAGGACCGTCGTTTCGACACATCCGCCGCCCACC
This sequence comes from Candidatus Caldarchaeum sp., assembly GCA_025058435.1. Next base: position 4,369 of record JANXEM010000073.1, read on the forward strand.
CATCCGAAAAACCCCCTTCCATCCTCCAAGATAATGGCCTTCGAGCCAAGTTTACCTGATGTATGGCCGATGGTTTTCACAACGGTGGCTATGCAGAACTTTTTCTGTTCGTTGACTAATTCGGCGACCTTCGCGTAGAAGGTTAAATTGTCCAACGCGTGATGAAAAAGGTTTGCTAAAATATAAGCCAATCGCTTGAATTGAAGGAGTTGCGACGCATCATAAAATTCACCGACATTTGGGAAGCTCAGAACATCCTTCTCGCACACGTGAAGCCGCTGGACAGACATGAATCTGTCCCAGTTTTCGAGGCAGCCGACAGAGTTCTCTACAGCCCAATAGTTTCGCAGAAAGACCTACCGCCCCATCACGCATCCCACATGGACGGCTATGCAGTCAAATCCGCAAACCTCCAATCCGCGACGAAAGAAAACCCCGTCAAACTCAAGATTGTGGGGACATGCACGCCCGGCAAAAAACAGGAAATAGACCTGCAAGACGGCGAAGCCGCCCGAATTCTAACGGGTGCTTATTTGCCGGACAAAGCTGACGCTGTCGTTCCGCAGGAATATGTTTCTGTTGTTGGAGATTATGTCGTGATTGATTCGCCGGCTGTTCCGTGGCAGTTTGTTGATTTGAAGGGTTTCGACGTGAAAGCGGGTCAGAGGCTTTTCGAAAGAGGTCATGTTTTGAAGATGGCTGACGCGGTTCTTTTGGCTTCTTTTGGGGTGGAGCGGGTGGATGTTGTCGAAAGACCTCGGGTGGGCCTGTTCGCTGTGGGAGATGAGTTGACGGAAAGCTTCGACGAAGCCCGCCGAGGCAAAGTTTTGAACACACACACCCATCTCGTCAAAAGGCTAATATCAGCTTCCGGAGGCACTCCAACCTTTTACGGCATAGTTCCCGACGACCCAGCTATTCTCAAGGAAAAAGTAGATGCATACACGGCCCAAACGGATGTCTTCATCTCCATCGCAGGATCGTCGATAAGCGAAAAAGATGTTTCATCAATCTTCACCGCTTCCCAGTCCAGCTCGCTTTTTGTCCACGGGCTCACGCTTCAGCCAGGCCGGGTCGGTGGATTCGGCTTCGTCAACGAAAAACCCTTCATTCTTCTGCCGGGCCTCATAATGTCGACCCTCAACGTCTTCATGTTCCTCGCCTACCCCCTACTCCGTAAACTTCAGCACCAACCCCCCCGCTACTACCATCACCGAGTTAAAGCAAGGCTCGTGGAGGACGTACGTTTCAGGAAATACCTCGATTTCGTAAAAATCGTATGGGTTACCGTGGAGGATGATGGCAGAGAGTTGACCTGCCGCCCCATCCCGGGTGAATCAAGCGGAGTAAGCATTCCGTCGCGTTCAGATGGGTTTGTCGCAGCATTTCCGGGAGTCGACCGTCTTGAGAAGGGCGCGGTTGTTTGGGTTAACTATCCTCCCGGACTTTGATTGGGGGTCGGCTCGGCTCTTCCTGCATCATGTCTCAGTCTGGGGCAGCGGCCTCATCCCCCATGACTAATTGTATCAATCGGCTAATATGTTTATCAAATGGTTGAAAAAACTTAAAACAGGGCTGTTTCGTTTACTTGCCGCGTGAGCGTTATGTTGTCCGAAATGATTTACAAGGCCGAGGAGGAGGAAGAATTCGAAGAAGAATGGGAGGAAGAGGATTTCGAGGAAGAAGAGTGGGAGGAAGAAGAGGAGTTTTAACTATTCCCCTGTCTCCTCCCCCTCTTTTTTGTGGGTGTAAAGCACTATGCTGGTGACGGTGCTTTTCACTCCTTCGACCGTCAGAATCTTGTTCTTCAAAAAATCGCGAAAAGCCTTGATGTCCTTCGTCATCACAAACACTATCAGGTCAAACTCGCCAGTAACTTCGTAGACGTCGACGACTTCGGGCAGCTTGCTCACCTGCTTCGCAACCTTCTCGATCGAATTGCTTTCGGCGAAGATGTGTATGATGGCCCTCACGGCTGAAACCGACAACCTATTCACCCACCCTTTTCAAGGATAACACCCTTCCCGGATACCGGGTTAAAAGGTTGTGTATGTTCTTCTCATGGCCTTTCTCGAAGATGGATTTTTCAGCCCTCCGCTGGATGTAGGCGACGAGGTCAAACCTGCCTTCTTCCAGCATCCGGGAAACTTTTTCCTCAAAGTCGCCGATTTCAACCACAGACGTTGCATTATATTTATCCTTCTTCAAGGACTTGCACAACTCGTGGAGATCGCGGCTCACTTCTTCCCCAATTTTAACGAGGTCGCCGGATGAACCGGTATGAGGCTCGACGATGCTGACCACACCGATGTCGAACCTTCTGTCGAAGGCATGTACTATTGATTTATAGGCGGTGTCCATATTTTCGTAGGGCCTCACCAATACACCGACCTTCATTCGGTAGCTAAGCGGCTCAACCAAGTCACCTTCTTCGCCGCTGACCACTCGAGCTCCAACGGCCTTCCGGTATACGGCGAACAGAGCGACGCCGAAGACCATCCAGAATATCGTGACAACGCGGCCGGACGCGTGGAACAGGAGCATCAAAAACAATATAGCCGAAAGCCCTGCAAACCCCACCGCCGCGGGCAGCGGGATTTCAAGGCCGCGTATTTTGACGGTCAAGGGCATAGTCCACGGCGTGTAAACCGTGGTTTCCAGCTTCCGGAGACGGATGTAGGTGGGGACGAGGACGACGTAGCTGATGACCGCTGCGAAGGCGTAAACGCTCGCCAGCAGCGGGATGTCTCCCAGAAACGACAGCAGAACACCAAGCGTTCCGAAAAAAAGGATAGCTCTAACCGGTGTCCGGAAACGTGGATGGATTGTCCTTATCCACGAAGGCAGCAGCCTGAACCGGGCCATGCTGGCGGTCAGCCTTGAAACCCCCACGAGGCCCGTGTTGGACGATGAAAAGCAGAGAATGAACGCGGCGAACCCCACCATGGGCATGAGAAAATCGGCCACAAGGGGGAAAGTGCCGACGAGGGCTGATACCGGGTTTTCATACGCCGCAGCGAGCTGCCGCCAGTCCATCGAACCGACCGACAGAACAGGAAAAGCGACCGCCGAGAAAGCAACGACCACAACCACCATTTTAGCCGCTTTCGGAAGGGAAAAATGAGGCCTTCGCGTCTCTTCAGCGGCTTGTGCGATAGACTCTATGCCGACAAACGAAGCCATGGCCAACGTTACGGCGTAGAGAAAATTGTTCAAGTCAACTGGAAGAAATGGCAGGTAGCCGACGTCCCCCCCATAGACGACGTCGCTGCCGAAAACCAAAACCTGACTCATGAAAAGATTGGGGTCGAATTTCAGCAGGAATCCCGTGGAAAGAATCAAAGCCTCGATAGAAAGGCCGACGAAAACAAGAGCCGAAACCATGAAAGACGAATATTTGATTCCCACGATGTTTAGAAAAACCAGAACTGACGCCAAAAAGCCGGCGACAACCCCTATCGAAGGTATCGTGAACCCCATAAAACGGACGTCGGGAAACATCAGAACGGGAAAAAGATGTCTAAGGTAACCCGCGGCCGCGACGGCGAAAAGAGACATGCAGAGGATGTAGGCGAGCATCATGGCCCAGCCCGCCACGAAACCCAACAACGTGTTGTAGGCCTTCATCGCGTAGACCTGTACGCCGCCGGCGTAGGGGTAGGTGGGGGCGAGCTCGGCGTAGATAAGCCCCACCACGGCGTAGAGACAAGCCGCTATGAGAAAAGCGATGGGCGCGGCGCCGCCCGCGAAAAGCGTGATGACGCCAAGGGCTATGAAGATGTTGGGGCCGACGTCGCCGTAGCCGAGGGCGAAGGAACCAAACCACCCCACTTCCCTCTTGTAGCCCGCCTCCTTTGGATTTCCCAAATCAAACCGTCTGCCCTAAACCCTTTCCAGCGAAAATATAAAGCAGAAAACCGTTTCGAAAAAAGACTTTAATTCAAGCCTACCCTTCGGCGAAAAACCCGCTGACCGGGTCTCCAGCAGCAGCATTTCGACATCCGAAAGAGATGACGCCGTCATCACCAGAAACCCATTATTCTTCAGGGCTCGGGACGCGAACTTAATGATCTGGATGCCGGCTTCGACGCCCGTCGGGCCTCCGTGGACGGCTGGGTCGTGAAATTCTGGTTCCGAAGGTAGGTATGGAGGGTTCGCCACCACCAGGTCGAAACAATTGTCTCGAAAGGGCAAAAACGACGCGTTGACCAGATGAACCCGGCCATAATCGTCGGCCAGACGAACTTTAGCCTCGACGAGCGAAGGCAAATCGACGTCGGTTCCCACCACTTCACCGCATCTGTCCAACATGGTTTTCATGACAACCCCCGGACCACATCCGACCTCCGCCGCCCTTTCAACCGGTGGAACGCGGCTGACACAGTCTATCGTCAAGAAGGAATCTTCACGCGGTGTGTAGACCGTGTTCATGGATATATCCGGGTGGGGGTTCGTGGAAACATGGCGGCGGTCCGGATGTTTTTCAGCCCTAGAAGCCACTGGACAAGCCTTTCGACCCCCAGCCCGAAGCCGCTGTGGGGAACGCTTCCGAATTTTCGGAGGTCGAGATACCATCGGTATTCTTCCGGGTTGAGGCCCTCCTCCATTATTCGGGCCTTCAACTGGTCGTAGTCGTGAATTCTCTGGCCGCTTCCGACGATTTCGCCGTATCCTTGGGGTGCGAGCAGGTCGCTGGAAAGGGTGACTTGGGGGTTGCTGGGGTCAGGCATATGGTAGAAAGCTTTCGCCTTCTTGGGGAAATGGGTGAGGAAAAACGGCTTGTCGAACTCCATAGTCAAAACTTTTTCTTCATCCGCCCCCAAATCCGAACCCCATTCGACATGCACCTTCTTCCTTTCGAGAATTTCAAGGGCTTCGGAATACTTCACCCTACCGTAAGGCGGCTCCAGAAAATCGAACGGTCTTTCTTTCCCCAAAACCGCCAACTCCCGGACAGAGCTCTGTAAAGCATCGATGCTCGCCTCTCCGACGAGGTTTTCGATGGTCTTCATCAAGTCGTCCAAACCGGCGAAAGCCATCTCCCCCTCCACATGCCAAAATTCCGTCAAATGCCTCCGCGTTTTGCTTCTTTCCGCCCGGAAACTCGGCTGAACGCTGTAAACTTTTCCAAGAGAATAAATCGCCGCCTCCTGATAAAACTGGACGCTCTGCGTCAAATAAACCTCTTTGCCGAAATAATCTACCTTGAATAGGGTGGCACCCCCTTCGACGGCGGCCGTTATAAAAGTAGGGCAGTGGATTTCCACAAACCCATGTTCGTCGAACCATTTCCTTATGCTGCGGACGAGGTTTGAACGGAACCGGTAGATCGCCGCCGCCCGCGGGCTCCGTATGAAAAGATGCCTGTTTTCGCTCAAAAACCGTGGCCCAACACCCTTTTTGACGGGAAACTCCTCCACCGACTTCGACAAAACCTGAAAGCCACGCCCCCGTATTTCGACGCCGCCCGGCGCCCTCGCATCGTGAACCACCGTGCCCCTGACCATAACGGCCGATTCTCGGCCGACTTCAGCGGCGGAACTGAATTCGGAATTTGGCAGGTCTTGAGCCCTCAAGGTCACTTGAACCGTTCCACAGCCGTCGCGGAGGTCGATGAAAAGAAGCCTGCCGTGAAGCCTTTTCGAACGCACCCACCCCCGGAGGATGACTTCGGTGCCGTCGGCAAGCCCGTAAACGTCCTTCGATTCGACCAACATCCCGAAACCTGAAATCCTGTCCAGTATATAGGGCTACATGATAACGGTGCCCTCTTTCACCTCTGCTTCAGGGATGACGGGCACCACTTTGTCCTCCGTCTCGACGGCGGTCAGCAGCATAGCTTCCGAAACCTCGCCCCTTATTTTCCGCGGCTCAAGATTCGTCACAAAAACAAACTGTCTACCGACAAAATGTTCCGGCGAATAGAGCGATGCGAGACCGGTCAACACATGCTTCTGCACGTCGCCGAACGAAACCTTCAGCTTCAGCAACTTGTCGGAACCTTTGACTCTTTCCGCGTGGACAACTTTTCCAACCCTCATTTCGACACGTTTGAACTCGTTCACGGAAATCATGGCCGATTATGTTGATTAAGCCCTAAAAATAGTTATGCACAAGGATTTTCTACAATTTTTTCAGAAAATTTTTTAAGCTTCCCAGAACATTTTGTTGACGAGCCGAAGATGGCGAAGAAAAAAATGGCAAAGAAAGCGGCTAAGAAGAAGCCGGTGAAGAAGGCGAAAAAACCGAAAAAGCCTGCGGCGGCTCCACCAGCACCAGAGGCAGCTCCCCCAGGATCCGCCTAAGCCTTCAAAATTCCTTCCCTTTTTTATTCATCCTCCGGCCAGTCCCAGTATCTTCTCCGCCTGCTGACCACTGGTCTGATTACGGGTTTGGGTGCGGTGGATTCGATAATCGACGATGTCAGTAGGGCTGAAACAAGTGGTAGAGCGAACAGGATGACGAAGTTCATCGGCCCATCCAATATGATTTGATGTGCCAGCCACGTCAGGTAGTGTTCCCAGTTGATTGCGTTCGGAATTCTTGGAAGTGTGTATGCGGCGAGCCCGACAACCATCAGATAGGTCATGGTCGCCGTGAGGAGAGACGGTATGACGGATTCTTTGGCTTTTTGCGATAGAAGTCCCGCGACAACGCCGCCTATTATCCATGCGACGATGGGCCAGAGCCCGAGGATGTGCGTGGTGGTGGCGGGCGGGATGTAGGAAGGGTTTCCCACGGCTGAAGAGAGGGGGGTCAGTAGTGTGGACAGGGCTGAAAGTATAACCGTCAAAATGGCAGTTTGGTAGCCGAGCGGAGGTAATGTTGATAGGACGTCTCGGGCCATGAAGCCTCCCAGCAAAATCATTATGCTCAGGGAGGTTATGGTGGCGGCTAAATTTCTCATGTAGGCTGTCTAGCATGGGTTTGATAAAAGCCTGCTTAAAGGCAGTTAAACGATGTTCATAGAGATAATATCGTGATGTTATGCGGTGAATACTTTTCTCGACCTTTGGAAAGCCGTTGCGACTGTCGATAGAGTGTCTATTTCTTGAGGTGTTTTGTCAAGTCGGATGGCCTTGACCCTTGCGAACCGGAGGGCGTAGCCGCTGGGGTAATGCGGGCTTTTCTGGATTTCGTTATACTCTATCTCCAGCACAATCCGCGGCTCGACCACCACCCCCCATTCGGTGTCCCTTAACTTAATCCCGAGAAGGAGCTGCGTCATTTTGCGAAATTCGTCGTCCGTCAAGCCTTTAAAAGTCTTCCCGACCGGTGTGAACTCGCCCCTATTTTCGTCGAGGACTGCAAGATGGTAGTTGCTTAGCCATCCTGTTCTTCGGCCATGTCCCCATTCGGCGGCTACAACAACCACGTCCAAAGTCTGGGCGGGCTTCATTTTCAGCCAGTAGCCACCTCTTCTGCCCGGGGTGTATGGGCTTTTCGGCGACTTCGCCATCAACCCCTCGAATCCCTCCGCCACCCATTCTCGCAGTTTAGCCGCCACTGTTTCACGGTTGTCGGCAATCAAAACCGGGTTGAGAAGCGACTGGTCAACTAAATTTTCGAGAATCGGGCGGCGTTCCGCCAAAGGTTTCGCCCAACAATCTTCTCCGTTGAAATGGACGACGTCGAAAAACCGGATTTTCAGCCGCAGTTCCTTCAGTACATCTTCGACCTTCTTTTCCCTTCCGATTCTCCTCATGGTCTCTTGAAAAGGCATGATGTTCCCTTTTTCGTCTACGGAATAGGCTTCGCCGTCCAATATCGCCGAGTCGGCGTTGACGTGTTTTTCGACGGCTTCTACGATGTCGGGAACCGAGCGGGTGATTTCTTTGAGCCCGCGGGAGAAAACCTTCACCTCTTCCCCGAGTTGATGAATTTGAAGCCTTACTCCGTCTATCTTAGGTTCGATGAATACCGGGAAACCAAGTTTTTCGGCGACTTCTTCGACGGTGTAGGCGTATTCGGCGAGCATGGGTTTGATTGGCTTAAAAATCGTCAGCTTGATTTCTTCGAGCCGGTTTTGAAGGGTTTTTTTGGTGAGTTCGCCGAGGTCGCCGAGCAACATGTCCGCCGTTCTCAAAGTTTCAACCGGCTTACCTGCATAATCGGCCAAAGCTTCAACCAGTAAACCCGCGTTGACGCCGTGCCGCATCTCCCCCATCAACATCCTCAGAAGCCATTTCCTTTCAACTTCGTCGCCTCTGGCGAAGAGGTTGGACAGCATGCTTTTACGGATTTCGAGGACGCCGTTTCCCGAAGCTTTCGTGATGTTCTGCACGGTATTCCAAACATCTGAAACCGTAAGTGGCTGAAATTCGGAAAGAAGCAGCTGCCTTTGGGAATATGCCTTGAAGAGAGTTGAAGGCCCGATGTTAGTGCCGATTCTTCTTATTCCAGAGCTTATTCCGACGAGAAGGAAGGCCGCGTACCGGGCTTCGTCATATTCGCCGGGATGGAAGCTCCGTAAATAGTTGACCACGTGCTTTATTTTTTCGTTTTTGGAATTTGTTGCTTCGAGGTTTTCGCACAAAAGCGCGAGTTCTTTGAAAAATTTGACCATGTCTCATTCTATCGGAATTTTGACGCCTTTAGGGTGGGCGACTTCAGCTTTGACGAACAGCAGCCCCGACTCGTATTTTGCTTCGATTTTGGACGGGTCGATGGGGCGCGGCGTCTTCACCGACCTTCTGAAGCCCTTACCCAAGCTGAACGGGTAGAGAGAGCTGTATTCCCTGTCGGGGGTCATGTATTCTGCCGTCACTGTGATAGATGTTTCGTCGGCTTGAAGGTCTATCGTTTCTTTCGCGCATCCCGGCATCTCCAAGATGATGTAAATATGTGTGGACGTAAGCCGGTAGTCAGCCCGAGGCCTCCGATATTCCCCCGCAAACGGCTCAAACGCTTGAACAGACTGCTCCATCGCGTCTCTGATTCTTTCTTCAACCTCTTTGCTGATTCGGGCTAAAAAATCATCCCAGTCCCGGCTTCTGGCCATGTTCGATTAACGGGTCTGACCGTATTTAAATTTAGGAAGCTATAAAAATCAAGAAGCATCTTTTTGTCAAGCTTGGCTGAATGCAGCGTCTGCGGGGCGGATGAAACGCTGCCTTTTCGGTGTAGCTACTGTGGGTTAGTTTTCTGCTCAGCCCATCGTCTGCCCGAAAAACATGGATGCGTCGGGGTTGTAAAAGCCAAAAGCCCCGAAGAGATTCGCATGAGGGCCGCTGTAAGGTATTCACCGCGCGCTCCGAAGACACAGCTCGTATTTGGCAGGAACGAAATTCTCCATCTGGCGGCTGCGACCGCTGCCGTCTGTTTGGCCGGCTTGGGGCTGATCGGCTTCCGCTTCAGTCCGACGGCTTCCTTTGCCGTGTTGGTCGCCGGTTTTGCGGCCTCTTTCATCGGGCATGAACTTGCCCACAAATTCGTGGGCACGTTAAGGGGGTTGGCGGCTGAGTTTCGGTTGTTTCCGACAGGTCTGTTCGTCACTCTGCTCACCGCAGTGCTGCCGGTTCCATTCAAGGTTATCATGCCCGGAGGAGTGGTGATCCGGGGACTTGCGTCAATCAAGACGGTGGGAGAAATCGCCGTCGCAGGCCCTCTTTTCAACTTGGTCGCTGCTGCGGCATTATTTGTTCTGGGTAAGTTGCTCGCCTATCCGGTTTTCGAGACTATTGCTTCGATTAACGCTTTTTTGATGTTTTTCAACCTACTTCCCATTCCGCCGCTTGACGGAGAAAAGGTGCTGGCTTGGGGCTGGAAAGTTTGGGCCGTGGTTTTCGCCGTTTCGCTTTTGCTGATGACGGCGATACAGCTAATTTAGGGCCGTCGACAGAATCATCCAAAACCCGATTAACAGGAAACCTACGACTATCACTTGTCTTAAAGTTGTTTCCGGCAGCCCGAGTTCTATCCGGCTTCCCACAAGCCCACCCAGAAACCCGCCCGCGACAGCTGTCGCGAAAAGGACGGGGTTGAAGAACCCCAGAGACATATAGGAAACGATTCCCGTGGCGGCGTTGAAAGCCGTCACAAACTGGCTGGTTCCGACGGCTTCGTGGGGCCCGAGCCGGCACCAGATCAAAAAAGCCGGAACCATGAGCAATCCTCCGCCGAGCCCAAGCAACGCCGACAGGAACCCGGCGGTCACGACGGTCAACCCGACGGTGAAAGGTCTTTCTTCCAGCGAACCGGACGACGGCCCAGCTTTTCCGACCATCCATACGAGAAAGGCCGCCGACGCCAAGAAAAAACCGAAAACCAGCTTGAACAATTCCACTTCAAGCCGCACACCCACGTACGAACCCAGAACAGCCGAAGGGACAGCCGCCAAACCAAGCCAAAGGTTCGACCTCAGCTTAAGCGCGTTTTTTGCCGCACGTGTCCACGTCGCCGAAACGGCGTTGGCCAACACCATGGACAGGCTGGCTGGAACCGCGACATTAGGAGGAACAGCGAAAACGTTGGTGGTGACGGGTATGAAGATAAAACCACCGCCGACCCCCAGCACAGAGCCGACGGCGGCGGCGAAAAAAGCCAACACGGAGACGATAAATTCCATCATGACAAACAACCCACAACGGGGACAGACAAATTTAATTATATTCCGACCTTTAAATAAAGGGAAGACGATGAAAAAAAGTAGAATGGTGTCCAAACAGGCAACGAGGTCGCGTTCCGAAAGAAGCCGCATTTACCGATATCGTGTGACGCTTCTGGAACAACCTCCCGAAGCTCTTGACGGCTTCAAAATTTTCGGCATCGAAGTGAAGCTCGGAAAAGGTAGGCACGTGGACTTTCCCCCAGAGGCGCGCGTGCTCGACGTCGAAACAACGCAGGAACCTTTGCCGATGGACGTCGAGGTCAACGCGAAATACCAGAGAGTAGAAAACCGGACGACCATCGTCCGAAGAAGGTCGCTGCTTTTTAGGATGGAGAAGATGGGCGGCCCTACTTCGGCTGTTGTTTGAGTTCGGCCAACCCTCCGTATTTCTTCAGAACGTCTCCGCATGTTTGGAAAGCTTTGGATACAAGCTCCTGAGCCCTTTCCTTCGTCGTCGCCTTGACCGCCATGGTGTAAACCGGCGCCCCCTTGGTTCTGATTTCAATCATCTCAGCACCACCCGCCACCGATTCCGCCGCCGAAGCCGCCTCCCTAATGGCTTTCGCCCCGTCTCTGCTTTCGCAACGGAGAACCACGTCAACCTTCACCACAACTTCTCGAAGCTTAATTTCCTGCTCAACGGCCCTTTTCAGCACATCGGCTTCGGCTCCGTTCAGTTCGGGAAAAAACTTCGACACCGGCTCGCCGGCGGCCACCTCCTCAAAAAAACCATACAGAAGATCATCGTCCGATGTTTTCGCCAAAATTTTCTCCACAGCTTTTGCCTCGTTCCTTTCCTCCATGGATTTGAGTACTTTTTTCACTTTGGATTTTTTCTTGACTTCGAGAAGCTTTTCAACCCGTTCTTTCTGGGAAACCCTCCTTATCGAAAGGTCGGCTTGAAACGTTTGGGGATTCGCGCGGATGATTTTGAAGACAATTTTCTGGCCTTCTTTGAGGTGTTCTCTGATGTTTCTCACCCATTTTAGAGAAACTTCGGAAACATGGACGAACCCTTCGTAGCCGGGATATTCGTCCAACTCCACGTAGGCTCCGTAGTCCTTTACGTCTTTGACCCTGCCGATGACGAGTTCCCCGACTTCGGGGGTTTTACTCAAGCGTTCTCTCCTTTTTTCCGAGTAACGTTGCTTTGCCGCCGCTTGGTTTGGCCAGTATGGCGCCGCAGACGTTGCATTTTACGTCGATTTTCGCCGAATCGAAAACGACTTGATTGTTGCCGCATTCGTTGCAGCCGACAACCAGAAAACGGGACTTCGGCGTGGGAATGATGTCGGGCCACTGTTCAGCCATCACCTAACCACCTCCATCTTTTTGAGCCTGATTCCTTCACGCATGACGCTTCTGCCGCAGGCCACACATTTCAACACAAGCGTTTTCTTGTCGGTTGTTTTCGATTTCTTCCGCTGTATCGGATATTTCTGGCCTCCGTAGCCCTTGAGCTCGCGGGCGTGTCGCCTCGCCCCGAGAGCGAGTGTTCTTTCCTTTCCTTTTCGGTAAAGCGAGACAGTGTGCTCGGTGTGGCTGTTGCATTTGGGGCAGTAGGTCGTCATTTTTGCGGGGACTTTCATGTCTGGTTCTGCATTTTGTAGAGCATCATTTAAACTGTTTGAAACACCTTTTAGAAGGCTGTGTTGGGTGATATGCCGTGGGCGCTGCGACGGTCGTCAAGGACATCATGAGCTCCGATGTGGTGACTGTAACTCCGGAGACTTCCGTATATGCTGCGGCCCGTGTGATGGCTGAGGAGGAGGTGGGTTCCGCGGTGGTCGTCGTCGGTGAAAAACCTGTGGGAATAATTACCGAAAGAGATTTGGTTAGGAAGGTGCTTGCGGCAGGGCTGTCTCCGCGGAAAACATCTGTTTCCACGGTGATGTCGTCACCCGTCGTCGTCGTCGGCGAAAACACTTCACTGGAAGAGGCTGTGTCTATTATGGCTCAAAACCGTATACGAAGGCTTTTGGTTGTCAGCGGTGAAAAATTGGTCGGTATCGTTAGCGCGACAGATATCATGAAGGCCCTCGGGGCGGAGGCGGCAAAGGCCCTGCCAGCAATACTCCGAAGCTAATCCGCCACCAGAATCTTCAAATCCTCCAAAGCTTCTGCAAACAAATCCCTAAACCTTTCGACGAAATTATCTTCGGTGAGCTTCATCCTTCCCACGATCACGAGGTCGACGTCTCCATAGACTTCGTCGATTGCTTCAACGTCATCCCAATACGCGAGAACTTCGTAGATTTTGGCCGGGTCGTATTTTGGGTCAAGTTTGGCCAAAACATAGACCTTTTCGCCGCTCAGGTATTTCATGATTTTTTCCCTGCCAACTTCGAAGCCGAGCTCCTTCAACAGTATTTCCCGCAGGTCGTTGTAGCTGAGGCCGTTGTTTTTTTCCCGAGATTTTTTCGCGATTGCTTCGGTGGCGTTTCTGACCTTTGGGTCTGATGGGCTTAACCCCGTAAGAGCGGCGACGAGTCGATGGCTTGTGTAGATGCCTATGTGGAAGACGGGGTTGGCGATGTCGTGTTCCAGCTTCTTTTTCGGCATGTAGCCTTCGGGTTTTTCGACCGCCATCGACTGGTGGACGCCGGCTCGGATGGTTTTGGCTTCATCCGACAACGGATGACGCCACGGCAGCTTGATGCCGGCGACTTTGGCGAAGAAGCTGTAGAGGCCGTTGAGCTTATCCCGGTTGATTCCAGTGCTGTATCCGAAAACGTCTTCGAGGACTGCGACGACTTCGTAGAGGTCGGCTATCCCGTTTCTGTCGCCTATTCCCATGACTGTTGTGTGTGCTTCGTCAACTCCTTCGAGGACTGCTTCGACGGTGTTGGAGGAAGCCATGCCGTAGTCGTTGTGGAAATGCGCGGCCAGCGGAGCACCTGTTTGGTTTTTGACTGTCCGGATGAATTCAGCGGCTTTACGGGGAGAAAGCATGCCCGCCGTGTCGGGAACGCTAACCAACGTAGCACCCGCTTGCCGAAGCTGCTTGACCGCTTCCACCAGCTGCGCCGTACGGTTTTCCACAAAAAACCGCGAAGCATCTTCGACGGTCGCCCTAACGTATCTAAAGCCGAATTCCTTTGCCATGGTAACGGCTTCGCACAACCTTCGGATGGCGTCTGCGTACGACATCCCGTGAAGTTTGTACTGGCGGTGAACTTCTGTCGGAGCGATGTAGAAGGCGACTCCGGTGGCTTCGTACTTCGAAGCAGACAAAACGTCGTCTTTGAGGGCTCTGCCGTGTATCACGGATTCGACGCCCAGCTGGTTACACAGCGACACTAATGGTTCGACGTCTTCGCGGGTCGTCCGAGGTGGATAGTCCAAGGTCAGCTCAATTCTTTTCAACCCTGCATCGGCAAGCTTCTCCAACAAATCGGTTTTTGCGGACTGTTTGAGGACTCTGAAAAGCTCGCCCTCCCGTAACGTCGAATCAAGCAAAACCGTCAAACGCCATCTTGGGTTAGGTGCATCTTTTCGTATTTATCTGTTAACCTCCGTCGGACTAAGCCTGTTTCCTTTGCGTTTTTCGTAGTATAGTTCAGGTTTTCGGACTTTGGGTGTGAATTGCTCGCCGCACCCGGCCCAAAAGTTCTGGGTCTGCGTTTAGAATTTCGACCAAGGCTTCGAGGATTTTTGTGGATTTTGGGCTTAAGCTGTGCTCCATCTTTTCGGCTTCGATTTCGGCTGTTAATTCATCGATCCCGAGGGTTTGGAAAAGCTTTGAGACGGTGTCGTGGCGGTGTTTGAGCTCGTTGATTTTTGCCAGCCCTTCCTCGGTCAGCTCCAACGTTTTGTAGGGCTGGTATCGAAGATAGCCTTTTTCGCAAAGGCCCGAAATTACCTTCTTCACGGTGCTGGGCGCGACGTTCAAAGCCCTCGCAACATCAACAGGCCTCACCTTCTCCCCTTTCTCCCTGAAAAGCTCGTAAACAGCTTCGAGATACTCCTCCGCAAGCCGCACACTTCCACGTTCCCGCTTATGCGCCCTCATCAAAGCTTCCATACGCGACGAAGAACCACCCAAGCCCAAACAAATGGTTCAAGCCATTTATTAAACAAAACAACGCCGGGGGTGGGATTTGAACCCACGCGGCCCAGAAGGGCCACAGGCTCTCCAGGCCTGCCCTCTACCAGGCTGAGGGACCCCGGCGTCTAATGGTTTTTGTTTTTGGGATGGTTTATAGTTAGTGGACGCGTTGGAGCCCGCCCTTCCAGACCGGAGGGTACGTGGACCTTTGCATGACGACTCGTTCGACGTCTACCGCGAGTCCTTCGGCCGCCGACAACATCTCTTGACTGTTCATCGCGGCGCGGCCGAGGGCGACGAGCTCGTTCTTGAGAGTCATGACCGCGACGAGGCCGTTCTTCTCGATGTCCGAATCGAGCATGCAGATTCCCGCAGCCATTAGGTCGGCTCCGTGGCAGACGGCGTCGACCGCGGTGTCAAGTACGTATACTTTGGGGACGAGTGTCAGACATTTCTCGACCGGCATCACTACTTCTTTCATCATCGTTTCGTCCCCCGAATCTTTGTAGAGCGACGCCGCCTCATACAACTGCAGCAGGCTGATCGATGACTTCTCCTCGAAAGGCCCGGCACGTGTTCTCCTCAGCTCTTCCATATGCGCCCCGACTCCAAGATATTCTCCGATGTCGTGGCAGATTTTCCTCACGTAGGTTCCGGCCGAACAACCCAGCCGAAACAGCACATACCTGCCATCCATCTCCAACAGCTCAAAAAAATACACATCCCTAACCCTCGGCCTTCTCGCCACAGCAGCTCTCACCGGAGGAACTTGGTAGATTGGACCCGTGAAAAACTGGAAAGCCTGTTTCACATCTTCCTCCGAAACATCTCCGTGAAGCTCCATCAAACCGACATACTCTTTCCCTCCGTGCATGAAGACCGCCGCAACCTTCGTCGCCTCACCGACCATCATCGGTAGGACGCCGGAGACGGCGGGATTTCCCCACAGAGTTCAAGGGTCCCGCCGTGACCAGCCTGCTCGACGCCGAGAATTTTCTTCACCATGAAGGCGACTTCGTGGCTTGTCGGCCCTCTCTGTTTGTCGAGGTTGACGACCCCGAGGCTGAGGAGCTCTGAGACGTTTCTTTCTTCAGGCCGTTTGCCGTACCGAAAGTCGGTCTCGGATTCGCGTTTGACCATCGTTTCATAGCTTCGTTGCCAAGGAAGGCGGGCTGATTGCATGTTTTTCCACCATGTACTTTTCGAGACCGGCCTCCTTAATTGTTTTCAGGACTTCTTCATCGGACGCGTCTTTCGGTGTCTCCAGTTTCTGCGGCGTCGGCTGGATGTGCAGGACGTTGACCCGTTTCCGCCGAAGGCCCGTCAAGCTTTTCGGCCCAGTCACCAAAACATTTCCGTCGCCGTAGACCGCGACTACGACGCCTTTGCGTCCAGCATCCCTTCCCCGTGTTTTGATTACGACTCTGCCAACTAAGGATTCGTCAACCATGGCTGCCGTCTAATGTGTTCGAAACTATTTTTATACATAAATTTCGCTGGTCTTTTTCACACATATGGCTGCGAAAAAAGTCATCTGCATAGCCGGGTTCGCCGCCGTCGGCAAATCAACCGTCGGCAAACTCGTCGCGAAAAGGCTGAGAATGAAGTATGTTTCGGGGGGAGATGCGCTTAAGGCGGTTGCGCGGGACATGGGGTTCAAGCCGGGCGGCCCCGGATGGTGGGAAACACCGAAGGGCATAGAATTTCTTTCGTTAAGAAGCCGTGACCCCAGCTTTGACAGGAAAGTCGACGACAAGCTTCTGGAAATCTGCCGGAACGGCGGCTACGTGGTTGATTCGTGGGTGATGCCTTGGCTTTTCAAGGAAAAGGCCTTCAAAGTTTGGATGACCGCGGACGACAAAACAAGGGCGAAAAGGATGGCCGAAAGAAGTAGGATATCTGAACTGAAGGCTTCGAAGCTGCTTCGGGTCAGAGACCGGAAAAGCTCAAACATCTACCGTAGGCTGTATGGAATCAAGATTGGGAAAGACTTTACCCCTTTCCACCTTATCATCGACACAACCAGGATGAAGCCCGAACAGGTCGCTGAAGTGATAGCTGAAACCGCGAAAAACTTCTTCAAAGTTTCCATTCAGAGGCAGCGACGGCTATGAATGATTTTTCCAAACAAGCAGGACACACCTCTCCGCCGTAAAGCCTTTCGACTGATTTTTCGCTGTGGGCGGATTTCCGCCCACCCGAAGTTCCATGGATCGTTCTTCCGCAGAAACGGCACTTTCTCCATCCATATTTCTCTTTCCTGAAATGCAGCTTGCTCTTTCCTCCCGGAGTTTTAATCGTCTTTCTCCTTTTGCTTCGTGTCCGAAGGCTTCTTCTCATCCTTTTCACCTCCAGTTACTTGCATGCCGGTCAAACCAAGGCCGAGAACCTTCGTTATCGGCGAACTTACGCCGAAAAACGACAAAATAAACCATCCGTAAAACCGGAGCGTGCCCGACTCGGTCACAAAAGGTATCTCGAGTCCGATGGGGGTGACGCCCACAACGACGTCGCCGAAAAACGAAACTAACAGAGGATATACGGTGAAGAAGATCATGAGGCTCGAAAACATGGTGATGAGGTTTTTCTTGGTTACTTCGGCGTTTATCTGCTGTATGTAGGCCTTCTTTTTCTGAAGTTTCTGGATTGTTTTCTGGTCTTTTTTACGGGTTGCGTTCATCAACTCTCGGTTGTACTGCTGAATTTCAGCCATCTTCGCGTAATCTTCTTTTTTGAAGACCAGCTTACGGAGTATGGAAGTTGCCGCGGAAAGAGCCGCCGCGACTGATGAAATCATCACCATTTCGGTGACCATGTCTATTCCCTCCCCAGCAGCTTGCCGAAAGCGGGATACATCTCGGATATCCGCTCCCTTATGAGGAGCTGGTAGTATTGGTGGAGTATTCCTATGGTGAGGAGAATTCCGATTCCGGAGCCGAAGACCGCGAGGTAGTCCGCGACGCTGGCGACTGTTCCGATGATGAGGCCTCCGAGGATGGTGACTGTTCCGATGTATTTTCTGATGATGTTGGCGATGATTTCGGGAGACCTTCTGAACCCGGGCACCTGCATTCCAGCGCTTATCAACTGTTCAGCCACCTTTTCGGGCGCCAACCCCGAAATCTGAACCCAGAACTTCGCAAACAAAACGGAAAAGACGATGAGCATCGCGGCGTAAGCCACCGCCTTGACGGGGTCTTCCAAAACCTGTGCCAGACCTCTCGGCCCGATGACGTAGTATGCGAGGCCACCGGTGGATATGACCGTTCCCGCTTCTTCGTCGAACCGGTACGTGCCTATGAGGTTGAGGAAAAAGTTGTCGTTGTTGGGGTTGAACCTGCTCCAGACGAGCGAGCCGAGGTAGAAGATGTTGCTGAAGACGGTGGTGGCGAAGATGATGGGGACATTTGAAACGTAGAGGAGCTTCACCGGATATTTTGCCCGGTATCCTTGGAATTTGGCGTATGATATCGGGATTTCGATTCTGATGGCTTCGATGTATATCAAGGCGACTATGAGGAATATCGTCGACACGAAAGCGACTATGTCGGGAAATCCGCCTTCGCGTATGAGGAGAGGTGAGATGTTGCCGGCTATGATGGTCTGGATGATGGCGAGTATTACTCCTTGGTAGATTTGGTCGGGTAAGAGGATGGGTGAGAATAGGGATACGAAGATTTCTTCAGCTACTCCGGCTACTATGAAGAGGCTGATGCCGCTTCCGATGCCCCAGCCCTTCTGTACGAGTTCGTCGAGAAGAATGATGAGGATGGTGGCCAAAACCAGTTGGACGAAGATGACAAGGTTCTGGGTTTGGGTTGTCGGCCCGAAAAACCCGGCTGAAACATAGGCCGCCCCCTGAAAAACTGCAATCACTATCGCAAACAATTTGCTGACCGCCGTAAAGAGAGCTCTGTCTTCGCTTTTCTTGAGGTCGAGTTTGATCAGCTCAGCACCTACCAAAAGCTGAAGAATGAGGCCCGCCGTAACGATGGGCCCTATACCGAGAGTGATCAGCGTGCCGGTTTTTTGAGCGAAGACCACGTTGAGCAGGACGGGGCTTTGGCCGACCTGCTGACCGGTCGGCAGACCGTAAAGAATGGTGTGGCCCATCCAGCTGTAGACAACGAGCGCCAACGCTGTCCACGCCAGTTTTTCGCCGAACCCGACCTTTCTGCCTGGTTTCTTTATTTCGGGGAGGATGCGTGAAAATTTTTCAAAAAACGTTCGAACCGGGGATTTCTCGCTCATGCAGGCATCAGCTCGTCTGGCTTGACGACTTTACCGCCTGCTTGCTTAATTTTTTCTTCCGCACCACGGCTCCATTTCGCCACAACGACCGTCACGGGTTTAGTGATTCGTCCCCCGGCGAGTAGTTTCCCGTATCCAGCTTGGGCGAGGTTGACCACCGAATTTGCGGTTTTTTCCGCCAAGGTTGAAACCGTGATGAGGTTTGCGGTTTTTTCATCAACGCGTTTGATGGGGACGAAGCCGTCCTCTCCGAAGTAGTTCGTTTTGAGGAGAGTGGTCCATTTGTGTTTGTGTCCGCCGGCCATTCCTCGGCCGCCTTTCGCTCCGGTTTTTCGATGTTGTCCTATCTGGCCCCAGCCGTGGGTTCGGGAGCCGCGTCTTTTCCGCACTTTCCGCAACCTTGTCGGCATCAAATTCCACCCGAAAACCAGACTGAGATGGAAGACGACCGGTTTGTTAATAAGTGTTTCCCGTCAAACCATACGGCGTATCAACTCGTTTATGTCGTCCGCGCGGTCGCCGTATTCGCCTTTGGATTTGTAGGCCCTTTTGACGGAGCCCTTGAACCCTTTTTTCGGAGGACGGAGTTGGACGTAAACCGGCGTTTGAAGAACTTCCTCTCCTTTCTCCAGTTTTTCCGAAAGCGTCGCCAGATCTCCGGAGAAGGAGCCGCTTCTTTTCAGTAAGGTGAAGATTGTTTCTTTGTTGGGCTTGCCCCAAGTAAGATATCTTTGGGCCTTGTGCAGCATTCCTTCGATTGTTTCGGACTGTTGGAAAAGGGCTGCGGTAAAGGCCTTTCTAAGGTTAAGGGATTGGAGTGTTTTTTCAACGTCTGGGTCGATGCCTACGTTTCCTTTGATGCGTACGACGGCCACGACCGTCATCTTTAAACGGTCCTCCACAGGTCGGGTAGAACTACTTCCGTGGTCCGTTTGAGGGCTTCGTAGGTGGCTCCGACGACCGACAGAGATGTTCTGGTTTCGCCGAAGCTCTTGGTCCAGCAATCCTGTATTCCTGCGAGTGCGAGGACGATTTTCTGCGATTCGCCGGCCACCAGCCCGAGGCCTCGCGGAGCTGGAAGCAACTGTATTCTGACGCTTCCGTATTTTCCTTCCGACTTGACCAGAACGCTGTGAGATTCTCCGCAGGCGCATTCCCAGCTGCCGCAGCCTCTTTTCACCGGAACAATCGACATTTTGGCGTTTCGAATCGCTTTTTCGATGGCCAGAACCACCTGCGAAGACTTGCCGGTGCCTATTCCGATGTATCCGTCCCGGTTGCCCACGACGACCAAAGCTTTGAAACGTGTTTTCTCGCCGGCGTCGGTCTGTCTTTGGACGAGTTTGACGTCGATGACCTCCTGTTCGAGGTTGGGAAGCAGCTTATCGACTATTTCCGGCTCCAAAATTTTGCCGTGCGTCTGGAATACTTGGTCTATCGAGTTGATTTTCCCTTCCAACACCATTCTACCGAGGTTTGTCCGCGGAACCCATTCACTCATCTCCACCACCTCCGAGAATTTCGCCTTTGATTCGTTTCACCTCATCTTCGAGCTTAAGTAGATAATTCCTGTCTGAGGCCGTGAACTGCCAGCCAAACGGCGTCTGCGAAATTTTCCCGACATATTCGACGATGTGTTTACCATGTATCCTATCTTCATCGGGTAACATTTCTTCGTCGAACGGCACCTGTAAGCCGGCTTCGGCCGCTCCTTTGACGACCGCGTAAAGACGGGAGCCTTTCACCGACCGATACAACCCCAAATCAACGATCGCCTCTTCAATTCCGTTTTCGACGGCTTTCTTGCCGGCCAAAAGCCCTGTCAGGTATGCTGCGGGAACCGATTTGAAAGAGGCCTTCCACCCGTATTTTGAGAGGACATCCGACGAAACCGTCAACAGGGTCCGGTCTCCGCCGGCCTTCGATTTTACCAGCTGGACGACAATCCTGCGGTTGCTGCGTCGGACGACGAGCCTTTCGATACCTGATTTGACCAAGCTCAGCCTTTTCCGGTAGTCCGTCAACCCCTGCCGACGGCGACGCGGCTTCATCCGAACAAGAGGCCCCGCCATCTCAAACACCCTCCTTGAGCAACCCCTTGTTCTTGATGAATTCTTTCAGCGACGCCACCGACTTGAAGTTGCCGGCCTTCACGTAGCTGTAGAGCGTCCTGTAATCGGCCGGTTCTATAACTCCTCTGTCCCGCAGCTTTTGCAGATATTTTCTTTGGGACCTTACCCGTAGTATCCAAGCTGTCTTTCTCGGAATGATGGAATGTTTGGCTCCTTCGCGGCTTCCTTCGCCGCGTTTTCTTTTTGGTTCGAACCGGGCCCTGCTCACGCCTTTGGCTGGTGTTTTGTAGATGGCACCGTCGGCAATTAGCTTTCTGATTTCGGCCCGGGTGATGGCTGATTCGATGTCTTCAATCCTTTCGGGGTCGAACTTAATCCTCGTAGTCCCGCATTTGAGAAGGTCTGCCGCCATCCTTCTCTGCATTTCCAGCGTCATCATCCACCACCTGCTTTGGCGGGCGGGTTAAGCACTTTAAGGCCTTTGGCCCGAGCTGCTTCGTAAACCTCCAACTTCTTCTTTAGCCCGAGACGGCTCGAAATTCTGACGGCGTCTTTTTCGGGTTTGAGAACTTCAAGCTCCGCCACCGACGACACCAAAACGTCCCTGTATCCAGACGGATGAAGTCCACGGTACTTTGATGGGCTGCCGTAGCCGATTTTGGCGAGAGGCGGTGAGCCGCTTTTTTGAAGCCGCATCCGGCTGTCCTTCCCCCGGGGCCGCCTGTATCCGGTTCTCAGCCTCACGTACCGCCAGCTTTCCTGCCGCACGAATTCAGGAGTTTGCCGTCTTTTACGTAGGATTTTACGCGGTAACAAACAGCCGTCACCCCACAGCTTTCTCCAAAACGTAGATGCCATCGAGGAATTTCCGCGGGTCTTTCCTCGTAATCTTGGTCGCGTTCTCGATGTTTGAAGCCGTCTGCCCAACGCTTTCCCGGTCGACGCCGCTGATGATGATTTCATCGCCTTTTACCTGCACGCTAACATCTCCGACAATCTTTGCCTTCCTTACGTATCTTTCGCCGATGAAGTTGGTAATGTGAACTTCTCCGCCCGAAACTTTGACGGTAATCGGGAAATGTGACGAAACGACTTTCATCCGGTAAACGTATCCTTTCGAAACTCCTGTGAAAGCGTTTTTCGCGATGGAAACCAGCGTTCCCAACAGGGCCTTTGCCTTCCGCGACCTGCCCGGGACGCGGAAAATTATCCTTCCGTTCTCTATCTTTATTTCGGCGGGGATGTGGCTGACGTCTTTGACGACGCGGCCTTTCTTTCCCTCGAAAACAAGTGTTTTCCCATCAATTTTGACTGATGTGCCAGCTGGAATCGGGTAAGAATCTTCGACGTATTTAGTAGACATAGCCCAGCAACCTCCCCCCGGTCTTCTGCGTTTTCGCTTCTTCGTGCGACATAACGCCCTTCGGCGTGGTAACGACGAGAAGGCCGATGTTTCTTCCCGGAAGATATCTTTGTTCAAAAAATTCGTACTGAGTTGACTTGACGGCGATCCGCGGCCTTATCGGCGCTGACCTGTTTATTCTGCCGAGAAGCTGTATCTTGAATATGCCGCCTCTTCCGTTGTCGATGAATTCGAAGGCGCCGATGTATCCGTTCCGCTGCAGAACCTTCAACACTTCGCCGACGAGCTTCGATGCTTTGACGAAGCAGTCGCGGTTTCTCACGACTTCGTTGTTTTGCAAAGTTGTGAAAAGAGATGATACCAAATCCGTCATCCTCCTATCACCTAATCATACACCTGAAAACCGAGCTTGGGCCCGATTTCGTTGATGCACCTCCTACATATGTAGAGCCCATATTTCCTTATGACGCCGACGCTCGTTCCACAGCGGCGGCAGACGTGAACTCCTTTACCGAACTTCCTCTGCTTCGGCGGCTTGAGCTTCATTCCTCCACCACCTCAACCCCCAAACTTTTCAAAAACTCCACGGTTTCGTTACTTGAAACCCGCTGTCTTTTCCCCACCTTCGAAGGCCTGTAGGCCCTTTTCCAAACTCTGTAGCCGGGCTTGGAAAGATGAACCGTCACGTCCATTCCGACTATTCCCAGCTCTGGGTTGTATCGTGTTCCCGGTATGTCGAGATGTTCTTTGATGCCGAAGGAGAAGTTTCCGTCTTTGTCTATCGACGAAAACTTGATGCGGTTGTTGACGGCGGCGAGGGCTTTGCGTAGAAAGTCGACGGCGGCCTGTTTTCGGAGGGTTGCGCGGATGGCTATCGGTTCTCCCCTGTGTATGCCGAACCCTCGGATGGTTTTCTTGGCTTTCCTCACCTCGGGTTTTTGACCGATAAGCGATTCGATGATTTTCGTGGCTTTCTCCAGCTTGGCCCCACCCTCTCCCACGGAGCAGTTTACGACGACTTTTTCTATCCGGGGCTTGACGAGCTGTTCTAAGGCAGCGTTATCCATGGTTTTTCACCTCCGACCGGCATGATGTTTCGGAGAAGCGTGGTGATCGTACCTTGAATGGTTTCGATGGTCGCCGTCGGCTTGTCGGGGAAGACCACCTCCCTCCTGATTTTGACGATTCTGCCGTGAAGGCCCGCTCTTGCGCCGCTATGGACATATCCATATACGTTAGCTTCGATTGGAACCGCTTCGATTATCTCCTGTTCCGGCAGCCCGAGTTTTACGCCGTCGAGAATCTTGAAGCCGAGGCCTCGTTCAAGGCTTTCACCCCGAAAGACAAGTGTACGGCCGTCGTGAAAACCGACCATCAACCCCCCGCCTTTAACGTGATTCTTCCTCAAGACCTGAACAACTTTAAAACCAGACTCCTCAGCGGTGACTTTGAACAGGAAAAGTCCTTTGCCGGGCTTGACTAAAACTCTGAAATGTTCGCCCGTGGCTTCCACAGACAATACGTCCATCAAACCGATGGGGAAACGAGGGTCTTTGACGGGCCTGCCGTCGACGAGAAACTTTCCGGCCTTGATGAGTTTCCGGGCGGTTTTTCCGTCATCAACGTAGTTCAGAATGTCTCTGACTGCTATCAAAAGAGGGATGGACCGTTTTTTGGGATGCGGTCCGGGAGCAGGGCTGACTGTGAACACGGTTGCTTTCTTCGGGAAATGACGGGGTGCGGCAAGGGATTTGAGATGGGTCACGTCTGCTTCGCCTCCAATTTCTGCTTACGCAGCTTGTCGTCGAGGTTTAGCTGCGTAATCATTAGGTTAGGTGCTCTAACCGGCACGTCGACTGTAGAGCCGTCGGTCTTTTTACGGGAAACATTTTCCATGTAAACCATCATTTTTTTGACGTCGACACGCTTGACCTTCCCTTCAACGCCTTTGAAGCTGCCTTTCAATACTTTCACGGTGTCGCCGACCCGAAGCCTAACCGAACGTTTGCCGTATTTATTTCTCAACTCGGGGGAAAGATGAGCCGACAGAAATTTCCCGAGAATGTGGCGTGGTGCGTTGAAGCGTCTTAACCTCTGTTTCCTTGGTTTCGAGGACATGTCATTTCCCTCATACGATTATGCTGGCGGCGTTGGCTATTCGGGGCCATCTTTCAGCCGCTTCCTTTGCGACCGGGCCTTTGATTTCCGTCCCCTTCAAGTCTCCTTCAGGCGTTACGAGGACTGCGGCGGTTTCTTCGAAAGATATCCACGTTCCGTCTCCTCTCCGGTAGGGTTTTTTCTGCCTGATGAGGACGGCGTGCATCGGCTTTTTCCGCAGGTCAGCCGAACCTTTCTTTACGGTGACGCTCATCATGTCGCCCACAGCGGCAGCCGGCACCTTCCGCAGCCTCGCCGTGATGCCGTGAACTTGGACAATCTTCAACACCTGAGCGCCGGAGTTATCTGCGCATGTCACGAGCGAACCGAGAACAACCGTCCTCGGAAGGTTAGGCCTTCTTTCGAGAACGCCGACAGCCGCAACCGCTCTCGAACGCTTCGCCATGTCTTCACCCCACCTTCTCCAAAACAACGAAGCTGACGGTCTTGCTCAAAGGCCTGCATTCACCCACCCGAACTCTGTCACCCACCTCAACGTCTATGCATGGAGGAAGATGCGCCGAAAGACGAGACCTTCTCCGAAGATACCTTTTGAACTTCCGGACGTAGACGGTGTGTTCCCGCTCAATCACGACGCTTTTGTTCATCTTCTTTTTGTACACGACGCCTGTCAAAAGTATTCCACGGACGGATAGCTTTCCGTGAAAAGGGCAGTCGACGTCGTCGCAGGACGACGCCGGCGTCTTTACCGACAATCCTACGTTACGAACTTCGCTCATTTCTTCACACCTTTCAACAACCTTTCGAAAGGCCTTCCGAAGAGACGAAAGCCCTCGATTTTAACCTCCTGACCGTTTCTGACCCAGAAAACCGACTGCATCTTCGGAAACACCTTTTCACCACGTTCAGTCGATACGATGACGGTGTTTTTTGTTTCCCCTACCACCACTCCTTCAAACAGGCGGCCTCCGTAGGCCGCTCGAATGCGCCTCCCCAGCAGAAAAACAGAAGACATCTTGGTCATTTCTTCTTCAACCTCTTCTCGGTCAAGACCGTGTAGGCTCTTGCGATTGATTTGCGGAGCTCCCGCTTCCTCATCGGGTTCTGAACGGCACCACCTGTTCCGATCTCCGACACCGCCTTCCTCAGCTCGCTCTTCAATTCGTTGATTTTCTCCAGAAGCTCTTTTTCATCCATTTCCCTGAGTTCCTTTGCCTTCAACCTCCTTCACCTTTACCTTAATCTCCTCTGGCAGGGGTGCGTCCGGCGGGTAAATCAGAACCCTGACTCCGAAAAGCCCCGTTTTGAGCAGAACCGATGATTTTCCTTCGAGGACGTAGTTGGTCGCAAGCTCCCCCGACTTGGGGATGAACCCTTCGCTAAATTTTTCCGTTCTCGCCCGGGCAGAGGTTAGCTTTCCGCTGACGTGAACCTCAACACCTTTCGCACCCGCCTCCATGATTCGCCGGACGGCCCAAAACCCAACCCTCCTATAACGCATCCCACGCGCAAGGTCTTGAGCAATCCTTTCAGCCATCACGTAGGGATTCAGCTCCGGAACTTCGACCTCGACGACCGTAACAACCGGGTTCTCGACCCCAAACTTCTTCTCCAAATCCTCCGTTATTTCCTTAATCATCTTCCCTTTAGGCCCTATCACCCTGCTGGGCCTCATCGCGTAGATGGTCACTCTGGTTCCGAGTGGAGTGAAGCTGATGTTCACTCCGCCGAAAAGAGCGTTTTTCAGTTTTTCCCGCAGGTATTCTTCGATGTCTGATTTTTTAATGCGTGAAAGCAGGATTTGTTTTACGAGCGTCATGAGCTGCTCACCGCCGCCACTTCTATATGCACATACGTTTTGTTGTAGGGGCTGGAGCGGCCGAAGGCCCTTTCTATGTATTTTGGCGAAACACGGCCTTTATGCGAAACCGCGTGAACGATTTTCGTCTTCTCCGGGTCAAGGCCTTTAAACTCTGCGTTCGCTTCAAGGCTTTCCAGAAGTTTGAGCACATGCCTCGAAGCTTTGACCGGGAAACCTCCCGGCCCCTTTATTCCCGCATGATGAGCCCGTTTCTTACTGTAACGGCCGAACCGAATCATCCGCCGTTTGTTGATTACGTCCTCGAGGAGCTTTTTGGCCTCCGGAATGGTCAACCCCTTTATCGCTTCACAGACCTCCCTCGCCCACTTCGGCGACACATCAACCTCGCGGAGGCTCGCCCTTACCTCCGACTCCTTCTTTCCGACGACCGTCGAATAACCCCATTTCGGCATTTTTTTGTCTAAATGGTTTAATTTCTTTCGTCAAGTATTAAATGTATCTCGCTCAAGGCTTAACAACTGGAAAAGGGATCGTACAGACGTGGAGATAAGGAGGGCCATTCAGCTTACGGGAGGCAGCTCTTACGCGGTGACTCTTCCCAAAGAATGGGTTGAGCGGATGGGGCTCCGCAAACGCTCGACCGTTTTGCTCAAGCCCACCGAAGACGGGGGCATCGTCATCTACCCCGAAAAAGTTGTCGAAAAACAGCTGTCAGAAGTAGAGATATCCTTAACCCCGGACGTAAACCAGCTCATAGTAGGAGCCTACCTGTATGGATACAGCCTGATAAAAATCGTGTCCAAAACACCCATCTCCGACACTCAGTTCTCTGAAATAAGAAAAAGCGTCCGCGGTCTGGCCGGAGCGGAAATAGTGGATGAAACATCGGAAAAAATCGAGATCCAAGTCGTTATCGACAGAGAGGTTGTGGCGCCGGAAAAACTGCTGCGGCGACAGCATAACCTCGTTCTCGGCATGACTGAAAACGCCGTAGAAGCGGTTGTCAAAAGAAACGCATCCCTCGCCCGAATCGTCGTTCAAAGGGACGAAGAAGTGGACAGACTTTATTTCACTCTTGTGAGAATTCTTCGTTCAGCGGTCTTAGACCCGGCTCTGGCTAAGAAAATGGATGTATCGCCGTTGACTTTACTCGATTTTAGGGTAGCAGCCAAATTCATCGAGGACGCAGGTGACCAAGCGGCTGAAATCGGCAAAGAAACCCTTCGAAACATCAAGTTTGCCGGCGAAGATTTTTTGGGCGAGTTTAAAAACCTCGCAAACGTGGTTGTGTCGATGGGCTCGGGCCCGCTCGAAGCCTTTTTCAGCCAAGACCTTGAAAAAATCAATCAAGTCACCGGTATGAGAAAAGAATTTTTACGGCGGAGCGAAGCCTTTCTGAAAAAAATATCTGGCAAAGAAAATTCCGCCTCATTATACAAACTCTATTTCCATCTCGCGAGAATCTGCGAAGACTTTGCCGACATCGCCGAACTAAGCCTCCCCTTTAAAACTGGCAACGTGCCGCAGATTTAAAACGTGCAAATACAGGCTATTTTTCGTGACCACGGAACCCTTCGACGTATATGACATCACCATCATAGGCGCGGGGCCGACGGGTCTTTTCGCGGCCTTTTACGCAGCCGGCATGAGGGGCATGAAAACGAAGATAATCGAAGCTCTCGATACCTACGGCGGGCAGCTGACCACGCTCTATCCCGACAAATTCATCTACGACGTAGCTGGCTTCCCCAAGGTATTGGCCAAAGACCTCGCAAAATTCCTCTACGAACAGGCCAACGCCTACAAGCCGATGATCTTGTATTCGGAGAAAGTGCTGAGCTTAACCAAGCTTGACGGCGGAATGATCGAGCTGACAACGGATAAAGGAGTTCATTTTTCCAAAACGGTTCTGATTGCTGCTGGACATGGAGCTTTCACCCCCAGAAAGCTCGGCAACCCGTCCGTCGAAAGATTTGAGGGCAAAGGGGTGTATTACACGGTTCGCGACCGCTGGGCCTTCAAAGATAAACGCATCATGATCGTCGGCGGCGGTGATTCGGCGGTCGATTGGGCCTTGAACTTGAAGGAGGTGGCGAAGGAGACCTACCTTGTCCACAGGAGGATGGAGTTTCGAGCTCACGAAGGAAGTGTAATCGAGCTTTTCCACTCCCCCGTCAAAGTTCTGGTGCCTTATGAGGTCAAATCCGCGGACGGAGGGGACAAGCTTGAAAAGGTTACTGTTTTCAACAACAAAACCGGCGAAGAGGTAACTATCGAGGTTGATGCTTTGATTCTTCAGCTGGGCCATCTTGTCGACGTGTCGCTTTTCAAGAGATGGGGGTTAGAGATGGAGGGAAACTTCATCAAAATCAACGGTCGCTGCGAAACAAACATACCCGGCGTATACGCGGCGGGCGACATAGCTCAGCAACCCGATTCGGTTAAGCTGGCCCTTCTCGTGGTCGGCTTCGGTCAAGCAGCGGTCGCCGTCAACGTGGCGAAGAACTACATCGACCCGAAGGCGGGCTACTTCCCAGGACACAGCTCAGAAAGACGGATGTAAGGATGAAGGCATATCTTGTAGGCGCTCTGCCGAGGCCCGACACACTCATCAAAACTTACAGGGATTTTGCGAAGAAGAGAATTTCTCCGGATGTTCTTCGGAGGGAATTGGAGAAAGTTTCCCGGATGTATGTCGAGGTGCAGGAAAAGGCCGGTCTTGCATATGTACTGGAAGGTATGTTAGCGTGGAACGACCTGCTGAGGCCGTTTGCATCATCGCTCGAGAACGTGGAAATCAACGGCCTTTTCCGATGGTTTGACAACAACTTCTTTTACAAAATACCTTCGGTTTTCGGTCGAATCGGTTTAAAAGATGAATTTGACCGTTCGGTTTTCTTTCACCATCTAATCGATGAAAGGAAAAGGAAAATTGTTTTGCCCGAGCCCTACTGCTTCGCCCGTCTTGCTGAGAACCGGTTCTATGAAAGGTTCGATGAATTTGTCATGGATGTGGCGGATGCTTTGGCTGAATTCGTGAAAAGGGTGGGGCCTTTCGCCCAAATTCAGATGTCGTCTCCTTCGCTCGTGTTTGAGGAGGTCTCCTTGTCGGAGCTGGAAATATCGAAAAAAGCCGTTGAAGCTTTCAAAAGCAAAACGAAGCGGGAGTTGTTTCTCCATCTGCCCTTCGGCTCTTCCGCTAGAACTCTCGGTTTCCTGCGGGATTTTGATGTCGATGTGCTGGGAATCGACCTGTACAAAACTTCTGTCGAAGCTTTGAGAGGTTTGGAAATGGATAAAGCTCTGTACGTCGGTTTGGTCGACGGAAGGAACACGCTTCTGGAGGACGTGGCCGACGTTGTTTCGATGCTCCGGACGGTGGAGAAGATTACGCGGGTGAAAGAAATTCATTTCGGGCCCAACTGCGAACTCGAACATCTTCCCAGCGAACACGCGTTGAAGAAGCTCGGTCTTTTGGGAGATGTTTTAAGGGAGGTTGGTTGACGTGGACAAACTTTTTCCGGTGATGGAGGTCGGCAGCCTCAACAAGGCTCCTTTCAGGGCGAAAGACCGTTCCAAGGCCGTGGCCGAGGCAAGGCGGTGGGGCGGGCTACTCGGCGTCGAGAACCATGAGGAATTGGTGAAGCTGCTCGAGAAAGAATCCGTGGATGATTCGCAGATGGTTGACTGGGCCTGCGTTTACGGGTTGCGGTTTTTCGAATCGGCTGGTCTGGATTTGGTTTACGACGGGGAGCAGCGGAGGGTCGAAATGTATGAGCATCCGCTCCAGTACGTCGATGGTTTTGAGTTCCGGGGTGTCGTCAGGGTTTGGGACAACGAATTCTACAGGAAAGCAGCCGTAATCCGACGGCCGCATCTACTACGGCCCTACCATCTCGACGAACTACAGTTCAACAAAAGACACGCCAAAAAACCTCTCAAGGTTCCCGTCACATCAGCCTACACACTCGCCGACTGGTCTTTCGACGAATACTACTTGAAGAAAGCGTCAGGCCGTGATTTAGCGGAAAAATCTTTTTCAGCGAAAAGAGATTTTGTCCTCGACCTCGTCGACCAAATAATCCACCCCGTTCTCAAAACTTTAGACAACGAAGGGGTTGAATATCTGCAGTTGGACGAGCCGGCGGCAGCCACCAAACCACGTGAATCCGAGCTGGTAGTCGAAAGCATAAACAAGGCCGTGAAAGGCCTTGGGTCGAAAATCGCCGTTCACATCTGCTACACGGACTACCGGGCTCTTTTCCCCGCCCTCCTTGAGATGAAAGCCGACGTGTTGTCGATTTCATGTTCAAACGCCGACACCCGACTCCCCGGTTTGGAGCCGGAGAAAAGGAAGGGGTTTGAAATTTTGAAAGTTTTCAAAGAATACGATTGTCGTTTCAAAATCGCACCGGGGTTGGTCGACGTTCACACCGATTTCGTGGAGCCGCCGGAGCTGGTGAGGGATAGGATTTTGTATTCCGCGAAAATGTTGGACGACCCCGAAAAAGTCGTTGCCTGTAACGACTGCGGATTACGGACAAGGAGCTGGGATATCGCCTACAGGAAACAGTTAAACCTCGCGGCCGGGGCTTCGCTGGCCCGGAAAGCCCTCGAATAACCTACTTCTTCTCCTCTTGTTGCTGTTGTCCAGCGGCCGCGGCGGCCTTCCGCGAAACACCGACCGTCATGCCGGTTCTGCCCGTCGTCCTCGTCCTCTGACCCCTAACCTTCAACCCAAGGGAATGACGTATCCCTTTCCAGCTCTTTGTCCTCATCATGGTTTGGATGTCTTCTTTGACGGCGAGGTCGAGGTCGGCGCCGACGAGATGCCTGTTTTCACCGGTGACGGGGTCGAAACGGCGGTTCACCATCCAAGCAGGTATGCCGTGTTTGACAGGATTTTTCGCTATCAACTCAATTTTTTCTATCTGCTTCTCCGAAAGGTTGCCTATCCGCATTTGCGGGTCGATTCCCGCAACCCTCGCTACCGCGTAGCCCAAATTCACGCCTATGCCCTTTACGTTTGCCAAAGCGTAGGGTATTTTCAAAGTTCCGTCTACGTCGGTGTTCATGACACGGACGATAAGTCTGAAGTCTTTCGACATCCGTGTGTTGTCGGTGCTTCGTCTATATAAACGTGCAAAACCTCCTTCCATCCGATGGGCCTGCTTGACGGAAAGAAATGCATAGTGACGGGTGCGACGGGAGGGGTCGGGAAAGCCGTTGTTGAAGAATTTTTAAACGAGGGGGCTTTCGTAGCCGCTGGTGCGCGCCGTCTCGCTGTTTTGGACGAGCTCGCCGACGGTTGGAAAAGAAGGTTTTCGCCAGACCGTGTTCATACTGGGTTCCTCGACGTTTCCGACGAAAAATCAGTTTCCGGCTTTGTGGAAAACGTTTTAAAGGATTTCGGAAAAATCGAAGCGGTCGTCAACGTTGCTGGATATGTTCTCGAGCCGGAGCTGTGGAACAAAAGGCTGGCTGAAACATCGGCTGAAGAAATCTTAGCGGTCATGAAAGTCGACCTCGTCGGCTCGTTTCTGATGGTCAAGCACGCCGTCAAATCGATGAAAAAACACAGAGGCGGTGTTTTCATAAACTTCAGCTCAACCCCGGCCATCACCGGATACGACAGAGGCCTCGCCTACACGCTCGCAAAATCAGCCATCATCGGCCTCACCAAACACATAGCATGGGAATACGGCAGACACGGCATCCGCGCCTATACACTCGCGTTGGGTAGCATCGAGACCGAGCCATCTGTAAAATGGCTTAGCAAAGGTGAATACGAAGTCCTTGCCCGCGAAAGCCCTCTGGGCAGATGGGGCAGGCCCGAGGAGGTGGCAGCCGTCGCAGCTTTCCTATGCTCAGATAAACCCAGCTTCGTCAACGGCCAAACAATCGTCATCGACGGCGGCGCCGTTTTATATTAGCAACATTTATAAAAGGCAAACGCCTTTTCTGATGTAGAAAAGGCCATGGCTATACAGGGCATCGAATGGATTGTCGTCGCAGTCGTCATATTGGTCCTTTTCCTATGGGGCCCGGACAAGCTGCCGAAGATAGCGAGGTCCATCGGTCAGGCAAAGAAAGAGTTTGAAAAGGCTCAAAGAGGCCTTGAAGAGGATTTGACGAAGGTGAGCTCTCCAACGCCCCCAGCGCCTACAACCCCCGACGACAAACTGCTCGAGGTGGCGAAGGCGTTGAACATCCCGACCGAAGGAAAGACCCGCGACGAAATAGCGCGAGCAATCGTTGAAAAATCTCAAAAACAGGATTAACGTTAAATTATTTCACCATCCAACAAGGACGGGCTGTAGTTGAGCAAAGACAAGGAAATGCCGCTCATCGAGCACATACGCGAGCTCAAAGACCGTGTAAAGGTCATAATTGTTTCCTTCGTTGTGGCTCTTATTTTCTGGCTTGCCTTTCCCGCCGACCTCGCGGCGGTCGGTTTCAACCCGGAGTTCTACGAGCCGATGGTATCTGTCGTGCTTAAGCGGATTGTTCAAGACGTCGGAGCGGGCCGCATCGAAATCATCGGATGCAGCATGACATCGCCCCTCGAAATCATCTTTCTTTCAGCGGCCTTCCTCGCCATCGCCACCATCATGCCCGTCATCGGATACGAAACATATGCCTACGTCGACCCAGCGCTTTACCCCCATGAAAGAAGGCTGATTTACGGGTTTACGCTGGCGTTTGTCGGCCTTTTCCTCGTCGGCGGACTTTTCGGCTACCTCATAGCCGCCCCCCTAATCATGAGGGCGATGATTTTCTTCTTCGAGCTCGCGGGCGTCGTCCCGACGGTTTGTGCGATCGATTTTTACAGCCTTGTCTTTACAACCGTGCTTTTGATAGGGGTGGTCTTCACCTCGCCGGCCATCGTCGTGCTTCTCGTCCGATTCGGAATCATCAGCACAAGCCTCATCACGCGGAACAGGCTCTACGTCTACGGCATACTGTATATCTTAGTGGCGCTCATCACGCCCGACGGATGGCTGGTGGGAAACGCCGTCCTGTTCCTCCCATTAGTCACGCTGATAGAATCTTCAATCTTCATAGCTCGGAGAGTGGAAAGAAGAAGGCTTCAGAACAAGTTTGTGGGAAACTGCAAGTTTTGCGGAAACGGCCTAATGGAAGGTGAGCTGTTCTGCAGAAAATGCGGCAGAGCTCAAGAATAACATGAAGAAGTAGACGGAGTTATTAAAACCATGAATTATTATTGCTGGCGTTAGTGAGTTTGTTCTGTTTAATGAATAGGCCGCGAAGACGCCGATGATGAAAGTGGGTAGGAAGCGCGTTAAGTCCAAATGTGCCGCCGCGAAAACTGCAGACGATAGGAGAATTGACGCGGTGCTTGGGAGCAGTTTTTTCAGCTTCCAGTGAACTATTCCGCGGAAAATTATTTCTTCGGCTGGCGCGACGACGAGGAAAGACAGCAAAACGGATGCGAGAAGACCCTGTATGGTTGTAGGCCGCATCAAATCTATTGTTTTCAGAAGTTCTGGAGAAGGCGGAAACAAAAAAGATGAAGCGACTGACGCTAAATAAGCCGAGAGGGTGGCGGCCGGTGCGGAAAACAACCCCGTCTTCAACCCAGCGAACGGTTTGAAAGGTGCTTCGAACAAGGATGTTCTTGTTAGGAGTATGGCCGTCGAAAAAAGGACTGCTTGGGGTAGCCAGACGCGGTTTAGACCTAAGGCCTCTGCGACGAATGAGCCGACGGTTAGAGCTGCCAAGGCAGATGCTACGGCGGTTGCAGCGTCCCGGATTTCAGCGAAAGCTTTCATCTGTTCTTCAACAACGATTTGACGGTGCCGGATATTCTGACCGTCTTCAACACGGCTTTTTTCCCGCCGATTTCACGGACAAGCGACAAAGCCAAAATCACCTTCGGCGTCCAATCGTGGTTACACGAAAAGACGGCGAGCTTCCCTAAATGGACTGTCTTCAAACCCGACAAAGAAAGGCCTTCCAAGCCGAATAGCCGCTCAAATGCCTCTTTGACAGCCTCTTCGACCTCATCACTGTTATGCCCTTTCAGACCGTTGACCATAATGTATCTCTTACGAGGCTTGAAAACCTTCCTACGCAAGTCCTCTTTCCCTCAGTATCTGAACGGGGTGGGCTGAAACGGTTTCGTAGTATCCGGTTTTTCCATCGGTCAAGGCCGCGGCGACGTGAGCAAGCTGATGCGGAGGCAGCACTTCTTCGGCGGATGACGCGCCGCTGGACATCACGATTTGCCGACCATATAGATGAGCTTTGCGGATGAACGACGTCACGTTCCTCCATGTTTTCTCGTTTTGAAAACAGTTCACCAACTCATGGACGGAGACTTCGACGGGGTTGCGGAAAACCTCCGCCACATGTCTGTCAAATTCAGCGATACCGCCATGAACCATCACCGTCGCAACCCTTTCATCCCTGCATGCGGTCATCAAAGCCTCCCGCGTAACGGGCACCACGGACACCAAGGCCACGCCTCCGGAGCCGCCAACCGCTTCAAGAACATCCCCACGACTAGAGGCCTCGACAACCAACTTCTCATAAAACCGGACACCGGAAGAAGGATCCATCCTACCACGCAACCCTTCAACACAAGCAAATGAATATCCGAACATCGAGAGACGGGAAACCATTTCTTCGTCAATTTTCCGGACGTAGAAATCTACGTAGATTTTAGCCATTTTTCAGCTTCTCTCCAATCCCCCAGATAACTGAATTCAAGCTTTACAGGGTCGACGTCTTCCGCCGCCAGCTCGCCCAGAAAAGCTTTCTGTTTGTCAACTCGGACATGCAGTTTTCCACCGCTCCGAGGCTTTTCTTCGACGCCGACCGAGCCGAAACCAACCGCGGCAACGACCTTCTGAAAAACCGCCTCCGCGTCTTTTTCATCTTCGACGGAATATTCGTAGACGGTTATCGGGTCTCCGAAATGGCCTTCGAGCCGTGTTTTTTTGACTGAATAGGATGCGTCGGACAACAGGTTTTGGACGGCCTTCTTGACTTTTTCAGGGTCTTCCGTCGCGTAGACGTGAACTCTGCAAATGAGGCGGAGAAACTTGAACATCCGCTGTTAGTGGAAGCTTCGGTTTATTAGGTTTTCAAGTTTAAGAACAAGCTTTCCCTGCCTTGAATGGATTGACGTCGGTTTACAAACTTGTGGGCGAGCTTTGGCGCGAAAGGCCTGAAACACTCAAAGTTCTGCTGCGTAAAAGGATGGTTGAATGGAGGAAGGAAAGGGCTGTCGAAAGGGTTGACAAGCCGCTCCGTATTGACCGGGCCCGAAGCCTTGGATATAAAGCGAAGCGGGGGTTTGTCGTTCTCCGGGTCAGGGTTAGACGCGGTGGGTTCAGCAAGCCGAGGCCAAGAGCTGGAAGAAGACAGAAGGCGCTCGGCGTCGTCCGACACAAGGTAAACGTATCGATGAAGGAGGAGGCTCTTCAGAGAATCCGGAAACGTTATCCCAACCTCAAACCTTTGGGAGCCTACCCGCTGGCGCAGGATTCTCTCTACAGATGGTATGAAGTGGTGGCTTTCGACCCACATCATCCGTCGGCGGGAACCTGAACGTTCACGGAGTGCCTGTGATGGAGATCGCGGGAATCGTCGGCAAACCGAACGTCGGCAAAAGCACTCTTTTTTCAGCCCTCAGCCTCGTAAACGTCGAAATCGCCAACTACCCATTCACCACGACCAAAACCAACGTAGGCGTAACCTACGTCCGGATTGAATGCGTGTGCAAGAAACTCGGCGTCAAAGACAACCCAAAAAACTCCATCTGCGTAGACGGCGTAAGGCTCGTACCCATTCAGATTATCGACTGCCCGGGAATCATCCGAGAAGCTCACAAAGGTAAAGGCCTCGGGCTGAAGTTTCTCGACGAAATACGGCAGGCCTCTCTGCTTATCGTTGTCGCCGACGCATCGGGCGGAACCTTGGCGGACGGAACT
>JANXEM010000012.1 GCA_025058435.1 Candidatus Caldarchaeum sp.
ATCAATACACCCAACGACCTGTCCATGTAATCCACAGACTGCATCAAAATGTCGTAGCCCTTCTGCCAAACAAGCCGGCCGTGAGCGACTGCGAGAAGCTCCGTGTCTCCGAGACCGCCGACGTAGCTTTTGACGTTCTCCAATATTTTATCGACAACCATCTTTCTCAATTTTTTCCTCGAAACCGTGCCGAAGGCCTTTGCAACGTATTCTTTGACCTCGGTCTGCGTCCAGTCGGTCGCGTTGTAGACGTGTGATGTTTTTTGGCGTGGGACGTATGGCCATCGTGATAGAAGGTATTCGAGGTAGCCCCTGCTTACGGAAGTTAGCAGGTCTGATGCGGCGGCGGAATATGCGTCGACGTTGCCTCCGACACCGTCCCATATCTCGCTGGTGTACGCCGTGTAAGACCCATCATGCGATAGAACGCTTTGTCGAATGTTTGGCACGCCAGCCCATCCTTCGGATGCGTAGTGCCATGGAAAAGACGGCGACGAAACGAGGTGAACTGTATGAACCCAAGGGACGTCTATGTTTTTGGATGAATAGATGTTTTTGACGGCTGACGCCGCTATCACAGCGGTCCAGTCGTTGCTGTGGATGAGGTCGGGCGGTCTCGGTTGTTCGACGGCCCAGTGGATTGCTCCTCGGGTGTAGAGGGCTGTTTTTTCGGGGGCTTCGCGGTAAGTTTCAGGGTCGTCCAGAAATCGGCTTGTGTGAGGGTCTGCGCCGCGGAAGACGACGAGTTTGACGCCGTCGATTCGCGTTGATTCGGCGGATACGCTGTAAACGTAGGATGATCCGTCGAGGCCTTTCCGGGTTCCGCTCCACCTCCCCTCTTCGACAGCGTTTTGGACGTGTTTTCCATGCGAAGGAACCAAAACCGTCACCTCGATTCCGGCGCCGGCAAGGGCCCGCGCGTGCCGAGCCACGGCCGCACCCAAGCCACCGGCTTTGACGAATCCTTCAAACTCGAAAGAAAATATCCACACTCGAGAAGGCCATTCAACTTTCATTTCTAACACCGCTAAACGAGGTTGATTTTGGCCACGGCCTTCGGGTCGGCGTGCGTCAGCTGGAAAGAAACGATGCCCGTGAAGGCGTCGAGGTCGATGATGTTTTTCCCGGGTTTGATGACGTAGTCTTCGGAATTTGCCGGGTTTAGCGGAAGAGACAGGTCGTATTCGTAGATTTTGAGGACGTTGGCCCTGTCCGCGAAAACCTTCAAACTCGGCGACCTGTAGCCGGTCAAAGGCACGCCGCCAAAACAGGAAGCACCGAACATGTTGGCGAGCTTATGTAGCCTGTTCAGCGGAACCGTGAACACGGCTGCGGGCGGAGGCCTTTGAAGAATTTCTTCGTCGAGGACTGTGAAGTCTTTTTCGCCGCTGTCGTAGGGGGTTACCGTGGGGCCTCCGGCGTTGGGTGAGTTGTCGCATGCCAGCAATATCTTTTCTCCAACTTTTTCGACGCTGGTTATCCTTGCACCGAATGTTCCGACGATTTTTGCCATGGGTGGGGTGATGTAGACGAGGACTGAAGGGCCCGTGATGGTGTTGGTGTAGACGGAGTAGGTTTTGGCTTCGTCGGTTGTGGGCTGGTAGACGGCGTCGTGGTGGGCGTTGTAGGGGACGAGGATTCCTCCGGCCGCGATTATTGAGTTGGTTCTGAAGGGGGCGTAGAAGCTTAAAAAGTCGAACAGCCTAACGAAGGTGAAAGGTTCATCGAGGTAGGGGTTGCCGACGACGACGCCTCCTCGGACGAAGGCGAATACCCGGTTGTAGGCCGAAGCCATTTCCCCGACCGACGGCTTGTAGAAATTCTGCCCATCGACGGAGCCGGCGACACCGAAAACATCCATCCTATCCGACACGAGGTCGAGAAACCTGATTTCACGCAGTCCCGAAACGTAGTTTTCCCCAACGCCGAAACAGGCCATGTCCCGGACCAGAGCCGCCTTCAAACATTTCTCGGGAAACAACATTTCCGCGGCTCCGTTTCTCCTGTCGACCCTGTAAACGCCGTTGTTGAAATGACCGTCTTCTCGCATCAGAAGAAGTTTGTCGTTGAACGGGTCGTAGAGAATGTCGCCGACCTCAGCCGCCCATTCGTCTTCCCGATGAACCGAGTCTTTCCAGAGAAGCCGTACCTCCCTGTTTTCGACGTCGTATTGATGGAGGTGTGAAAACTTGTTCGTGAAAACGATTTTTGAAGTGTTGTTTTCGCCTCTTCTGTAGAGGGCGGGTGCGTTCACCCATCCGCCGAAGTAGATGTATTCGTCGACGGTTTCGACTGCGTTGTAGGTGTCGCCGCCTGAACGAGGGCTTTCTCCCAAATGTTCAAACCGGTAAATTTCCGCGCGGTCTCGGTGTATGAAATGGGCTTCCGAGTCGAACGCCACCGTGTAGTAGAGGACTCCGCTGTGAAAACGGAGGCCGAATATTCCTCCGCTCCCCCATTCAGGCCCTCGACGTGGTTGATGCCGCTCCAGTCTGTCAAAAACCCAAGACATCTTCCAACCTCGGAAAGAGATTGTCAATTTCACCTATTGAACTATCGTCGCTTGCGTTCGCCGCGGATGAGGAAGATGTTTCCGGCAACCAGCCCCGCCAGCCATATGATGAGGTCGGCGGCGAGCAACCCCGTGTCGACAGCCCACAAGTCAGCGGGCCCAGCTATCGTGGCTTTTGTGTGGACGGCGAACGTGAAGGGGATGCCGTATCTTACGTGGACGAAGTCGGGCCACGTATAGAGCTGGCCGTAGGTCATGGCAAACACCGTGAAAGCAGACCAAGTCAACCCAAACAGCAGAGGCTTGATCACGGTTCCAGTGTTTACTGCCTTGCTTTCAGTTTGGTTTCGATGATTTCTATGATTTCCTCCTGCGTCGGGAACCTTCTCTGCTGATGTCTCGAGAACACGAGTTGATTATCGACGTGAACTTCGAAGATACCGCTGTCGGTTGTGTCAAGTGTTACTGAAAAGTTTTTGTTGAGACGCTGTCCATATCTTGTCAGAAGAGCTTTGGCCAAGTCCAACGCCTGCGGTAGGTGTCCGCACGGGACGCAGTAGAGAATTTTCACGTTCATGATGCAGAAGTGGTTTGTGGTCTGGTTTATGTTTTACGCATCTACGGAAAAGGTAATCAACGGCCCGACTAATCGGATGTGCCATGGAGTTTAGATGGTTCATCTTGGTTTTGGTCACCCTGTCTGTTTGGGGAATTTGGGGGTTGGTGACACGTATCGCTTCGTCGGCGATGGGATGGCGCGACACCGCCGCGGTCGCGGCCATCGGCCACATGCTCGTCGCCTTGTTCTTCATCGTCGGGTCAAAAGCACACGTTCTGCCCACCGGGCCCGTCTGGATAATGGCGCTCATCGCCGGCTCTCTCGGCTTCATCGGAGCCACGACATTCTACATGGCCCTCGACCTAAACCCGTCGTCGATCGTCGTCGTCGCCACATCGCTCTATCCACTCGTCACTCTGGCCCTTTCCTTCCTTCTGCTGGGTGAAGACATTTCACCGCGGCAGGCCGTGGGCATAGCTCTTGCGTTGACGGCCCTCGTGCTGATATCCAGCGAATGAATCGGATGCATGTTTAAAGCATCCCAGAAATTGTGAAAATCCATGAACGTTCTCCCCAACTTCGTCGACAA
The DNA here is from genome assembly GCA_025058435.1 of Candidatus Caldarchaeum sp. Next base: position 3,661 of record JANXEM010000012.1, read on the forward strand.
CGAATTCATCCCTTCAAAATCTACGGAAACACTCCCCGTCAAAAACCCCGCCTTCGACTCCGTCATAGCCTACGCGCCCGTAACATCGGAAGAAGAGGTGGACAAAGCGGTTGAATCGGGTGTGAAAGCTTTTGAGAAATTCCGTAAAACATCTCCGTCCGACAGAGTAGGCTACCTGATGCGCATCCGCTCTATCATGGAACGGGACACGGATGTTCTCGCGAAAATTCTGGTCGATAATCACGGCCGAACCTATTCGGAAGGAGTTGGAGAGGTGAGGAGAAGCTTGGAGAACGTGGAGGCCGCGGCCGCGTTGGCCTACACCCTCGCGAAGGGGGAGAAGATGGTCAACATCTCTCCCGACATCGACCAAGAGCTCATCCGCGAGCCTTTGGGTTGTTTCGCAGTCATCACGCCTTTCAACATCCCGTTGCATGCATGGTCGTCGTATGTCCCCTACGCCGTCGCTCTCGGCGCGACCGTTGTGTTGAAGCCCAGCGAAATAACTCCGATGGTGGCGAACGAAGTGGCTCGAATCATGAAAGAGGCCGGCGTCCCGGCTGGGGTGATGTCGGTCGTTCACGGAGACGGCCGGGTGGCGGAGAAGCTGGTCAAACATCCCGACATTCAAGGGGTTGGATTCATCGGTTCAACCCGCACCGGAAAAATCCTCTACGAAACAGTCGCGAAAGAGGGGAAGCGGGCTTCGATAAACGCCGGCGCGAAAAATCACATCGTCGTCATGGCCGACGCCGACATGGAAAAGACCGCTGAAGCCGCTGTTTCGTCGTTTTTCGGGATGTCGGGCCAGAGGTGTTTGGCCGGCTCCAACCTCGTCGTCGTCAAGGGGGCAGAGAAGGTTGTGGAACTGGTTGCGGCAAAGTCTCGTCTAAAGCTCGGCTACGGGATGGACAAGGAGACGGAAATGGGCCCGATGGCCTCGAAACAGGGTTTGGAGAAGGTTTTGAAGTACATCGAAATTGGCGTGGGACTCGGCGAACCTTTGGTAGACGGAAGAAGAAATAAACCCGTCAAGCCTTTGAACGGATATTTTGTGGGGCCGACGGTTTTCAAAGACGTGCCACACGATTCGCCTCTCGCCAAAGAAGAAATCTTCGGCCCCGTTGCATCCATCGTCAACGCCGAAACTCTGGAAGAGGCCATCGAGCTCATCAACAAAAACACCCCATTTGGAAACGCGGCGTCAATCTTCACCTCCAACCCGAAAACAGCCCGCGAATTCGTCCTCAACGTCAACATCGGAAACGTCGGCGTCAACATCGGCGTCCCACAGCCCATGGCCTACTTCCCCCTCGGCGGAAGAAAACAATCCTTCTTCGGAACAGCCCACAGCCGGGTCGACACCCTAAGATTCTTTACCGACCACAAAATCATAACAACAAGGTGGTGGTGAAGATGGAAATTACGCCGGGAATAACCGTCCGAAAAGTCGCGGTCTATCTGGACGAAACATTCGTGGAAAACGGCCGCCGTCTCGACAAGCCTGTCAGGAAGAGCGCGGCCGCCGCGGTCATCAAAAACCCATATGCGGGCCGTTACGTCGACGACCTCACGGCTTTGGTCGACGCCGGCGATTTTTTGGGCGGGTTTCTGGGAAAAAAGGCCCGCGAAGCTCTTGGTATAGCTCCGGCGGCGGTGGAAAGCTACGGAAAAGCCGCGGTCATCGGGTTGGCCGGCGAGCTGGAACATGGTCACGCCATCTTACATCCCAAGTTTGGCAGGGGTTTGAGGGAGGAATGCGGCGGGCAGGATGTCTGCAAAGCCATAATCCCGTCGGCCGCGAAGATGGGAGGCCCGGGAACGGCCGTCGATGTCCCCCTACATTACAAGCGGGCGGCCTTCGTCCGAAGCCACTACGACGCCGTGGAAGTCCGGGTTCCCGACGCACCGCTTCCAGACGAAATAGTCGTTATCGCAGCAGTCACCGATTCAGGAAGGCCTTTGCCGAGAATCGGCGGGCTGAAAAAAGAAGAAGTGAAGGGCGAAGACGGCCTCCGCTAGAAAAACCATGGGAACAGTTTTCTTCTGACAAAGTCGACGATGCCGTTCCTGAAGAAAGCGAGGAGCAGCATAAGGGTTAGCCCATACAATACCTGTGTCAGGGGCCCGAGGAATTTCAGAGCTTCGTTGACGACGGCGATTATCGCCGAGCCGATGTAGGGGCCGAGCAGGGACGCTCTTCCTCCGAGGATGACTATTATTTGGACGGGGAGGTCGACCGAAGCAAAAGCGAAGTAAGAGGGGGCGATGAGCTGTGAGAAGAGGGCGTATTGGGCGCCGGAGAACCCGAGAACCGCCGACGACAGAAGGGCCGTCATGGTCTTGACCCGGGCGACGTTTATTCCGACGAGCTCGGAACTGATTTCGTCGTCCATGATGCACCGGTACGCGTATCCCGTCCTCGTGTGGAAAAGAAGATAGTAGGAAATGACCGTGATAGCGAGGACTGTTGCGATGGCGACGTAGTAGTATCTTAGGTTGTAGGGTAGGGCGTCGAGGGGCCCGAGGCTTACCCCCCTTATTCTGAATCCTGTTTCTCCGCCCGTTACGTTGGCGAGCCCGATGACCAAGTTGTTGAAGACAAGAGTGATGGCGAGGGTGAAAATGCCCGTGAAGATGACGACGAGCTTCCTTCTAACCGAAAGGAGGCTGACGGCCCATCCCACGGCGGCGACGGCGGCGGTTGAAACGAGCACGGCTTCGACGGGGCCCATAAGCCCGTCCCGAAGCGAGATGCCCGTGATGTATGCTCCAATTCCAGTGAAGGCTCCGATGCACAGGAAAAGCTGGCGGCTGAACCCGAACAGGAAGTTGAAGCCGTAGGCGAAGATTGTGAAGAAAGCCATCTGGGCGAGGATGAAGACCACATAAGGTATGTTTAGAAACAGAAGCGGAATAACCGCGTAGACCGCGACCAACACAATCAACGCGATAAGCCTCGTCTTCACCATCTTTCACCCACTATGCCGTAGGGTCTCACAAGCAAAAGGGCCATGATGAATATCAGCAGAGCGACGTAGGCCAAGTAAGTTCCGATGAAAACCACGAGGAACGTGTAGACGACTCCGATGACGAGGCCCGCGACAATCGTTCCGTAGACGCTTCGGATGCCGCCGACGACGCAGACCAGAAGGCCGAGGATCGTGAACTCGATGCCGCTTTCTGGCGCGACGGTGGCCACGACGCTTCGGATGATGCCAGCGAGACTGACCAAAAAAGCTCCGAGCATGAACACGATCAACCGGTATCGCTTGACGCTTACGCCCACGATTAATGCCCCGACTTCGTTCTGCGTCAAAGAACGAATAGCCATTCCGCCCCAGCTATTTTTCAGAAATAGGTAAACGGCTACGAGAACAGCGGCCGAAGCCACACCAGTTATCACTTGAGCTGTCCGCACCGTCAGCCCCATGAAATCGAGAGATGGGACGGGCACGTTGATCGTGAGGAAAGCCAGCGGGAAGCTCGTTATCAAGGCCCCGTGCAGGAAGATGGAGAAGGCCAAAGTGATGTAAAGGCCGAGAAGGATTCTTTCTTCGCCTTCAAGCCTATAGACGGGCCTGAGAACAACTTTTTCGAGGAAAACGGATGAGGCGACGGTGACAAG
>JANXEM010000036.1 GCA_025058435.1 Candidatus Caldarchaeum sp.
GCGATTAACTTGGTGTGTTGTTGTATAACGTATTTATACGGGCATAACGGCGTTATACAGGATGGCTGGAAATTCAACCCTCGAAATCGATTACAGCAAATACGACTTCAAAGACCCCGAGCTCTACGTCTTCAAATCCAAGCCGGGCCTTTCAAACGAAGTCGTGGAGGAGATTTCGCGGCAGAAGAACGAGCCCGAATGGCTGAGGAAGTTTAGGCTCAAAAGCCTTGAAATCTTCTACCGGAAACCCATGCCAATATGGGGCGGAGACCTTTCAAACGTCGACTTTGACCGCATCCACTACTACATCAAGCCCAGCGACCGGAAAGCCCGCAGCTGGGACGACGTACCAGAATACATCAAACAGACCTTCGAACGGCTGGGCATTCCGGAGGCCGAGCGGAAATTCCTCGCGGGCGTCGGAGCGCAGTACGAAAGCGAAGTGGTCTACCACAACCTCCAGAAGGAACTGGAGAAGAAAGGGGTGATCTTCGTCGACCCCGACACCGCTTTCCGGGAATATTCCGACATCTTCAAACCCTACTTCGGCAAAGTTGTTCCACCCGAAGACAACAAGTTCGCGGCCCTCAACAGCGCTGTTTTCAGCGGCGGCAGCTTCATCTACGTTCCTGAAGGAGTTGAAATTCAGTATCCGCTGCAGGCCTACTTCCGCATCAACGCCGCAAACGTCGGCCAGTTCGAAAGGACGCTTATCATCGCCGAGCCTTACAGCAGAGTTCACTACATAGAAGGATGCACGGCCCCCATCTACTCGACTTCGTCCCTGCACACGGCGGTCGTTGAAATCGTCGCCAAAAAAGGAGCCTACGTCCGTTACACCACGCTACAGAACTGGAGCAGCGACGTCTACAACCTCGTGACAAAGAGGGCGCACGCCTACGAGGAGGCGACGGTCGAATGGGTTGACGCCAACATCGGAAGTAAAGTGACGATGAAATATCCGAGCGTTTATTTGCTGGGCAGGGGGGCCAAAGCCGACATTCTTTCGGTCGCTTTTGCCGGAAAAGGCCAGCATCAGGACACCGGAGCCAAGGCCGTCCATCTCGCGCCCGACACAACCTCACGCATCACATCCAAATCGGTCTGCAAAAGCGGCGGCCGAACATCCTACCGCGGGCTCCTGCACGTCGCGAAAGGAGCGAAACGCGTCAAATCCAGCGTCCGATGCGACGCCCTCATCCTCGACGACATATCCCGAACCGACACATACCCCTACAACGAAATCAACGAAGAAGACACCACCGCCACGCATGAGGCCACCGTCGGCAAAATCGGCGAAGAACAGCTTTTCTATCTCATGAGCAGAGGCCTCACGGAGCAGGAAGCCCTCAACATGATTGTCCTCGGGTTCCTCGAGCCCTTCACCAAGACGCTGCCGATGGAATACGCCGTCGAATTCAACAGGCTCATCGAGCTGGAAATGTCCGGCTCAGTCGGCTAACCCAGGCGAAAACTCCACAACATCCCCAATCTTTAAACCAACTTTTTCACAGACACCGGCGTTAACCTCCAAAACATATTTCGCCTCTTTATCAGGTACGAAAACAGGGCAGGCCTGGGTCGGAATGCAGGGCAGGGCCTTTTCAACGATGTGAACAACCTGCTTCGACTCGTCGAGCCAGACGATGTCGATGGAAAAACGCATCTCATACATCCAAAACCCGTATTTGCCGGGCCGCTCAAAAACAAAAAACATCCCCGCGTCTTCGGGTAGATACGGCCTGCCGGAAAGGCCTCTGCTTCTTTCGGCGTCTGTTTTCGCGACTTCGACATAGAAGACGCGGGTTTTCAGCTTGACGTAGGGCCTTTGCGTCGCGTCTGTGGTTGTTGATTGGGTGCTGACGGGCTGGACAGCGGTCGACCTTGCCTCGGTATCAGAGGCCTTGTTGGCTACGGAAGAAAGATTCCAGACGGCAAAAATGAGAATAAAAACGAACAGGGAAATCGCGACGGCCCGGGTTATCTTAGACAAGCTTCGCCGATACAGTTATCTTGACGTTGCCTTTCAAAGCTTTCGAAACGGGGCATCCGTCGCCCGCCATAGAAGCCGCCTTCTGAAAACCATCTTGAGACATTCCCGGAATCTGGCCAACAACGTTCAGCCGCACTTCGGTGATTCGGAACCCTTCATCAGTCTTCGCAAAGACTGCGTCGGCCGTGACTTCAAGCCGTGTCGCCGGCTTACCTTCTTTGGCCAAGATGTTGGACAAAGCCATGGCGAAACAGCTGGCGTGGGCAGCTGCCAGAAGCTCCTCCGGACTGGTCATTCCCGGAACCTTCGAAGACCTTGCGGCCCACGTAACATCCTTCGTCGGAAGCGCTCCGCTGTCGAAGCTCACCTGTCCTTTACCGTGGAACAAATCTCCTTCCCAAATGGCTTTAGCTCTGCTGACAACCTCAGACATGTCCCCTTGCTGTTTTATGGTGTTTTTAGGCTTTACGCTGTAACGCAGCTCGACCAACCACAGTCAAGACATTTTTGACAACCTTCTTGGAAAACGATGTTCTGGTCGCCGCAGACTGGACAAACCGTAGCCAAAGCCGCCGACGAAACCAAAGCTTTGGCGGAAATCGAACCTACGTCGATTCCCAGACTTAGCAGCATTTCCGGCGTCTTGTTGAAGGTTTTGACCGGATATTTTCCGCTTCTTTGGGTGGGGGTGGAAAGAACTTGGGCGGTTTTAGAGCCGTCTCGGTAGACGGTAACACCCTTGAGGCCCAGCTTATGGGCCGCGATGAAGACTTTGAAAACATCTTCAACATTCACCCACGAAGGCATATTGATGGTTTTGCTCACCGAAGCGTCAACCCATTTCTGCACTTCGTGCTGAGCCCGCAAATGGTCCCACCACGGTATGTCCAAGGCCGTCACGAAAACACGCCGTATTGTCGGAGGTATTTCTTCGACTTCCTGAACCGAGCCGCCGTTTTCCGCCACTTTTCTCAAAAAATCCTCTTTGGGGAGGCCGGTTCGCGTGATGTATTTTTCGAAGACTTGGTCGACGTAGTAGTATATTCCGGCGGTTGTCTGTTTGCGGTAGACGATGGCGAACTGGGGTTCAAGACCCGACGAAACGTCGGCGAGCATCGAGATGCTTCCGGTCGGCGCAACCGTCAGGAGATGGCTGTTGCGTATGCCTTTCTTCACCTCGTCTTTGAGTTTTTCCCAGTCCATCGAAGCAGCGTCTCCGGAGTGAAGGCCTTGGAACGGGATGATTCCATCAGCCCATGATGATCTGTTGAAGTCAGGGAATGGGCCTCTTTTTTGAGCGATTTTCACGGATGTTTCGACGGCTTTGTACGCGATGTATTCCATGGTTTTAGACATCGTTTCAAATCCCTGTTCGCTGTTGTATGGAATTCCCAGCCCATACAGCATGTCGGCGAGCCCCATGACACCCAAGCCGATGCGCCTCGTCCTCAGCGTCATCGTTTCTATGGCCTCGGTGGGATGCTTCGTCAGGTCTACGACGTTGTCGAGAAACATCACAGCCGTTTCAACCGCTTCGCCCAGCTCTTCCCAGTCTATCACGCCATCTTTGACGAAGGCGTGTAGGTTGATTGAGCCGAGGTTGCATGATTCGTGTGGATAGAGCGGCTGCTCTCCACAGGGGTTGACGCAGTTGATTTCGCCGTAGATTTGTCGTAGTGGGTTTAGCTTGTTGATGTTGTCGTGGTAGAGCAGTCCCGGGTCGGCTGTTCTCCAAGCGTTTTCGGCTATGAGATGCAGAAGCGTACGCGGGTCGGCCGTTTTCCAAACCGAGCCGTCTCTGGGGTTGACGAGGGGGTAAGGCTTGCCGTTTTCGTAGTGTTGCCAGAAATCTTTCTTGACCATGACGGATATGTTGAAGTTCTCCAAAAATCCCGCTGTCTGTTTGGCTGTGATGAATTTCTCTACGTCGGGATGGCTGATGTCGAGAACTCCGATGTTGGCGCCACGTCGTCTCCCGCCCTGCTTGACAACATCCGTAACCACGTCGATTATACGCATAAAAGATACAGGGCCCGAAGCGACGCCGCCGGTCGAGGCGACCACGTCGCCTTCCGGCCGGAGCTTGGAATAGTTTACCCCGACGCCGCCGCCCGTCTTGAAAATTATCGCCGCCTCTTCAGCCGTCCGCATGATGGAAGTGATGTCGTCTTCCACGTCGAGGACGAAGCAAGCGCTCAGCTGGCCGAGCACCGTCCCCGCGTTGAACAAGGTGGGGCTGTTGGGGAGGAACCGTTTTTCGACCATGATTTGATAGTATTTCCGGTACTGCCGGTAAAAAGCGTCCGGGTTTTCCCGTAGAAATTCAAGAATTTCTTTCAAAGTTTTCTTCATCTGTCCTTTTTGGGCGAGCCTTCGGTAAAGGGCCGCAAGCCTTTCGAGATGGTGTACGTTCCACGTCGTTTCGATTTCGTGTTTGGATGGCCCGACGCCGATTTTCCCCGCGTATCCGACGATTAAATCGTCTTCGACAGGTTTTCTATCCTGTTTTCCCGAAAGGTCGAAAAACATCGGGTCGTAAACGACGTCGGCCAAAACTATCAACGCGGCTGTCCTCTGGAACATCTCTTTGGGTTTTTCCGCGATTTTTCCGGTTTTGTCTTTGAGGAGATATCGGGCGGCCATCAGCCTGATTGCGTTGACCGAAAACTTCTTGTCGACTTCGTCGACATGTGTTGTTTCGAGAATTCTCATTTTTTCTTCGCGGATTCGGGTTCTTTCGTGGCGGTACAGGATGTAGGCTTTGGCCACTTCCTTCAATCCGTGGTCCATCAAAACAGCTTCGACGATGTCCTGAATCTCCTCTACGTGAGGAATCTTTTCCGCGCCGTATTTTTCCGCCAACTTACCCAGAACAGAAGCGACTACGGACTGGAGAACCGCTTCATCTACCAAACCACGGGAAGTCATGGCCTTCCTGACGGCCTCCCGAATCCGGCCGCCGTCAAAATCGACGACACGGCCGTCCCTTTTCACCACTTTGAGAGGCAGGTTCCGCAACCCCATCCAATCATGGAAAGACCTCCGGGTATTTTGTGTTTATTCGGCAAACCTTTAAAACACAATTTTCATATTGCTTCTCAGAATGAGGTCTAAGTTTTTGTTTTTTGTCGCAGTCGCGGTTTTGGCTGTGGCCACGGGAGCGGTGGCGGCTCTGTTGACCCGCGGAGGGTTAACCGGTTACGAGCCTCCGATAACCATCCCCGGCGAAAGAGTTCTTCCCGACTTCACCCTCACCGACCAAAACGGTAGGCCATTCAGCCTTTCGAGCGTGAAAGGAAAAGCGGTTCTCATGTATTTCGGTTACACA
>JANXEM010000045.1 GCA_025058435.1 Candidatus Caldarchaeum sp.
CCGTCGAGCTCCACCGTGTATGTTTTGTGCAGGACGTTGACGATGTATCTTCCCGGCTTCTGCTGGCTGCCGGGCAGGTAGACGACCTCGCATTTTTTCATCGTCGCCACGTGGTTGAGGTTCCGGATCTTCTCAAAATCCTCCCGAACCCACCCGCTTATCGTGTTCGGCGACGCATCCGGTTGATGTTCAACCGGCTTCATCCATCAACTCACCTTCGTAGACAGAACATTGGATGAAAGATTCCGACTCTGACGGGTAAAGAACAGCGGAGAACGGGCTGTAGGAAATCAGCGAATTCTCCGTCCACGACGTAATCATTTCTGCTACCACAAACATACTTCAAATTCCGTCCTAAATAAAAATGACCCGCCCGGTTTTCCAAAAAAAATAGGGGGGAGGGGGACTATCCTATGTCAAGTCCATCACGGGGTCGAAGGACGGCGGCAGCCTTCTCTCAACCTTCAGCAGAGACCCTTGCGGAGGCTTTATCTCGATGCTGAACACATCGTTGGGCGCCAAACTGGCCCCTCCAATCTGTGTGACATTGATCTTCACCGCCCACACTTCGCCATATTCAAGTACTGTGTCTCCGTCGCCCGTGACCTGATAAACCGTCGTGATGGTCGAGTTGTTGGGATAAATGTTTTCACGGAATATCGCTTTATCCCTATACGTGATAACCAATTTGCCGGCCCTCACATCGACCTCGCCTTTGCCGACGGAAGACTTGACGTAGATTACTATCTCGGTGATGGCGGCGCCGCTGCTTCTCGCGACCACAGCTCCAGCGGTTTCAATCGATGATAGAGTTTCTTCGAGGCCTGCCTGCATGACTTCGCCGGTTTTCTGGGTGGTGAAAAGGCCGAGGTTCAGGACGGCGAAGGAGAAGGCGCTGGCGACGATGACGAAGGCTATCAGTATTATCGCTGTCTCCAGTCCCGTCAACGCCTTGTTTGCTTTTTTCATTATTTTTGTACCTTTTTTCATTTCTGCGTCAGTTAGTCTTATGAGCTTAAATATAAACTTTTTTGGACGAGTATTAGACCACTGTCTGATTTCAATCTTATATTAGTAAGCCTTTTATCTTATAGCTACTTCAACCGAGCCGTGAGTACGAGAATCGGTGGAGGTGAAAATTTTGGCCGAAGCGAGTCCGACTGAAAGAAGGATCAAGCAGCTGGAGGAGGAGATTAAACGGATACGCGAGCCGTTGGAGAAGACTTTGCTCGACATCAGGGAAATGATAAACACGGCCGAAAACCCTTTCATTTTCCTGACAAAGTCGGTGGCCCCGGAAAACCCGGTTCAAGAAAAGCCTGTCGCCGACGAAAAAGCCGCTGAACCCGCGGTTGCTCAAAGCCAGAAGCCGGTCGCAAATTTCGCGGAGATTCCGGCCATTTCCAAACCTAGTCAAGAGGAGTTGGATTCTTTCATCAGCATATTGGCCGCTGTGGATTTGATGGTTTTGATCGTGGGCCGAGAATATTTGACGAACTTGGCCAACATGCTGGCTTGGAAAAACCTGATTCCAAAGTCGCTGTTGGATGGAATCAAAGAGGCGTTGGAATTTCTTTCGACAGTCGACAAAAACAACCGGGTTGAACAAGTCCGCGAATCGCCCAGCTTCAACGATATATTGATAGTCCTTTACATGTTTTCGCTTCTCGTCAAAGACCGGAAGAACCCCTTGACATTTTTGCTCCTGACGTCGGCGGGCAACTTGAAGTTCATCAACAGAAGCTGGGGAGGGAGGCAGTAATGCCCGGGGCCTACGTCGTCGCAGAGGCCATATTTGTGATAAGCTTGGTCATAACGGCGTCGGCCTACGCTTCGACGATGTTCAACTTCGTCGACGAAATTAAGCAGGCCAACCGGTGGAAGCTGGACAGGATAAGGAAGGACGCCGTTACAGCGGTTGAAGCTATCTTCGGACACGTGTCGGAGAACCGTTCGGTCGTCTTTGTTTGGCTCAAAAACGTGGGTTCGGGTAAAATATCTTGGGCGGAGGTTGAAGCTTCGGAAGTTTTCTTGGTCGGAAGGCAATACCTTGCTCACGTAAGTTACGGCCATGGGCTGACGAAGTGGGAATATGAGCTGGTTAGGGAACTTTCGGACGACAACGGCTGGTCGTGGGGGGAGACTCTTCTCGTCAAAATCCGTTTGGCTTCTCCCCTACAACCCGGTGAATACGTGGTCAAAATTGCCGGCGTCCACTCGTCGGTAAGCTACGTCTTTTCGGTGGGTGGTTGAGATGTCGGGCTTCGGCATCCTGATATCCCTCGCGTTCTCCTCTTTGATAATTTTACAGATTTTCGGATATGTGGTGACGGTCTTCGAAAACGCGGCGACCGTGGCAGAAATTTCGCGGATAAAGAATGATGTTTTGGTCGGCTTCGATGCATCGGTTGAATCGGTTTCCGGCCACGTAGTAACAGCAAAAATCCATAACAGGGGCCCACGTGACATCCCATCTAGGAACCTGAAAAACGCCGATTTATTCGTGGTTTACTTTGACGAAAATGGTCAACGGAAAATCAAACACCTCGGCCATGTGGCCCGCGGAGAATCGGCGGGCTGGACAGTCGCGGACGTGAAGTTCGGAAATTCTTTCGCCGAAATACTCGACCCCTTGATTCTTTCTCCGACGCTGGAAGGCGTCTGGAACGTCGGCGAAACCATTTGGCTGACCGTTTACCTCGCCGAACCGGTCAACAGCAGTTTCCCCCTCATCGTCAAGCTGTGGGTGGTTGCATGAGCGAAAACCAAATCAGAGCATTCAACAACGAGCTCGACCGGAAAATAGGAACGATCAAAACGCCCGCCCTCTGCTTGATAGAAGGCCCCAACGACAGCGGCAAATCCGTCCTAACCCTCCAATACTGTTACGGCGCCCTCCTTTCGGGCTTCAACTGCTACCTGCTGACAACCGAATCAAGCATGCGAGGCGTCAGGGACGGGATGGCAGGCCTTTCCTGGGACCCGACCTACTTCATCATAACCGGAAGGTTCAAGATCGGCGAAATGCATGTCAAAAACTTTACGTGGCTTCCTCAACAGTATTCGAAGCTTCTCAAACTGGTGACAGCCTTCATCAAAAGCAGGACGAAGGAACAGGTGTTTTTCATAGATTCCATGACATATCTACTGACCAACGCGTCGACCACGGAAATCCTGAACTTATTCACGGTTCTCCGCAACATCGTCGATGAAGAGGAAAAAACCATTTTCATGACGATACACACTCACGCACTGGGAACAGACCTGTTTCTCCGGCTGAGGTCGTTGTCCGATGTTCATTTCGTCCTCAACGTCAAGGAAATGGGCGAAAGAATAGTCCGAACCCTGCAGGTCATGAAGCTAAAGGGAGCGGAAAAAAGCGGCTTAACAGTGGCGTTCGAAGTCGACCAAGTCTTCGGCATCAGGGTTCTTCCATTTTCACAGGCCAAGGCGTGAAGAAAAAATGGCGGTGAACGGCTTTCCGGAAGAAATCTTTAGGAGAAACCCGCATCTAAAGCTCTATGTAGACGAATTCATCCTTCAAGACGGTCGGGATATCATCTACCGGGAGCAGCTCAGCAGGGATATGCGGAAACTCAGGCAGTTCAGCGTCGTATACCCCGTTGGAGACCCCATCTTCGTCCACGTCGTTTCAAGGCCGAGCGAAAGATCCCTCTACAACATCATCAGCCCGTTCACCGTAGCGCCACCGGAAATAACCCAACTCGTGGAGAAGGGGCTGGCGAACCTCGTCGAACCCGATATGTTCTTCGAAACACGTGAAGAACACGAAAGGCTGCTGAACGACCTACTCGACCAATTCATCGAAGTAGACGAAAGTTTGGAAGATTTCGACCATAGACCGCTCGTCAGGAAAGGAGTCGTCGTCAAGATATACGCAAATTCAACCACCGCCGAAATAATACGGGACAGCGTCATCCTCGACAAAGTCTACCTCGGAATTCTCGAGCCCTTCATCCGCGACCCATACATCGAAGACGTGTCATGCAACGGCGCCGGCCCCGTGTTCGTCGAGCACAAAATTTTCGGAAGCTGTGAAACAAGCATATCCTTCTCAGACCGCGAAACTTTGGACAACTTCATCGCCAAGCTGTCGGAAAGAATAGGAAGGCCGGTCAACTACCGGAAGCCCATCGTCGACGCAAGCCTTCCCGACGGCTCCCGAATCAACATCGTCTACGGAAGCGACGTAAGCCGGCGCGGCAGCAACTTCACCATCAGGAAATTCTCTGAAAAGCCGGTGAGCATAGCCGACCTCATCAGCTGGGGGACGATGAGCAGCCTTGAAGCAGCCTACCTCTGGATGATGATGGAGCATGGGATGAGCGTCTGGTTCTGCGGCGAAACAGCTTCCGGGAAAACAACGGCGTTGAGGGCTGCGAGCGTCTTCATAAACCCGTCCGCGAAAATAGTTAGCATCGAAGACACACCTGAAATAATCGTGCCTCACGAAAACTGGGTCCGCGAAGTAACTCGTCATGGGGAGCAAGGTGAAGGAGACGTCAGCCTTTTCGACCTGCTCAAAGCAGCTCTCCGCCAGCGTCCCAACTACATCATCGTCGGAGAGATTAGGGGGGCGGAGGCGTCTGTTGCTTTCCAGGCCATGCAGACGGGTCATCCCGTTCTCGCCACGTTCCACGCGGGAAGCGTTGAAAAACTCATCCAGCGTCTAACCGGAGAGCCGATAAACATCCCCAAAACCTATGTCGACATCCTCAACTGCGTCCTCATCCAAAGCGCCGTTAGACTACCCACAACGGGTAGGGTTGAAAGACGTCTTCTCAGCATAAACGAAATGGTTGGATACGACCCCACGACAGAAAGGTTTGACTACATCGAACTTTTCAGCTGGGATTCGTCGTCTGATGTCCAGGAATTCCGCGGCGAAGGCAACAGCTACCTACTCGAAAACAAGATAAGAACTCTTCTCGGCCTTTCACCGCGGGAAACGAGGAAAATATACAGAGAGCTTGAGGATAGGGCGCGGCTTCTCGACCTGCTCGTCAAACGGGGAACAACCGACTTCGAAACGGTGTGGAAAACCGTGAAAAAATGCTACGACGTCGGGGTCGAAAAAGTCCTCGAAAACATAGCCTTGGTGAATAGAACGTGAAAAACCCGTTACGAACCGAATTCGATTCGCAGGAAAACGTCGACCTGTTGATGCTTTTCATAACGGTTCTCGGCATGTCGAAGCTTTCAGTGAGGCAGATACTCAAAACATTATCCAAGTCGGAGATGCTTCCACGAAGCTTTGCTGAAATCTTCGCCAAAGCAACGGCGCTGGTCGACAGATGGAACTACGGAGTTTCCGAAGTCCTCGAGTTCATCCAGACGGAGATGAAAAAACCCAAGCTCAGAGGATTGGTCACGAGGATACAGCATTCCTTCAAAGCAGGTGTTTCACTCGAAGACTTCGCCCGAATCGAGTACAGCAAACACAAATCCGAGCAGGAAAACGAATTCGAAAAAGGCCTTGAAAAACTCAGGAGACTCGTCGAAGCCTACACAACGCTGATAAGCGTCGTCTCCCTCCTGACTGTATCTTTTCTACTGGTTTCCACCATCCTCGGCGGAACAAGCGGCTCTTTCCTCGAAATCGCGCTGATATCCGTGGCGACAACGCTCGGCTCAACCACGCTCCTCTTCCTGACCAACAACCTCCGCAGGCCCCTTTTCAGCAGAAACCCCATCAAACCCAAAACACTACAGACACTACTTCGCGTCTCTCCGGCGGCTTTCGCAGCGTCCATAGCCCTCGCAGCGGCCGCGCCATCCGTAGCAACCTTTACCGGTGGAATGAATGTGGCCTACGCGTCGACCGCCATGGCCCTCGCCGGCGTCCCGTTATGTGTTCACGGATATCTGGGGAGACGGTGGCACAAAAAAATCAACAAAACCGAAAACATGCTTCCTATTTTCCTAAAAAGCTTCGGAGACTATCTATCGGCAACGGGCTCGATCAAATCGGCTGTCCACATGCTGACCTTGAGCGACTTCGGCCCCCTCAACCAAATTCTCAAAAAGCTCGAGGCAAGGCTCAAACTCGGTGTATCACAGACGTTGGCCGTGAAAACATTCGGGGTCGAAACCTACGGCAGAATCGGGGAAAACGCCTTAGGCGTCCTCGCAGAGCTACTTGAATCGGGAGCGAGGCCGACCCACGCCTGCAACACCCTCAGCGACTACGTATCCGCGAACATCATGAACGACAAACGACGCGAACAGATAACTTCAAGCCTCAAAACACTATCCATACCGCTTCATGCGACACTCGCCGCAATATTCGCCCTCCTAACAACACTCCTCACAATCCTTTCAAAAATATCCGAACTCCTCGAAAACTACCTGATGCTGATCAAACCAGTCGACACCGCGACCGTGGTCACCTACTTCTACACGATAATCATCGTCACGTCCCTGATAACGGCTGTCAACATCTACCTCGCGGACGGTGATTCACCTTTCACGCTATCTTACTTCATGGGGATAATTCTGTCGGTCAGCGGCGTCTGCTATATGGTCATGACCGCGGCAAGCGAACAACTGCTTTCAAGCTTCATCGGCCTCAGCGAAAACATCCGAGGTATCACGCCGGGGTGAAGAGACAGTGGCGAAGACGGCTTTGATTCCCCCGCCCAACGAAACAACCACATTATTCTTCATCCTCCTCCTTGCATGCGTCACAGCCCTCCACATCCTTCTTCTTGTCCTCGGTTCCAGAAAACTATACGTCCCCGAACCGGTTCCCGCTCTTCATCAACCACCCGCCGAAAGACCCGTTAGACGCCTTAAACCACCGCCAACGCTGAAAGAAGCCAACACGGCCAACATCGACCAACCACCCGAAGATTATGCGAAACGTCTGGAAAAACTGGACAAAATCCTGACGCTTCTGGAAACACAGGTTCAAAAAAGCCAGGAAAGACCGCCCGCATCCGAGCAACCGCAACCAGCCGCAAACACCGAGACATCCGAGCCAACCCCTAACGCCGAAGAAATCATCAAGATGGCGAAATCCCTCAAAGAAGAGATTCATGGCATAATGACGGCTAAAAGAATGTCAAAATGACGTTGCAAACAAAGGGTCTTTGTCAAACTATCCCAAGCTGTCTCCGTTCGCTGATAAAACGCTAAATACTTTCAAAAACAGTCTGTTTCCATGCTCAAGCCACCCGTCGAAGAGCTCGAGAAATACTACAAAACCATCAGAGCGCCAAAGATGCGTCTCGTCCTTTCGGTGCAGGCAGAAGCAAGTAGAGCCGTCCGCAGCTGGCTCGATTCAAACGGCTTCCTCGAGCTACTGCCGCCCATCATCGGGCCCGTGACAGACCCGGGGATAAGAGGGGCGAAACAGGCGACGATCGACTATTACGGAAAAGAATACAAAGTGATGAGCAGCGCCATACTCTACAAACAGATGCTCGCCACCGCCATGGACAAAATCTACTTCTTTTCGCCCAACATCAGGCTCGAGCCCATCGAATCTGCGAACACCGGCAGACATCTTGTCGAATTCGTCCAAATCGACATCGAGGAAGCCGACGTCGACTACAAGGCGGCGATGAAGACCGCCGAACAGCTTCTTTCGCACACCGTAAACCATGTGGCAGAAAAGATGAAAAACGAGCTGGCCATGCTGGGAAGACAGCTTCCAAGGTTCCGGACGCCCTTCAGGAAATTAACGCATGCAGAAGCGGTGGAAATCCTAAAGGCACACGGAGAACCAGTCAACCCCCACGCGGAAATACCGTGGCCGCAGGAGGAGAAGCTTTCGAAAATCATCGACGAACCATTCTTCATCATCGACTATCCTCGGGGGGCTCGAGGGTTTTACGATAAAGAAGACCCGGCGCGGCCCGGCATTCTCAAAGACTTTGACCTGATGTATCCCGAAGGATATGGTGAAGCGGCTTCGGGCGCGGAAAGAGAATACGAATACAGCAAAGTTTTGGCCCGGCTCCGCGAAAGCGGGGAAAACCCCGCCAAATACGGATGGTATCTGGACATGCTTCGAGAAGGTATTCGGCCGACTTCTGGGTTTGGAATCGGCGTCGAAAGGCTGACGAGATATTTGTGCGGTTTGAAAGCTGTGTGGGAGGCACGTCCTTATCCGAAAGTGGCTGGCGTATATTCTCCGTGAAATAGAAGTTGAAAACGTTGTCGATAATCAGCCTTTTGGTGAGACTGTTCAGAAACCCGTCGGCCGCGCGGTCTTTTACGAAATTCGTCCAGCAATATCCCGTCGAAGAACTTGTATCAAAGGCGACGAAAGGAAGACAGGCCATCTTCCCCCTGTCGGAGCTGGATGAATTCGGCAAAGCGATTTTAGGGGCTCCCATCTACTTCGACGCACCCCCACGGTACGACACGCTCGAAAAAATTCTGATAGTGCCGCCGCTCTACACACCTCTCCGACTCAAGAAAATGGAGGACCTGATGAGGGAGCCTCTATTCACCGACGTGGAAACAACCTGCACAGTCGGAGGGTTCAGTTCATCGCTTCCCGTCGCAGTCGCTTCCATGGGTTCGACACCCGTTTACAACAAAATATCGCTGGAAGTCTCGAAGGCCTCTGCGAAAATCGGAATTCCCATAGGGATTGGGGAAAACGTCGCGACGGTATGGGGCTACAGCAAAAGGGTCAAGCCAAGCCAGCCCTGCTTCAAAGAAAGAATCATGGCCTACCTCGACAACCTGCGAGACGGATTTGGCGGAGTTTTCATCCAGCAAAGCGTCGAAGACGCTTATGACGAGCTGTGGAACAGAATTTATTCAGACCCCGACATAACCCCCTACATCTACGAAGGGAAGGTAGGGTTTGAGGTGAAGCTTGGGCAGGGTGCGAAGCCGGGGCTCGGAGGAGAAACATTCGTCGAAAGAGAAACGGCTCTCCGGCTGAGTGAAAAATATTCTTTCGACGCAGACCCGAAAACCACGAACAAACAGATGTATGAAAGGCATTCGGCCCCCGGCACCTACACCCCGGAAATCTTACGGAGCATGATTCGGCTTCTGCACAACAACTACCCACGGGCGAAAATCTGGATAAAATTCGGGCCCTACAGGGATTTGGCGGACGTAGCCATACTGTGCGATGAAGAGAAGGTGGACGCCTTCTGGGTGGACGGGAAAGAAGGCGGCACAGGCCTCAGCCCGGTCACGGCGTTGAAAGACCTCGGGCTGCCGCTGCTCGCGGTCCTCGGGAAAATATCCCGTCTAAGGCAAAGGGTCGGCATGGACTTCATATGTTCGGGCAGGATAGTCGACGGCGGCGACACCGTCAAGGTGCTTTGTTTCGGGGCTTTCGCGGGTGTCGGAAGGCCGGTGGTCGTCGCGGCCCATGCAAACGGCGGAGCTGGAGTGGAGAAATATTTTGAAGCATTAAAGGCAGAAATCCAGCTTCTCACGTCGGCTGTGGGAAAATACCGGGTCAAAGACCTTGGTTTAGAAGACGTAGCAGCCGTTGACAGACAATTGGCCCTTAACCTCGGAATAAAAAGCGTCTACGATTGACCAACGGCGAGATTTTTGACGGTTAGGAAATCTTCGTCGGGAATTTTCCGGACGCTGCCCCGGAAATAGCTGAACCATTTAGACTTGTTTTTGATGAAGGTCAACTGGTCGACGATTGTGTCGACGTTTACCGGTTTCGTCCAGAGGGATGCTTCGTCGAATTTGATGTAGTGGGTGAGTTTTTCGGACGGGTATCCAACGATGTAAAACCGCATCTCATCCGTAACCGGTAACGGAGGCTGTGAAAACCGTCCTTCGCCGACGAAAAACCGGCCCTCCATCCCCGTCGAATACAGCAGCGCGTGCCCGCCTTCTTTCAGACTTTTCATCGCGGCCATCCTTTTGCTAATCAGCCAGAATTTTCTGAAAACCCTGTCGGCCGCCACTTCGTTGGCGGGAATCATCCTTTTTCCGATGTAGTGGTCCTTTACGACGAAAACCCAGTGCCCCACGCGTTCGTTACTGGAAATGCATGGATATAATATTTTTTCATGGGACCGTGACGGATTTGGCCAAATTTCTCGGCTTGTCGGGGTCGTATCCTTTGAGCACCGATAGGTGGTAGGCGAGAAGCTGGAAAGGTATCGAATAGGTTATGGGCGTTAGCAGGGGATGAGTTCTGGGAAGGCCATAGTAAAAGTCCGCGATGCTTCTGAGCTCTTCGTCTTTTTCGTCGCCGAAAACTATGATGTAGGCTCCCCGTGCCTTCATTTCCATGATGCTTCCGATGTTCAGTTTCCTGAATTCGTCTGGGGGAACGACGAAGATGACAGGAACCCCTGATTCGATGACGCTGATGGGTCCGTGCTTGCTTTCGCCCGAAGGATATGCAACACACGGTATGTAGGAAAGCTCCATGACCTTCAGACGGCCTTCGTAGGCGGTGCTCGTTGAAACACCTCTTCCAAGCATAAAGATGAACGGTTTTTCCGCGAGAATTTCGGCCAACGCCCTCATCTTGACCGACGCCGTCGTCAAAATCTTTTCAACTTCGTTCGGAATCTTCGACAGCTCTTGTCCGAATTCATCCATCTCAAACTGAGCGATCTTACCCCTCAGCCTCGCCAGCCTCAAAGCGATTTGGGCGAGGACCAAAACCTGCGAAGTAAAAGTCTTAGTGGCGGCCACGCCTATTTCCGGGCCGGAGTTCTGAAGAACGTAGGCTCTCGAAACCCGCGTCAAAGTCGAGCCGACCGTGTTGGTAAGCCCCAGAATGGTGCAGGCCCTCATCCTCGCGAACTCCAGAGCATTTAAAACATCCGCCGTTTCGCCCGACTGGCTCACCGCCAATATCACGGTGTCGGAGCCCACGGCCCCGCCGTAGTTCGCGACAAATTCCGACGCTATGACTGGATACGACGGAAGCCTGGCGAGGGCTGAAAAGAGATAGGAGCCCGCGACGCATGCGTTGTGCGAAGTCCCTGCGCCGAGGAGGAAAATCACACGGCCTTTGTCGAGAAGCTCCGCCAGCAAATCCACGTATTCCCGCTGAACCCGCAGCGAATCACGCAAAGCAACGGGCTGCTCAAAAATTTCCTTCAGCATAAAATGAGGATGCCCCTGCTTTTCCGCCATCTCTATCGTGAGCTCCACCCTTCTAACCGGCCGGTCCACCTGAGTACCGTCCGACAGCCTAAAAATTCTGTAACCATCGGCCTTGACGACAGCTGCGTCGCCGTCGTGGAGGAAAACCATGTCACGGGTCATGTCGAGAAGGGCGGTGATGTCGGATGCAACCATGTTGAAGCCTTTTCCAACACCGATGATTAACGGGGCCTCCTTCCGCGCCACCAAAATTGTGTCCGGTTGTTCGAGGAAGAGAGCGGCCAAAGCATAGCTACCTTCCAACCTTTTCACCGCCTGCGTAAAGGCCTCCTCAAAGCTCAGCCCCCTTTTGACCTGTTCCTCTATCAGGTGCGGAACCACCTCGGTGTCCGTTTTTGAAACGATGTTGTGATTCTGGTCTGTCAACTCCTTACGAAGTAGTAGGAAATTCTCTATCACACCGTTGTGGACGACCGCGATGCGGCCCGTGCAGTCAAGATGAGGATGGGCGTTGACCTTCGAAGGCGCGCCGTGAGTGGCCCACCGCGTATGAGCCACCCCGACCAAGCCCGGCAACCGTTCAAAACCGAGGCTTCGGTTGATTTCGTCGATTTTCCCCGCGTCCTTGCAAACAAACAACTGCTGATTGTGTATTGTTGCAACACCCGCCGAATCGTATCCACGGTATTCAAGCCTTTGCAACGACCTGACGAGGATAGGCGCCGCCTCCGCTCCCCCAACGTATCCAGCTATCCCGCACATGGCCCGAAGCTTGGAAGCCGCCTTATAAAGACGTATCAAACGTAAATAGACCGGTCAAGAAAAAATTTACCACATGAAGAAAGCCAAACTCGTTGTCGGCGAAAAGGAGTCGGACGTTATGTTGGTCACCTCTTCGATTATGAAGATTTTCTCATCGGCCGCCGCTTTCAGCTTGATGAAAGCTTTTGAGAACCCGAATTATGTTTCAAGGGCGGCGGCGAAGCTGGGAATCAGCAAACAGCTCGCCAGCATCCACGTCAACAGGATGGTTCAAGCAGGTCTTTTGAAGGAAGTGGGTCAAATCGAGTTACGCGGCGGCCGCGCCAAACTTTACCGCGCAGCAGCCGGCGGTGTTGCGTCGGTCTTCTCAAACCGTGCTTGGCGGAAAGCCGTCCGACCAGTAAACATGCCCGAAAAACTATCGAAATTTCTCCGTCCTTTCGTCGAAGACGGAAAACTCGACGGGCTGGTCGTCGTCGGCTCACCACATCCACACGGGCCTTTCAGAGCCGTCGCAACAGACGGCCACTACGGCTTCCAGATAGGCCTTTTCATCGGCAAATTTGTCCGAGACATCGATGATTTCGCCGTCAGGCTCGACGTCGATGTGAAATCCGAAAAACTTTACCTTGAAAACCTGCTGCTTCTGGGTGGGCCGGGGACCAACATAATAACGTCGATGGTGAACAAAGAACTGCCCATCAGGTTCATGGAGAACAACTACTGGGCGGGGCTTGTGGCGACGAAGCAGGTTTACACGAGCGAATTCGCTGGACTGATTGCAAAAACGCCCAACCCATTCAACTCAGGCAAAACTGTGCTGGTTCTCGCAGGCCTCCGCGCCGCAGGAACAAAAGCATCCGTCATAGCGTTAACTCGGTTTTGGAGCATGCTGTTAGCCAACTACGACGGCCAGAAAAAGTGGGCCGCCGTTGTCGAAGGCCTCGACCTCGACGGAGATGGAAAAATCGACTCGGTCGAAATTTTAGAGACCGCTTGACTCCGCAATTTCCTCCGCCTTCTCCAAATCGTCAGCCGTGTCCACGTCCAGAAGAAGGCCTTCCGGAAAATCGACCACGTATACATCAACGCGGGAAAACACATCCCGCGCGCCCACATCCCCTTCAATCTTCAGCAACTCGTGAAAAACGCTCCGTGAAAAAACGGCTGGATTTACAGGCCTTCCACCCAAACCTGCAGCAACCACCGAATACCGTTTTTCACGGAATACTTCGACAAGCAATTTCACAACCTGTTTTACGAAAGGCATGTCCGCAAGCATCACCGCCAACCCATCCGCCTCCCAAGGCGTCCAACTCACGGCCAGCTTCAACGCCTCACTCATCCCGCGATGAGCCCGCTTGTTAACCAACACCGAAGCATCGACCGGCAAAATCACATTCCTTAACTGTTCAGGCCTTAAAACAACCGCCCGAAATTCAAAAAAATTCAAGGCCTCAGCGGACCAGCTGAGAAGGGGCTTGCCGCGTAGAAGCACGTTCAGCTTGTCGCTCTTAAATCTATGAGAAAAACCAGATGCCAGAACCGCTCCAGCAAGTTTCATGACCATCCGAAAAGGTAATCTGTTATAAGGATGGCCGCGATATACTTAAAAACCCACACCCCAGCTATAGGATAGGTGCGTTAGCTTGTACGCCGCCCGTGAAAGGGTTGAAGACTATCGTTCAAGGTTATTATCGCTAACACAAGACCAGATGAGAAGCATCCTCGAGATTTTGAGGAAGACCACCTTAATGCTGGAGATGATATCGAAAGATACCGATTTCAAGAAAGTCGAAGAAGCCTATTTAGATATCCTTAAGGCTGACGAGGCGGCGAAAAATTGGAGAAGACTGGTTGAAAAGGAGGTTTCAGACATAGGCGCGATACTCACCAACAGAGAAGATTTTATCAGACTGGTCAACTGCATCGACAAGGTCGCAGACATTTCAGAGGGCGTGGCCTTCCGAATTTTAAGCCTCTACAAATCAAAAATGAAAATCGACAAGGACGTGCTCTCGGAGGTCTTGAAGTTGGGAGACCTCGTTCTCCAGACAGTAACCAAGCTCCGGGAAGCGCTTCTCGCAGTTACCTTGAACAGCGAAACGTTCTACCAAAAGGTCAAGGAAACCGAGGAACATGAAAGGAAGGTCGACGACCTCTACCGCAACATCGATTTGACGATACTGATGGCGGACATGAAGGTGGGACAGCTTCTGCTCATCAGAGAAATTGTCTCGATGCTGGAGGACATCGCTGACAAAGCCGAAGAAGCGGTCGAAAACCTGAGAGTCCTTTCCTTCGTGATTTTGTAGCTGATGCTTTGATGGCCGTCGGCGAACTTCTGAGCGACAGCGTAATCGTCTGGGATTTGGAGCAGTCCCGCAAACTCTACAGGGAAGGTTTCTACGGAAAACCACTGGGTATCCCCAAACCACGAGACATCAACTTCGACACGCCACTCGTCCTCGACCTCGTCGAAGCTCTGTACCTCGCAAAAAAAGGCAAACTCAAGATACTCCGCGAAGGAAAACAGCTCACAGCCGAGGAATTCGAATCATACGCCATATCCATCGACGCTAACTTCGGTCGGAAATACGGTGTCTACGCAGACCTCAGGGAAAGAGGGTTCGTAGTCCTTCCCGGAATAAAATTTGGAAGCGACTTCGCCGCTTACCGCCACGGCCCCGGAGTCGACCACGCCCCCTTCATTATACAAATTAAGGACAAGGATGAAGAGCTGTCGGCTTTGGAGATAATCAGGTCGGGTAGGCTGGCCACATCCGTCAAAAAACATTTCACCGTATCAGTTCCAACCGAAGACAAAGTGGTTTATCTGATGTTTGAATGGTGGAGGGCTTAAATGCTTTTCCGGAATACTACGTGCAAAACTTTTCCCATACGTTTTACGTCAACCAGATGATGTCCAGTTTTCTCAGACCAGCTCATCATGTCAACTTCCGTGGCCGGGTCCGACGTAACCACGTGAATGGTTTCTCCCACGGACAGGTGAGCTTTCATGTAGTCTCCCATCTGTGTCAGAATTCCTTCGCAGGTTTCTCCGAATATGGTTATTTGATAATCTGGCACGGTTTTGAGACACAGTACGCCGCGTTCGGTATTTCTGCGTCGGTATTTTTCAGCGGCCTCAGCCGCATCAGACAGACCTGAAAACTCCCCCATCACAGCCACTTCCGCCAGCCAACCCTCTCCGTAAGGGTCTTCCGCGATTCGCGCCGGATTGGCGACCGCCTTTTCGTTCACGTTCCGGACAATAAAATCAAAAGGTGAGACCAACGCGGCCTCTGTTTTCACCGTTGACAGGGTGGCGAGCGCCGTATTTCGCTTGACCGCCGAGCCAACATTTCGAACGTTTACTTTCCGTGGTTTGCCCACAAAAAAAAGGAAGGGATGAACTACGCCCAATCGCAGAGAAGTTGAATTTATTGGTTTCAGCCATAGGTCGTGTTCGACGACATAGAGCCGATCATCGGGGTAGTGGCATCCGTCCTCTGTTTTCATCGCTGTCGCTCTATCGGGAAGCGGACGAGATTCCCCCATTCAGTCCAGCTGCCGTCGTAGACTTTGACGTTTGGGTACCCGAGGAGATGTTTCAGGACAAACCATGTTACGCTTGCTCTTTCGCCGATTCTGCAGTAGGTGACCACGTCTTTGTCCGGCGTCACGCCTTTGCCGCCGTAAAGCTGCCGCAGTTCTTCAGCTGTTTTGAATGTTCCATCTTCTCGTATGGCTTGACCCCATGGGATGTTAATGGCGCCGGGGATGTGGCCTCCTCTCTGGGCGTGTTCCGTCGGGTATTCGGGGGGAGCGGTGATTTCGCCTGAAAATTCCGCTGGTGAACGAACGTCGACGAGAACGAGGTTGGGTTCGCCGAGCTTGGCCCTCAACAATTCATCGAGGAAAATCCTGTTCTCGATGTTGACCTTTTCCACACGGTAGGTTGCGGGTTTGGGTGTCGGGATTTCACGCGTCAGTTCTCCGCCAGAGTCTATCCATTTTTTACGGCCTCCGTTGAGAACCTGAACTTTGCGATGACCATATATTTCAAAAACCCAGAAGGCGAATGTGGCGAACCAGTTGTTGTAGTCTCCGTAGAGAATTACGTGGGTGTCGTTCGATACTCCGAGACGGGACATGAGTTTTTCAAATTCGTCGGGGCCGATGATGTCCCTCACCGACTGCTTGTTCATGTCTTTCCGCCAGTCGACGAGAACGGCTCCCGGGATGTGGCCCTGCTCGTACGCGAGTTTGGGGTCGTAGTCGACTTCGATGACGGCGACGCCGGGTTTGTTGATGTTGTTTCTGAGCCATTCCACGTCTGTTAACACGTTTGGGTCTGCGTAGGTCATAACGGTGTTATGGGGTGGTTTTATTTAAAAATTATTAGTCATAAATAATATTGGAGAAATATTACCCGTAGCGGAACTTGACTCCGTGGCCAGACCATTCGTGTCCGAAACGAACCATCTCCGGCGGTCCTATGACTCCGCATGTGCCGCAAGCCACGCACGCCACGTGGTCAAACTTCAGCAAACCTTTCCTAACGTCGTCCTGAGTTAATTCGACGGCCTTTTTCGCCGCCGCGTCGTCGCCGAGCCCCTGCCTCCTCAAGCTTTCGTAATTGAGTTTGAAAAGGTCGCGGAACGAGCCGAAGACCCCCTTATCAGTAACCAACGTGTAGCAGTTTACAGGGCACATCGGAACCCATGCCTTGACCAAGTCCGTGGATGCTTTGTTTTCGTCGACGACGATGTGCGACCTGTGCTTGTCTTCATGATAGTCAAGTTTTCCAACGAGTATTTGGATGCGTTGCAACGCTTCGCGGTCATCGCCGGCGTTGCGGACGTTCTTGGAGGCCTCGGATTTTCCCAGACCCAGAGAAAAGGCGACCGAAGGCACCTTGGTGTAAAAGATTTTTCTTTCGATGAGGAAGCTGTTGGTCCTTGATTTCCTAACACGTTCGTAGAGCGGCTCAAGATATTTTCTATAGACGGATAGCGAGCTGTCGCTGAAATCGTTTCTCGCTTTTGCTTCGGCGTAAACTTTGGCCGCCAAAATTCCCGAGGCGATTGCGGGCCTCATTCCATCGATCAAAGCTCCGATTTTGTAGAACACGCCGAGAGCATCTCCTGCCATGAGAAAACCGGGAGCGTAGGGTTTTTCCGGCAGAACTTTGTATCCCCGCGGGATGTTGTGCGCCGAATATTCCAGAAGCGTTGCGTTTTCCAGCAGTGGGCCGAGAAATGGATGGTTTTCCATTTCTTCGAGAAGGTCGATGGGTTTGCCGACAGACCCTAAATTGTTCGTGAGCTCGCGCACCGAGGACGCCATGTCGACGACTATTCCGACGGAAACGGTTTCCTTGTTTGGGTAGACGAACCCGCCGCCGATTATGCCGTGCATGAACGGCCCGATGAGATAAACCGATTTGTGGCCGCCGTCGGTGGCGAAAAATTCGTCGATTCTGCTGTTGGGGACTTTGTAGACGTGTTTGATTCCGTGGTAAACTTTTTCAGGTGTCAGCTTTCCGCGGATTCCAGCTTTTTCGGGAAGAAGCGATGTAACGCCGCCGCAGTCGATAACCAAATCAGCGTAAATTTCTTCATCGGGAGTTTTCACACCGACGACCCTGTTGTCCTTCCAAACCAAATCTTCGACGGTCTTTCGAGTCAAAATCATAGCGCCTTCTTCAGCCGCCACGGAGGCCATCCATTTGTCGAATTTGACCCGCAAAACCGTGTAATCATGGCCTGTGGATTCGTCAAGCCTCGTCAGGCCCAGCTTGGTAAGGAAGGATGATTTGTCGACCTTCAGATAACGGAAAGACATTTCGCCGTTGGTTTTTCTCGGCGCGTCGAGAAGATACAACTCGTGGCCCGTAATCTTCCGCTCCACCGGGGCCGCGGATTCAAATTCGGGCAGAAGGTCGACCAAACCCAGCCCGCCGGGAAAGGCGCCGAAAATCACTCCGCCCGAAACGTTGCGATGGCCCGGTAGCTGTGCTTTCTCGAGAATCAAAACATCGTATCCGCTTCGCGCCAGCTGAATGGCCGCCGCAGACCCCGCCAGCCCAGCTCCAACCACTATGACGTCGAACTTATCCGCCACCGGCACCGCCCCCAAGCAAGCCGACAATCTCTGGAACAAGCTGGTAAAGGTCTCCTCTGATTCCATAGTGGGCGATTTCAAATATCGGTGCTTTCGGGTCGGTGTTTATCGCGATAATCTTTTTGGACTTTATCATGCCGACTCGATGTTGGACGGAGCCGCTGACGCCGAGCGCTACGTATACTTCTGGAGAAACTGTTTTACCCGTCTGTCCCACCTGTCTTTCGGAAGTTATAAGGCCTTCGAGCTCCTTCAGCTCAGCGTGAATCAAAGCCCTCGTGGCGCCGAGCTCTGATTTAACACCGTATTTTTCCTTCAACAAGTCGACCAGCTTCTTCGCGACCTCGTAGCCTTCCTTCGGGTTTTTTGGGTTGCCGGCGCCGTCTTTCAATATGCCCAACCCTATGGTCACAATCACGGCCGCACCTTCTAGGTCGATTGAACTTTTCTGCACCTCCTTTTCTTCGATGATTTGGACGGAAAAGTCTTCGGGGTTCGGCTGAGGCCTAAATCTTATCTTTTCACCTTTCCTGCTCCAATCTTCGGGAAGAGGGTCGTAGTTTCCAGGCCTTATGCTGGCTATCTGAGGCCTGTGCCTTGGGGTGTAGATCTTCGCTACGCGTGTCGCGAAGTCGGGCCTTATCTGGGCGATGATGTTTTTGAAGGTTGTGTTTAACGGCCCGAAGAAGTAGTCTTCTACCGCGAGGCTGATGTTGTCGGTGGCGAGGCCTGTGTTTAGCCTGTAGGCGACTCGTGGCGATAGGTCTCTGCCCAGCTCGTCGGCGACGAAAATGAAGGCGTAGGGTTTGAGTTTTTCAGCCATCTCGCAGACCACCCGTGTGTAGGGAAGGCAGAGATAGCTCGAAAGCCAAGGTTCGTCCGCGTACACCACCAAGTCAGCACCACGTGCAATAGCTTCGTCGACCACTTGGTCAAGACCATACCCGACCAAGACGGCGCCGACTTTCTGGCCTAACTGGTCTGCTACCTTGCGGGCCGCCGCCAGTATCTCGAGGCTGGGTCTCGTGAGCTTACCTTTTTCGGCCACACAGTAGGCCCAAACATCCCTATACTGCTCCAGCGACAACTTTCAGCCCTCCGAAAACCTCCTCCAAAAGGTCTTCAATCGTGAAGACTCCCACAACCTGCTTCGCAACCAGCTCGTTCACCAGCTCCTGAGGTAGGTTGTTCACGGGGTCGCCTTTTTTGAAGGGCCCGTAGGATTTGTCGTTCCAGCTGATTTTGTCGTGGTCTTTCTTGAACACGAGGGTTTCGCCGACAAACTTCTGCGTCGGAGGCTTTCCGATTTCGTAACCGGGGCCAACTATCGTTGGAGAGCCCATGAACCCGATTTTCGACGGGTCGGCTTCGATGTAGTCGGCGTTCCATATAAAAGTCGTGGGAACTTTTTTCGGATAACAGTTGTCCCTGACCTTCCTCTGGTTGCCCGCCGTCGGAACCCGTGGTTCGTAATGGGCGTCGATAGTAAGCAGACAGGGAATCGAGACTTTCATCTTTTGGAAAATGTTTCCTATTTTCCTTTCAGCGATTACGTAGTCGAGGTCTGGCAAAATTTCAAAATCTCTTGTGAAAGCTATGCTCGGAATCAGTTTTCCGACCATGTCGCTGAGGGCCTCGGCCGTCTGCGGGCCCACGTTACCTGTCTCGCCGTCGCTCGTCTTCATGCCGGTCAGGATGATGAATTTGGACAATCCCCTTCTGTAGTTATGAAGTTCGGTTAATAATTCTCCCGCGCTTATTTCCCCACGTTGAAACCTGCCGACAAGATGATGTGTGACCGTCTTTAGCTTGGAGTATATGTAATGTGGTATGAGGTTTTTTTCGTATAGTTCTTCTGCGACCGCAACGACTTTTTCCACCGACTCGTTCTCTACGGCCTGTATGAGTTTGTCTGCTGCTTCGAAATGGTTTTTCAGGACACGGTTGATACCGCATGCGAGAGTGTAGGCCGTTGCCCACGTGTCGGCTCCCGCCATTCTTCTGTCGCTGAG
Organism: Candidatus Caldarchaeum sp.; assembly: GCA_025058435.1. Next base: position 19,986 of record JANXEM010000045.1, read on the forward strand.
GATGATTCTTTCGTCAAATCCTTCGAAAGAGATTCGTGGGACGAGGCGGCTTTCTTCCTTTGCTTCCGTCAAATCATTCATTATGGGGACTATCTTCGGTTCGGGGCCCATGCTGATTCCGACTATCTTGCCGCCGACCATCTTCTTGACGTAGTAAGCCGCTTCAACCGCCTTAACGTCGTGTGGGTTGAGGACAAGCTCCATCTCCTCCCTCCTCAGAACGCCCGCAACGGTCACCACCTGCGTCGTTTTTGCGGGCACACCTTTAACCAAGCAGAAGACCAGCATGGTGTAAACCCGATACCACGGAGGATTGTTCTCTATTTAAATTGAATTCTGTTTCAGCAAAATGCGGTCAGGTTATCTAAAGACAATTCTATTTCGCCGAACTTGTTACGCTTGACGATGGGGAAAGCCAGCCGCAAAATGGTTTTCTCCGGTATTTCGCCGATTCTTTCTGCGGCATCACCCCAGGCAACTCCGCTTAACATCTCATCTCCAACTCTTATCCAAAAACGCACCAACGCCCTTGTTCCAAACTTTGTCTCAACATAGTCACGCAAAGTTTTTCTCACCACCTCGGCCTGCACAATAAAATCAGTCAACCTGCCGTCGACTTTTCCAAGCTCGCCGCCAAAAATCGGCGGCTCCAAATCTCTCGGCTCAATTTCAGCCGTCTGATGTTTTTCGAAAAAAAGATGCGGTATTTCATGTCGCGTGAAGGTGAAGGGGTTTTGGGTTGTTAGGACGGTTTGTGTCGGAATATTGGTTAGGGTTGGCGTTCTGAAGATTTTTCCGTCTCCGAATGCAACAGGTGTTCCGTCGATGCTTGTTCCAACAATTTTGATGTTGAATTTTTCGTGAGTACCGGATATTATTCTGTCGATTTTGTCTGGTTCTTTTTCTCGGAAAGTGATGCATGTGTGTGATGACGTGTAGAGCTCGCCTCCCCGTACGTAGAGGTTTGTCGCGTAGAATCTTCTTGCTTTGCTGTTCTCGAATTGTTCGGCGTGTTTGCGGTATGCATGTAGGAGGTAAGGGGTTTCGCCATTGGTGATGATGACGCTGTTTAGTTGAAAGTCTCCGGTTTTCCGTAGGCCCGTGTCGTAAACCACCACTGCGGTGACGTCAACTTGGTCCGTCTCCTTCGATATGGCCTCGCTGGGCTGGATAAACAGCTCCTCAAAAGCCGGTAAACCACCGGTGTCGTCAAGCTTTTCGACAACCGTTTTCGACCCCGTCCTCACGACGAATTTCGTTCTTTTTCTCGAAGCGGAGACGCTGCAGTTTTTTATCCCGACGGCATCCCCGGCCGCAAATCCTTTGAAAAGTTCAGGCCTGTCCGCGAAAACATCTACAGCTCCCGACCCATCAGCCAACCGCACGACGGCGTAGGCGCCGCCCTTTCTGCCCTCTTCAACCATAAGACCCGTGATGCGGCCCGCCACGTTTACGTTCTGCAGACCTGACGTCAAACCATCCAACCTAATGTATTCGCCGTAATGTTTCGCCAAGATGAAATCCTGCGCGAGCCGTCTTTCCTCGAGAATTATCAACAACGCCCCCCGTCTGGTCAAGAAGGGAGTGGTTTTCATCTTTTCTTCGACGATCTGCTCGAGAGCTTTTCTGTCGACCGTCTTATCTCGTTCGAGTATGGCTTTGATGAGGTCTTCTTCACGCATCCATCGCGGTATCGTTGTCTCGGATTAAAAAAGTGTGTTTGAAACGGGGTGAGATAATCTTATATACAGTCGGATTCGGTAAACGGTTGAGGTGCTGAGGTTGACGCGAGGTGGACGCCTTCCAGCGAGGTGTTCGTCTTCCAGCTCGGTGCGGCGTTTAAGCCGAGTCTTTTAGACGGAGAGCCTCTTCCGAAGCTTCGATTTTACGCGGAAACGATGTCACGTCTTGGCTATCGGTATCTTGTCATCGATTCCGAAACAGAAAAAACCGACATAGCCGTGAGTGAGTTTGAGGAGCTTGTCGAATTTTGCCGTGGGCTTGGGTATCCGGAGCCGGTTCTGACCGTGCCCGTCCGTCGCGGCGATGCATCCCGTCGGTTAGCTGAATCGTCTGAAGTGGTTGGATCGAAGGGTTTCGGTGGTGTTTGCTTGGTCGCAGGGAATCCGGTTTATCTTTCGCCCGATGAGTCGCGGAACAACGCGGCGCGAAGCCTCTACAGCTCTGCGGAATATTTTAGGAATGTGTCACCGTTTGGGCTTCTGATGGTTGGGACGGAGCACGTTGTCAAACCTGCGGCGAAAATATCCGAGAGATTCAAGGCCATCCCCGTCATGCTTTTGACACCTACCACATATATTGAGGTCAAAACCTACGACAACGGAGTGTCGAAAGCCCTTTACGCCCCGTTTTACATAGGCGAAACAATTCCCGAGCATGTTCACGCGAGGATAAAGGCGTACGTCTCACGAAGAAATTCGGTTTCTGCGGCGCAAAACCCGTTTGATTCTTATGTGTTGGTCGGAGGCCTTCAAACCGTTGCGGAAAGGATTCGTGGAATAACCGGTTCCGAAGTTGACGTTTTTATCGGCTTCCCCGTTGACAACGAACTCAAGCAGTTATCGGCTCTCAAGACCGCGGCAGGCTGACCCATGGCTTTGTCTTCACAACGGCCCTTCGAAGTCTCCCCCTAACATCGAGCAGAATTTCACGGCCGTCGGTCACCAACTCCGGCCGCATGTGAGCGAGGGCTATTCCCCTTCCGACTGTGGGCGAAAAACATCCGCTCGAAACAAACCCGACCTCTTCGTTTTCATGGAAGATTTTGTATCCCCGCCGTGGAACACCGGAATCAGCCATCTCCACCATCGCAATAGTTTTAACGGGACGGCTTCTCTGTGGCAGCGACTTCTTTCCGATGAAGAATGGTTTTTCGGTTTTGACGGCCCAGCTCAACCCCGCTTCGTAGGGGTCGTTGGATTCATCGAAATCCTGTCCGTAAAGCGGAAAACCGGCCTCTATCCTGCAGACGTCCCGGCAAGCAAGTCCGGCCGGCCTAACACCTCTTTCGACGAACCATGTCCAAATCTTCTCAAAGACGTCCATCCCCCCACACGGCACCATTAATTCAAACCCGTCGCCACCCGTGTAACCACTCCTCGTAACCAGAAGCCGACAACCTTCGAATGACCTCAAACCACCTTCAAACCATTTGAAGCCAGAAACGTCTCCGACCAAATCCGAAACATGAACAAAGGCTTCCGGGCCTTGAACCGCGAAGAAGGCGGAAAAGTCAGTCAAATCCTCCACAGACACATCCTCCGGAGCATGAGCTTTCATCCAGCTCAACACTTTTTCCCGCGTCACGGCGTTTGACACGACGACGAAACTGTCGTCCCCCATTTTGAAAACAGTCACGTCGTCTATGATTCCGCCTAACTCGTTTAACAGGAGCCCGTATTTCATCCTGTTTGGCTTGAGTTTTTCTACGTCGACGGTGAGGAGGCTCTGAAGCAGGGCGGTTGCTCCGGGGCCAGTTATTTTTGTTCTGGTCATGTGGCTGATGTCGAATACGGCGGCCTTATTTCGGACGGCGTAATGTTCTTCTCGAACCGATGTAAAAGTGATGACCGTCCGCCATCCCGCGAATTCGCCCAGCTCCGCCGCAGTTTTTTCATGAAGACTGAGTAGCGGCACTTTCAACATGTTTTCTCCTCACGTAAGACCGCCAGCTTGGAGTCAAGTGGAGCGGATGAGATGCTTTGGCTTCGTTCACTTTTCCGACCGATGTGTTATGTGGTGCTGAACGCACGACTTCGGGGGTTCGGTAACATTCTTCGATGATTTGAGCGAAAGCTTCGCAAAACCTGTCCAGCGTTTCCTTTGATTCGGTCTCCGTCGGCTCGACCATGAACGCTTCATCGACGATGAGCGGGAAATATACTGTCGGAGCGTGGAAGCCGTAGTCGAGGAGACGTTTGCCGACTTCGAGAGCTCCGAGGCCTGTTTCCTTCCTGAGACGGGCTAAACTCAGCACGAATTCGTGTTTTCTCGGTCTTTTCGGGTCGTAGGGAAGGGAAACACCTCTGTGGTTCCGCATTTTGGCGAGCAAATAGTTGGAAGAGACGACTGCGTGCATGGCGGCCCTTCTTAGCCCTTCTCCCCCCAGCGAAAGTATGTAGGCGTAGGCCCTCACCAACACCCCGAAGTTGCCCGTAAAAAGTTTGACGGGCCCTATGGTCGAGCTGTCGCCGTAGTCGAGGAAGAACATGTTGGCTTCGTTTTTTCTCACACGCGGGGGAGGCAGATATTTTTCCAGCTTTCCCACCACTCCAACAGGGCCCGCTCCCGGGCCTCCGCCTCCGTGGGGGGTTGAGAAGGTCTTGTGGAGGTTGAGATGGACGATGTCGAACCCCATGTCGCCGGGCCTGACTATTCCGACGATGGCGTTGAGGTTGGCTCCGTCGTAGTACAGAAGGGAATCGTTTTGATGCATCATCTTCACTATTTCTTCGATGTCTTTCTCGAACAATCCGAGGGTGTTCGGGTTTGTGAGCATTATTCCGGCGACGTCGCCGTCGACCATTTTCTCCAGCTCATCGATGTCGACGCATCCTTCTTCGTTTGAGCCGACGACGACCACTTCGAAACCAGCCATCGCGGCGCTCGCGGGGTTTGTTCCATGGGCGGAGTCGGGGACGATGATTTTTCTACGGGGTTTGCCTTCTTTTTCAGTGTGGTACGCTTTGATGATGAGCACTCCGACGAGCTCGCCGTGTGCTCCGGCCGCTGGTGCTAACGAGAAGGCGTCCATCCCCGTCAACTCTTTCAATACCTGTTCGAGGTTGTAGAGAATTTCGAGGCAGCCTTGGACTGTTTCAGGCGGCTGGAGTGGATGAGCTCCCGTGACTTCTTCAAGTGATGCGATTTGGTTGTTGATGGTCGGGTTGTGTTTCATGGTGCAGCTTCCCAAAGGATAGAATCCCGTCGAAATGCTGTAGTTCATCTGGCTCAGCCGCGTGAAATGACGCACCACATCGGGCTCCGCCACTTCGGGAAGCGGTAACGATTGACGCACAAGCCTTTTGGGCACCTTATCAAGCCATTTTGCACCCGCCTCCGAAACTTTTCCGCCCAGACTTGGTGGACTGTATCCCCGAACTCCGGGCCTCGAAAGCTCGTAGACAAGTTTCTCCTCCCACCTTGCCTGCCTAAACATCACACCACCTCTTCAACAGTTTTCACATACAGGTCGATGTCTTCGACGCTGTGGACTTCTGTCACACATGTGAGCACCGCGTCACCGAGAGATGGAAAATCTCGGCCGACCGAAAATCCTCCTACAATTCCTTTTTCCAGCAGCTTTTGCAGGATCTTCGATGATGGCTTGTCCGTCATCCGGTAGGTAAATTCCATGTAGTGTGGCGCGTCGAGGACGGGTGAAACGGCTTTGCCTGTTTTTGCCAGCGTCTGGGCGAAGTAGGCGGTTTTGTTGAATATGTGTTCAGCCAGCTGTCTTATGCCGTGTTTGCCGAGGAGAGACAGGTAGGCGGCTGCGATGACCGCGCAGAAGGCTTGGTTGGTGCAGATGTTGGATGTTGCTTTTTCTCGTTTGATGTCCTGTTCCCTCGCCCGCAGAACCATCGTAAAAGCTCTTCGTCTGTCGGCTACTGTCTCGGTCATTCCGACGATTCGTCCCGGCATCATGTGTATCAGACGTCTGTCCGAACTACATCCAAGAATGCCCAGCAAAGGGCCCCCGAAACTCATCGGCATCCCCAGCGGCTGGCCTTCGCCCACGACGATGTCGGCTCCGTATTCGCCGGGCGGGGTCAAAAGGCCTAATGAAGTCGGCTCCGCGCCGACGATGAAGAGAGCGCCTCGGTCGTGTGCTATTTCTCCTACGGCTTCGGCGTTCGACACAAGTGCGCCGAGGTAGCAGGGGTTTTCGACATAGACGGCGGCTGTTTCCGTGTTGACGGATTGTTTCAGCGTTTCTTCGTCAACCGTACCATCGTGGCGGAAAGGAATTTTCTCGATGTTTATTTCAAGCGGTTTGACATATGTTTGGGCCACCTTTAGCCGGTCTGGGCCGGCGTGTCCGGCGACGACGATTTTTTTCTTTCCGTTATATCTGTGGGCCATTCGGAAAGCTTCTCCCACCGCCGTAGCCCAGTCGTACATCGACGAGTTGACGACGTCGACCGCGTAAAGGTCTGCGACGAGGCTTTGGAACTCGAACATCGCCGTCAGAATTCCCTGCGAAACTTCGGGCTGGTACGGTGTGTAGCTCGTAAGAAATTCGCTCCGACCCATTATCTCCTTGACCGACGCCGGTATGTAATGAGGCCAGACACCGCCGCCGATGAACAGTTTCAAATTTTTCGCGTTTTTGCTGAGGATTTTACGGATCATTTCGAAGGTTTCCTGTTCTGAACGCGGCCCGTCAACGGCGGGAGCTTTTCCAAGGATGTACCGGCTGGGAACGTCGGAGTAAAGCTCCAAAACATCGTTGACGCCCATCGCCGAAAGCATTTCTTCAAGGTCTTTTTTGGTGTGATGCCCGAGGTACGGGACAAAAATATCCAACATCCCCACCTATTATGTGACATCCGCTACTTATACCGATAGCGTTAAAACAACCCCCGAACTCTTTGAGACATGAAGATTTCGTACCCCATGATTATTTTGAATTTTAAGGGATACCGTGAGTTGCTGAATAAACGGGAGTTTGAACTGGCGAAGACTGCGGAAAAAATTTCTCGGGAAACCGGCGTATCGGTCGCGGTCTGCCCAAGTTTCGTCAACATCGCAAAAATATCCGAAGCCGTTGAAATTCCCGTGCTGGCCCAGCACTGCGACCCCTACGAACCGGGGGCGTATACGGGCTCCGTCGTCGCGGAATTTCTGAAGGAAGCAGGAGCCGCCGGGTCTCTGCTTAACCATTCTGAGAAAAGGCTGCGTCTTTCAGACATCGCCGCCGCCGTAGCCCGGCTCCGTATCAACGGCCTGGTATCCGTCGTATGCGCGGACGACATCCATTCGTCTTCAGCAGCCGCCGCCCTATCGCCCGACGCCCTCGCAGTCGAACCTCCCGAGCTGATTGGAACCGGGATATCGGTTTCGACCGCAAAACCGGAGGTGGTGTCGGGCACAGTTGAAAAAGTCAAGACCTTGAACCGGGATGTTCACGTTTTGTGCGGAGCGGGTGTTTCGACGGCGGAAGACGTGAACAAGGCTCTTCGCCTCGGGACTGAAGGTGTTCTTCTTTCGAGCGCTTACGTGAAGAGCCGAGACCCGGAAAAACTGCTGAAGCAAATGTGTGAAGCCGCTCGGATTTAGATTATTTCGAGTTGTATTTTGCGGCCTTCCGCATCCAGAACGTGTATGTCTTTTTCATCCCGGTATGGTGCCGTCACGATCACCATCATAACTCCCATGAAGTTGTCGAGGTCTTCGAGCGAAGGCCTTCCTATTCCGGATGGATGGGAATGGGCGATTCCGAGGATTGAATGGTCTATCGGGAGTAAATATGGGTTGAAGGACGAAAAGCTGTCGCCGTAGATTGACTGGGGTGGGAAGGAAACTTCTTCGACGACGGCGTAGTCGTTGTTGACTTTGCCGTGAAGAAGAACTATCATTTCGTCGGGGTCTACGTTCCTTGCTACTTCAAGCAACAGCCCCGCCACTTCCCGACTCATCGAGACTTTCCTTAAAACCATGGCTATTTACGCGGCCGACGAAATCCTTCAACAATATAGATGACCGAATCTCCTATGTAGGTCGCGTGGTCGGCGATTCTTTCGAGGTAACGGAGCATCAGCATCGAAGCCATGTCGCATTTCTTCGAATTTTGGTTCGAAATGGAGCTGAGCAGATGACTTTTGTAGGCCCTGTCCACGACGGTGTCGAGCTTTTCAAGCTCTTCGGCGAGAGCTTTGTTCCTTTCGACAAAGGACTTGATGCTGGTCTCGATCATGATCTTGACGATTTCGCTGACTTCCACGACCTCCTTTTTCTCG
>JANXEM010000025.1 GCA_025058435.1 Candidatus Caldarchaeum sp.
TGTATGGCTCGCATGTCACCGACACCTTGCTCGGAATCGGAAAAGACGGGAAACCCGTCGTCAAAGCAGGTGACCAATTTGTCGTCAACGAGGCCGTTGACAAGGCGGAGCTCGACTTCTCCGGAAAAATCAAGCTCGCGACAGGCGAAGAGGTGCTTGTCAAAACATCTTTCACCATCTTGAAGGAGACGGCCTTCAGCAAAACCGTTGAAGAATGGGGCAGAATCTGCGGAATAAACGCTGACACGATAGCGCAAATGGCTCGAGATTTCGGACAGGCCGCCCCCAGAGCATCTACATACATTCACAGAGGAGTCGCGATGCATCCCAACGGAGAATACACCGTATGGGCTCTCCGTTGCCTCGACATCCTCGTCGGCAACTACCATAGAATCGGCGGAATTCTCGGCAGACCATCGCTCACCGCCTACAACAACTACCTCTACAACTGCAGCGCAAGCGGTTTCGGCGAGCCTCTTAGGTGGGGCCCGCCAATCGACCGACACGCAGTTGAATATGAGAAAACACTGATGTACTACAAGAAGGTGAAGCGCGGCGAAAACGCGTATCCAGCGAAAAGGCCGTGGTATCCCCTTTCACCCGAAGAGAGCTACACCGAGCTTTTCGCCGGCATAGACCTCGCATACCCATATCCCATCCAAGTCCTCATCCTCTACTTCGCAAACCCCGTCATCGCCAGCAACAACGGTCTCAAATTCGTCGAAGTCCTCCGAGACACAAGGAAGCTACCTCTCTTCATAGGTATAACCACGACGATAAACGAAACATACCTCTACGCAGACTATCTAATACCCGACACAACATACCTTGAAACAGGAACCAGCGGGGTTCATTTTCTATATGGCGGTGGAATGGGCAGGTTCGTTGCCGAATCTTGGAGAACGCCGGCCATCATGCCGTTGACCCAGCGGATAACCGACAGTCCGGACGGGAAAACACGGTACGCGTCTTTTTGGGAATTCTTTATCGACGTTGGCAAAGCTTTGAAAGCGGCAGGATTCGGTGATAGAGCAATCCCAGGAGTTAAAGACCGGAAACACGATGGTAAATGGTTCCCTGTTCATAGTTTTTGGGACTACATACTGAGGGTGTACGCAAACGGCGCGGCCAGCGCTATCGAGCGGGGAATTGTTCCGAAAGAGATTCCGGAGGAGGATGTGAGGTTCGTGGAGCAAAACTACCCGATAGCGAAATTTAAAAACGTCATACCTGAGGACGAGTGGAAAGCCGCGGCTTACTGCCTCGCGAGGGGCGGAGTCTTTACGAAATACGAAGAATCGTTTAACGACAGAGGGTTTTCGAGAAGAAGTTTGCCGGGAACCGGCGTGCTTTTGATATGGAATGAAAAACTTGCGAAAACACGTAACAGCGTTACCGGTAAGAAGTTCTGGGGAGGCCCAGCCTATTTCGAGCCAGCGACTTACGCACCCGTCCGACAGACATCGAAAGCAGTTCCATTCGCGGGGACGTTTCTCCGGGAGCTCTACCCCGAAAACCAATATCCATTCATGCTCGTCTTCGAGTCAGGCCCATTCTACACCAAACACAGAAGCGGCAACTACTACTGGCTGAAGACAATACTTCCGGAAAATTTTGTCCTGATAAACAGAGACGACGCGTCTTCGCTTGGAATAAAGACCGGCGACATCGTCACGATAGAAAGCCCGTACGGCTCAATCGAGGCACCAGCAGTTGTCACGACATCGATTGCGAAAGATGTCGTCGCGGTTCCCTACGGAATGGGCCGGTGGGTCGAAACACTGGTCGTCAAACCCAGATACATCAAACTGAGGAAGGGAGGGGAAGCTCTTGACGCTTTGCCGGAAGGCATCGGCCTCCCAGAGGAAGCCGTGAATCCCGTGAAAAATTTGCCGACAATCGTTAAACAGATTTTGTTCACTCAGAGACCTTCGGATTACTATGAGAAGGGGTTAGGAGTCGATGAATGGCGCTTCAACGGAGTTACTTCGAACCCGATACAGATGGCTGACGAATCTCTCGGTGACTGGCCTATGGTGACGTGGCTGGGAGCCGGACAGTCCTACTACAACAATCCCGTGAGAATCTCTAAGACAGGGAGAGCAAAGAAACTGCCTCATCATCAAGTTGTTTGGTGACGTCGATGGACGAGGCGTTTCATCGAGCGAACTTCTATGTTTCTCTTCACGTTCTGCTGAAAAGCTACGCCGAAAAAACCGAGCCACCTCATGAAATAAAGGCCTTTTTCGAAGGCATGGGTGTGGAGCTTGCATCAGTCAACGAAGTTTCATCGGAATATCTGGCGGATGTTTCGGCGTCAGACCTTCGGAAAGACCTTCCGTTCATGGCTCGTCAACACCTCCCAAGCCACATCAAATCCTTCATCGAACAATCGGGCTACACACCACCCGGCTCACCGGAAAAGCTGCTCAACATGACAGCATACGCGGCAAGGCTGGCAATCGACGCATACAACGAGCATCTTCGAGGACAACACGCATATCATTACGAGAAAATTCTCCTACGATTCCTACACACCCATTTGCTGCCTGCCCTCCAAAACCTGAACACAGCCGACGAAAACCTCAACAAAATAATTGCCCAACTCGTCCGATTGTTACAACTTGATAGAGCGAAGCTATTCGCCAGATTTTTGCCCGGGAAAAGAGACTGCCCTTCATCCCATAACCAGATGGACATAGGCATGCGAAAGCGAGCATCTAATTTCGCTGAAGAGATACTCTGAACTTCGACTGTCAAATTAACGGACCTGCCAATACCAAGTTTTCCGGCAACAGCTAAGATGCCGTCTAATTATGCTGTTTTGGGCATCCATGAAGAATACCTGAGATGCCCCTCTTGATGCGGTCAAAAGAAAACAAATCTTATTTGTGATGTTCTTTGAATTTTGGTGGTATTGAATCATGTTGCGTCTTATCATAGATTCGGATACCGCGGGAGACGATGCGGTTTCGATTCTTTTGGCTTTGAAATGGCCCGGGGTGAAGGTTGAGGCCGTTACTGTGGTATGCGGAAACGTCGAATTTGGCCAGCAGGTCGAAAACGCTCTCTACACCGTCGAAAACTTTTCTGACCACTACGTCCCCGTCTATCCGGGCTGCAGCAGGCCGCTTCTCAAAAGCTGGACATACGCCGACTACGTCCACGGGAAGGACGGAATGGGTGAAAACTATTTCCCCAAAGCGAAACAAAGGCCGGAAAACAAGCACGGTGTCCAGGCTCTACTCGAGCTCGTCAACTCGAGCCCAAGCGAATACGTCATAGTCGCACAAGGGCCCCTAACCAACATAGCAACGGCGATACTGCTGGACAGAAACTTTGTCAAAAACGTCAAACGGCTCTACGTGATGGGTGGCTTCGCCGATGGGTATGGGAACATGACGCCGGCG
>JANXEM010000019.1 GCA_025058435.1 Candidatus Caldarchaeum sp.
TCAAAGCAGTCCAAAAAGACGACGTCGTCGAAATCCTAACCGACAACCCACCTTCAACCGAAACCCTCCCCAAATCCATCAAAAACAACAAACAGCAATACATCGGAACCGAAAGCATCCAGCCCGGCGTATGGAAAATAGTGGCGAAAAAAGTGACCGCATAAATTCATGGAACCGACAGAGACGACCTGATCATCGAGATGTCTGTAACTCCTTCTTCTATGTATTTGGCGATGGTCGCCAAGTTTTTGGTTTCCGTTTCTTTGAGGACGAGGTATGCTACGAGCACGGTCTGACGGAACGGCGTCCTGTAGAAACTTTTGTAGGCCCAGCTGATTTTCTGTCTTTTGGCCGATTCCTCCAAGGCCGACAGAACGGTGGTGATGTTTCTTTCCCCCTTAATTTTGTCGAATATTCCGTTTTCGGGCAGTTGTTCCAACGCTTTCCCGATTTCTTCGGCTTCGACGATGCTGGATAACAGTTTAACGTCGAGAGACACCGTTTGGCTGGGGAGAAAATTCTTCACTTGACTGGGCAACAGGCCCCAGAACCGCGCCCGCAAAGCAGTTGCAACGGCCTTCACATCCAATTCGAGAAACATGAAAGGTTCGAGAAGTTTTCTTTCACCTCTGGATATTTTCCGGAAAACTTTGAAAAGATTTTCATGATACTGCTTGTCAATTACGGCGTCGACCGCCGAAAAATCGCGTTTCTCGTTCAAAACATCCACTGCGGTTTTCAGAGTTTCGGACAAAGGTGTTTCCACGTATTCGCCGAGGAATTCCGTCAAATCTTTGGTGTTCAAGGCCTTCAACGTCTGGTCTCGGACGCCAAGCAGCGTTTCGGGAAAGAGGTCGATGTGTTTTAAAATTTCGTCGGGAGGTTTCCCAAGGGCCTTCGATTTTAGGACGCTTTTTACGTTGAAATGGACGTATCGCATGAAAAGTTGGCGGAGAAGTTCGGGTCTTAGCGTGGTTTCGATTAGTTTGAAATGATGTTCGACAAGGCCTTTCCAAAGAGCTTTTTCTACTTCGGCGGAGCTGTATGGCCTCTGCAGCTGTGAAAGGAAGACGCCGTAATGGGTGGGGCGAAGAATTTCCACGAAGTCGTTGAGGTTTTTTGCGTAGGAAAGTTCTTCGAGTGCTGTTGGCGCAAGAAGAAACGATTTGAACCCGTAGGCCTTGGTCACCGCGTATACGGGGTCGCTTTTGAGAGAGACCAATTCTTCATTCCCTCTGGCGACGGCGGCCGAACAAAGCTTCTTCGACGAGTTCCATGGCCCGAGGCCTGACCTTTTCAGCGCGTCGGCGGACTTTTTCTACGGCGAGAACGCCCTCCGCCATCAGCTTTTTGGCCTGCTCTTCGGCGTTCGCCACCTCCTCGGCGTAAACCCTACTCTGCCAAGCCCTCGCCTCTTCAAGGATAAGCTGACGCCTTTTCTCCGCCTCGCGAACCGCAGTCTCCACCAAAGCTCTCTTCATCGCCAAAGCAGTCTGCTCAATTTCGTCCACTTTCTTGTCTGCAGCCCGCAGATCTTCGAAAACTCTCTCCAGCTCGTCGGCCACGTATCCCCGTCAAGGCGCCCCGTAATAACCTTAATTTCAACCAAAAAGAAACGTGTTTGATGACGGAGCTCGCCGAAAAGATCAGACAAGAGCTGGCGAAAATCAAAGACCCTTTAACGAACGTTCCCGTGATATTTCTCGACGCTGAAATCGACATAAAAGTGCAGCCCGAAGGAATTGTTTACATCGTCTATTTCGCCAAAGACCCATATTCGTCGAACGTGATAACTTACGTGGAGGCGGTGAAGAAAATAGCCTCAAAGATAGCGGGAGACAGGAAAATATTGGTCGAAGTGCGGAACCACATGTTGTCCGATTTGTTGAACATGCGGTTGAACGAATAATCTTCATGTTTTTAACCGACCGAGAGGATGGAAAGTGGGCATGAACGGAAACTATTTCGGAGAAAGAACCATGCTGATGATTCCCGGCCCGACGGAGCTTCATCCGGCCGTTCAGAAAATTCTTTCCACACCCATCGTGGCTCACTACGGCCCCGAATGGTTGCCCACATACAACGAGACCTTGAAGCTGGCGGCGGCGATCTTCAAGACGAAGGCGGAAGTTTTCATGATGCCGACTCCGGGAACGGTGGCGCTCGAAACAGGAGTAATTAGCTTGGTGGAGCCGAACGAGAAGGTCGTCGCGTTGGTCAACGGCTTTTTCAGCGAAAGACTGGCCGACATAGCGGACAGCGTGGGCGCTCATACGATACGGGTCGAATCCGACCTCGGTCAAGCGGTCGACCCGTCAACCCTCGAAGATGTTCTCCGAAAAAACCCAGACACCAAAGCCGTTTTGGCGGTTCAGAACGAAACTTCCACGGGAGTGTTGAACCCGATACCCGAATACGCCAAAGTCGTTCGAGAACGCGACGCTTTATTCATAGTTGATGCGATTTCTTCGTACGGCGGTGTCGAGATGGAGTTTGATGGTTGGGGGTTGGATTATTGCGTTGGATATGCGAACAAATGTCTCGGCAGCATTCCGGGAACTGTTCCGGTGGCGGTTAGTGAAAAAGCTTGGGAAGCGTTCCGGAGAAGGAAAACGAAACCGCGGTCTTTCTTCACCAACCTCGGCGTATGGCGGCATTACATCGACGAATGGGGCCCCATCGGTCACCCCTACCCGACCACCATAAGCCCCCACGCAGTCCTTTGTTTCAAAGCCGCAGCCGAGGCGTTGCTCGAAGAAGGCCTTGAAAACCGTTACCGCAGACATCAGACCGTCGGAGCAGCCTTCAGAAAGGCGGTTCGGGCGATGGGGTTGGAGACGCTTCCGTCCGAAAAAGATGCCTCGCCGGTCGTTACAGCCGTGACTCTACCTTCTTCCATCTGGAAGGACGGCGGCAAGGTCAACCAAATCATGTTGCGGAAACACCGTATAATGGTAGGCGGTGGACTGGCCAAGCTGCACGGGAAAATCATCCGCGTCGGACACATGTGCGTCACCGCAAGCAGCCGATACGTAGTTCCCACGTTGGCCGCCCTAAAGGATACCTTTGAAGAACTGGGAATCAGCCTCAACGACGGGGTAGACGCCTTCGTAAAAAGCATGCCAAAAGGCCGCTAAGCTTTTTATCATCCAGAGGAGATGTGCAGACCGTGCCGCTGCTCAGCGAAAGAGATAGGAAAGCCGTCAGAAACAGGTTACAGGGGAACCTTGAAAACCTGGTCGTGATGAGGGTTTTTACGCAGGAATTTGAATGCCAGTACTGCGCTGACCTGAGGACGCTCGCTGAAGAGCTTTCGGAGCTTGGAAACGGTAAGCTCAAGCTCGAGACGTATGATTTCGAAAGAGATAGGGCTGCCGCCGATAGGTGGAAAGTGGACAAAATTCCTGCGTTGCTGCTGCACGGCGCGAAAGAGTATAAAGTCCGATATTTCGGCCTTCCCGCCGGATACGAATTCGCTGCTTTGCTCGACGACCTCATCGACGTCAGCCGGGGAATTTCAAGGCTTTCGCCTTTGGTGAAAGAACGTGTGAAGCAGATTGACAAGCCGGTGCACATCCAAGTTTTCGTCACCCCTACTTGTCCCTACTGCCCGCGGGCCGTCCGGACAGCTCATCAAATGGCCATCGAAAACGAGTTGATAACGGCGGACATGGTGGAGGCCATAGAATTTCCCCATCTCGCCAACAAATACGACGTCATGGCGGTTCCTAAGACCGTCATCAACGACAAAATCTCTTTTGAAGGGGCTTTGCCGGACAGTCATTTCTTGGAACATGTTTTGATGGCTGTTTGACTCTAAATCGTTAAAAACTGGCGGGTCTGGATGATGGCGGGTTTGAAAGCGGTCTGGATGGACGGAGAATTAGTTCCGTGGGAGGATGCGAAAGTTCATGTATCGGTCAACGCTTTACATTACGGCACGGCGGTCTTCGAAGGAATCCGCGGCTACTTCCATGACAACGAAATCTACGTTTTCAGGCTCATCGAACATCTGCGGAGGCTCGTCGACTCGGCCAAAATCGTCATGCTCAAAAACCCCTACTCAGCCGAACAACTGCGCGAAGCAGTGATACAGACCATCCGCCAAAACGGCTACAGAACCAACGTATACATCCGGCCGATAGTATACGCTGGAGAAAACATCATGTCCCTCAACGCCCAAAACCTGCCAGTCCACGCCGCCATAATCGTGTTCCCGCTCGAGAAATTCTTCTCCAAACCGGGCCTACGGGTATGCGTTTCATCGTGGCGGCGCCTACCGGATTCGTCCATGCCACCGAGAGCAAAGGCTTCGGCGAACTACCTCAACTCCGTTCTCGCATCGACGGAAGCACGTCAAATGGGATACGACGAAGCTCTTCTCCTCGACCAATCTGGATACGTCAGCGAAGGAGCTGGGGAAAACATCTTCCTTGTAAAAAACGACGTTCTTCACACCCCTCCAACCAGCTCATCCATCCTTGAAGGCATCACGCGAGATTCCGTCATGACTTTGGCTTCGGACATGGGTTACAAAGTCGTGGAGCGCCAAATTTCGAGAACCGAGTTGTACACCGCGGACGAACTTTTCTTCACGGGAACCGCGGCCGAAATAACGCCGATACTGGAGGTGGACGGCAGGAAGATTGGCGGAGGAACACCGGGGCCGGTTACCCAGAAGCTGGCGGAAAAATATCAAAAAGTGGTCAGGGGTTTGGAGCCTAACTATCGGAGATGGCTCACATCCGTCTACGGTCGCTGAATGGTGAAAGTCGTTGAAATGCATGGTCTGCGGCGAACCAGTTCCATACGTGTTGCTGCGTCTTGATTTGCCGAGATGTCCGAAAGGGCATGAGCTGGGCGTCTGGGTTGCATGCGGAAATCCGCAGGAAAGCCACGTCTACCTCCGGAAAGACGAATCCAAATGTCCATTCTGCGGAAACAATTCGTTCCGGTTGATGGTTAAAGGGACTAAGGTCAAATGTCTTCACGAAGGCCCGGCGGGGCCATGCGCTTATCCGTTTTACGTGTGGCTTGAGGACGGGCCGCCTTGTCATTTGAACCATCTCACCAAAATCATGGTCGTGGAGAAGTGATTTGACGAGTTTTGAGAAAATCATCGCCGCGGTCAAAGTTGTTTTGACGGGCGGCGTGATAGTATATCCGACCGACACTGTCTACGGAATCGGATGTGACCCTTTCAACGTTGAAGCGGTAAAGCGGGTTTATGAAATCAAGAAGCGGGAAGCAAAGCCGATGCCGGTTCTGTTGTCAAGCATCGACATGCTCTATTCGGTCGCCGACCCGACGCCGGAAGAGGTTGAAGCCGCCCTCAAGCTCTGGCCCGGGCCCGTAACGATATTGATGAAGAAAAACCCAAACCTTCCAGATATCGTAACCGCTGGAGAACAATCGGTCGGAGTCAGAATCCCCGCACACATGATTCCCTTGACCATCATGGAGAAGACGGGCAAACCCCTTGTTGGAACGAGCGCCAACATCTCCGGCCAGCCGTCGGCCACCGAGGTTAAAAACATCGACGAATCGGTGCTGTCAAAAGCAGACATCGTAATCGACCACGGTGCCACGTTCCACAAACTGCCTTCGACGGTCATCAGAGTCAAACGTGACGGGTTTGAAGTTGTCCGAGAAGGTGCGATGAGGGCTGAAGAAGCGGCCAGAAGGCTGAAGGCCTAAATCATCGCCGACGCCATTTTTTGGATGACGAGAAGCTTAACAGCTTCCTTCCGGTCTTTGGCTTGAACAGCGTCTATCTGCCGTCTGTCGATTCCATAATATGTGATGATTTTTTCGATGTCCGGGTTTTCGTTGAGCGTCGTCTCTTTCCCGCCAGCCATTTCGATGATTTTCGACGCCGTCTCGACAACGGTCTCCCGCTTCTCTCCCGCGACGATGTAGAGAGCTTTTTCCGAAGCAGGTGAAAGGCCTGCCTTCGAAATTGCTTCTTCGACTTGGGTTGTGGCGGCGAGCCGGAGCAGAATTTCGTTCACCAAAGTCTTCGCCTTCTGCCGCTGCGTCCCAAAAGCCAGCATAGCGTCGACGACGGCGGCATCAAGAACATCCCAGCTTATCACAGCATCCGGGTCAATCAACTGCACGTTCCTAAAATTGGCGAAAACTTTCTTAACAAATTCATCGGCCGATAGCTTTCCAAGCTCCACCACGCCGGCGGCGAAAAAATGGTTGCGGAATTCGACAACCCTCAAATCAACCACCGTGAATAGACGGAATCAAGGTGACGACGTCGTTTTCACCGACCTCTGTTTCAAGCCAAGAAAGAAAACGCACATCAACGCCGTTGACCAAAACGAGGATGCCGGGATGCGGCTTCCCCGAATCATCAACCACAAACCTCCTAACTTCCTCATCGAGTTCACCTAACAAATCAGACAACTTCATCTTCTCCCCCACTTGGATTTCAACGTAGTTTCTGCCCGTCGCCGACCTCAAAGGCCCCATCAACTCGACCTTCAACGACCAGAAAAATCCCGTTTGTCTATAAAAGGTTGCTTTACGTCGGGCGGCAGAATTTTTAAAGACCCGTCCCAGCCGAAAGTTATGAAAATTCCGGCCGAAAGGTTGGAAATTTTCTTTGAAATGGAGGAAAGATACCGGGAGAAGGATGCGGAATATTTTCGACGGCTTTTGAGCAACGGCGATTTTGTCGTGAGGGCACGCGCCACTTGCATACTCGCCGAAGTCGGCGGAAAAGACTACGTCGCTGACTTGGTTCGTGTTTTGCTCGAGGACGAAAACCCCATCGTCCGTCACGAAGCCGCCTACAGCCTCGGACAGCTGGGCTACAGGGAAGCCATCCCGTATCTGGTCCGGTCTATGAAGACCGACCCGCATCCCATCGTCCGACATGAATCAGCCATCGCGCTGGGCGTCATAGGCAGGGAAGAACCCGTTCCGGATCTTCTGGAGGCCCTCGAAGACCCTTCGCCGGAGGTTGTAGATTCGGCCGTCATCGCGTTGAGCAACATCGAATTCTGCAAAAAATTATTCGAAAAACCGGTTGACCTACCGGCTCAAGAATTTGCCAAGAAAACAGGCGGATGAAAACTTCCGAGACCATACAATAGCTATAAAAACATCAGCCGATTATTAAAGACGAGATGCGGCTTCGTCTTTCGAAACAGTTTAGCTTTGTGTTGAACGGTGAAGCGGTCACGGTTACATGCCCTCCGGCGTACACTCTTCTCGAAGTGTTGCGGCATGTCCTTCATTTGACTGGGACAAAAGACGGATGCAGTAGCGGCGACTGTGGAGCGTGCACGGTGTTGCTTGACGGCCGGCCTGTCCATTCCTGCTTGACTCTGATTTCGCAGGTCGAAGGAAGGAGCGTTGTGACGGTGGAAGGAATCGAGGAAGTTGTTCCAAAATCTTATGCGGAAGAAGGCGCTGTCCAGTGCGGATACTGCATTCCCGGGTTCGTGGTGACGACGGCCGCCTTCCTAAAGCAAAACCCTTCTCCGACGGAGGATGAGGTTAGGGATGCTTTGAGGGGGAACCTCTGTCGATGCACGGGATACGTCAAGATAGTCAACGCAGTCAAGAAGGCCGCGGGTGGTATTGGTTGAGGTCTCTCGCATACGTCGACGTTTTGTCGCCGAAAACCGTCGAAGAAGCCCTCGAAATCCTCGACGAACACAAAGGGAGCATCCGTGTGTTGGCCGGCGGAACCGACCTGATACTGCAGCTGCGGAAATCAACGTCCATCGATGGAAAGTTACTCAACATTTTTTCCTTGGACGAGCTCCGCTACATAAAATACGAAGACGAACGTGTTAAAATCGGGGCCCTCACCGATTTCAACACCATCGCAGAATCGGCGATAGTTCAGAAACACGCCCCCGTTCTGGCCGATGCGGCCCGCTGGATAGGCTCCATACAAATTTTGAACAAAGCGTCAATCGGAGGGAACATCGTCAACGCATCTCCCGCGGCCGACAGCCTTCCCGCCCTCTACGTCCTCGAAGCAACGCTAACGCTCCAAACCAGAAAAACAAAAAGACAGGTGCCGATATCAGAATTCTACAAAGGATACAAGAAACTCGACATCCACCCCAACGAACTGCTCGTCGAAATCTCCTTCAACTCCGTGAAGGAAAACCAAATCGGAATGTTTTTCAAACACGGTCTGCGTCAGGGCGACGCAATTTCGGTAGTCAACGGGGCGGTTCTTTTAGAGGTAACGCCCGGTTCACATGTGGTCAGAGATGCGAGAATTGCTTTGGGAGCGGTGGCTCCTACAGTCGTCAGGGCCAGGGAAGTCGAGGCACGTCTCAAGGGAAAGAAGCTTGACGAAAAAACCATGTTGGAAGTTTCTGAACGGGTTGTTGCGTCGATTTCCCCCATCGACGACGTCCGTGGTTCGGCGGCGTATAGAACTGAAATGTGTAAAAATTATGTTTACATGACTTTGTGGAAGATTGCGGAGGTGTTGAGGAGTTGACTGCAACGGCTCGTTGGGTCGGGAAAGAGGTCGTCAGAAAGGATGCCTACGAGAAGGCCCGGGGGTTGACCAAATACGCTTCCGACATGTTTCCCGAAAACCTTCTCTGGGTCGCCACGCACCGCAGCAAATACCCACACGCCCGCATCAAAAGAATCGACGTATCCAAGGCCTTAAAGCTGCCGGGAGTCGTCGCCGTCTTCACCCACCGCGACGTGCCGAACAACCGGTACGGAGTCTTCGTCAAAGACAGGCCCGTCCTATGCGACGACCGTGTCAGATACATCGGCGACCCAATCGCCCTCGTCGCTGCGGAGACGAAGGAGGACGCAGAATCAGCCGTCGAAGAAATCGAAGTGGATTACGAGCCACTTCCGGTTGTCACCGACCCCATCGAAGCCATGAAGGACAGCTCCTACCCAATACACGATGGTGGAAACGTTTCACGCCGCACAAGAATCACTTTCGGAGACGTGTCGAAAGGATTCAGCCAATCCAAGGCCGTTGTCGAAAACGAATACCGGACGTCGACGCAGATACATGCTTTCCTCGAAACCGAGGCCGGAATCAGCTACATCGACGAAAAAGGCAGGATAACGGTTGTTGCTGGAGGCCAGTCGCCCTACCGTGACCAGCATGAAATCGTTTCAACTCTCAACCTGCCACCCGAGAAAGTGCGGGTCATCATTCCGCAGGTCGGAGGCGCCTTCGGAGGAAAAGACGACATCTCCGTACAAATTCATCTCGCCTTGGTCACTTGGAAGACGGGCAGGCCGGCCAGGTTGGTCTGGGACCGTGAAGAATCTTTTCTTTCCGGAACCAAACGTCATCCATCCATCGTTAGGATGAAGACCGGCGCTTCCGCGGATGGACGGCTTATGGCTAACGATGTCGAAATAATCTACGACACCGGAGCCTATGTTGCACTCGGCCACGCGGTCCTCGACGTGGCCATCGAAAAC
>JANXEM010000064.1 GCA_025058435.1 Candidatus Caldarchaeum sp.
GAGGTAGTCGGGCGACCTCGGCGAACCATCCTCGAGAAGACACGCGACAACCTTCAGGTACCCGAGCCTGCAGGCATCGCCGTGAACTTCCAAAATCACGAAGCCCTCACCAACTCTTCCACACGCATCTTCGCATCGCCCTTAGCCAGGACAAGGAGCTTTTCCCTGTCGACCCCCTGCCAAGGCTTGAGGTACATCAGGTATTTATGT
The DNA here is from genome assembly GCA_025058435.1 of Candidatus Caldarchaeum sp. Next base: position 211 of record JANXEM010000064.1, read on the forward strand.
TCACGGCGTATGCCGTCGCTGATTATGGCTTCGGGGACGAAGCCGGTAGCTTCAGCGGGTTTTATCAGAAGTTCGGCCATGTCGACGCGTCTCTTTCCGAGGTTTACGTCACCGACGACGATGACGGCGAACCCGCCCAAACGCAGGACACGAAACATTTCGCGCAACGCCTGCTCCATGAAGGAGACGTAGCGCGTGATAGACTGGGTTCCGAAAAGCTGCTTACCAACCCTTTTGTAATCATGTCCGAGAAACCAAAGCCTGAGCCAGTTGTCCCACGCGTAGGTCTGGAGGTTGAAGTACGGCGGAGACGTCACGACGAGATCCACGGATTCGTCGGCGAAAGGTAGGTGGCGGGCGTCGGTGTTGAACGCCGCTCCTCTCATGGGTGGAAGGCCGTCTAAGAGGACGTTCTCCGCCTTTCGCAGGAGACATGCCAGAACGTTTCTGACAGGCCTTTTCAACCGGTGTTTGGCCACGTACCGACGGATGTAGCGTGGGGCCATCGAGAAGGAATGACTGCATGGAACGCTCAAACTTATGTCCGATGAGCCATGCAGTATTCCAAGCATACAGGCCTTGACGAAGTTGGATGTGTCGTCATCGGATTCAAGGAGTATTTCGCGTACTGCTAAAATTTGTTTGAGTGTTTGTGGATGGTAGAAGACTCGAACATCTTCTTCAACGTCGTAAATCGATACTGTGTCGGGCCTCATGGTCCGCGACGCGGTCTGCAGCCACGACCTCACTTCCTTCAACGAAACAGGGTTGACCTTCGCACGAGTTACCGCGTAGGCTTCGGGTGCGAGGTCGTTACCTATTCCGATACGGTTTGTCAAACAAGCTTCAAGCGGAGCCGTTCCCTTTCCGGAAAAAGGGTCGAGAACGACGTCTCCGCGTTCTGAAAATTTTTCAACAACCCATCGAGCCAGAGCGGGTGGGAATGAACCCGTTCTCGACATGATGCGGTGAAGAGAGTTTCCCCAGTTTTTTCCGACGTTTTTCCATGAATCGACAACCTCGGTGCTGAAGATGTGGACGAGCTCGCTCATCGGAAAACACGGCAGCCACCCGTCTACGCTTTATTCGTTGTTCTTCCGCGGGCGGCGCCAATTCTCATCTTATTCATGCAAATTCTATCATGGTACTTCGGCCGAAATATCGGTTGTAAAGGGGCAGGTAGGAGAGGGTTTGATGCGGCGGTCAGAGGGATTTCAACGCATCATAAGAATAAAATATCTCCGGTCTTCAGATTATTGACGTCGGTGTGTCGCGTTTGGAGGCCACTGTTCTCGAATATGATGGAAGGCCTTCCTACGAGCTCGTGGTCCGCAATTTTCGAAGAAACCTTCCGTTGATACAGGTTTCAGAGGACACGTGGATTGCCTATTTCGACAGCTTGGGAGACCGGGAATTCATCGCCCACTGTGCAAAAATTCTCGCCGACTACCTGAGGGACTGCGAAATTTTGGTGACGTCGGAGAGCAAGGGGATTCCGTTGGTGCATGAAATAGCTTCCCTCCTCGGCCATCCCCGTTACATCGTATGCAGGAAAGAGCGGAAAGCTTTCATGAAAGACCCGATAGCGGTCAATTTCAAGCCAATCACTTCGGCGAAGGAGCTTGAGCTGGTGATAGACGGCCGTTACATACCATACATCAGGGGGAAGAGGGTCGGGATAGTCGACGACATCGTCAGCACGAAAAACACCATGGAAGCCATGGAAAAAATCGTGACTCTGGCCGGAGGGGTCGTGGCTAAGAAGGCGACCGTCCTCGTCGAAGGAGAACACTACAAAGACGTCTTCTACCTCGGCGTACTCCCGATATTCAAGAAAACCTAAAACCTATAAACAGCCAACAACCATAGTTTGTGAAGCCCGGTCGTCTAGCGGCCAAACTGGTCAGAGGGCCAAGGATCTCGGGCTCTGGATCGTCGGTGAGGAGAACCCCGAGGACGCCGGTTCGAATCCGGCCCGGGCTATCTTCAAAAGGAATATCACGGCAGCATGAACCATGTCTGATTTCAAGTTTTTTGGGCGGTTTTGTTGGGTGGGATAAATTATTAAAGGTGGTAACAGGGGTGTTACCTGCAAAATATTTCACACCGGGCCCGAAGACCAATAAGAGGGAGCTTTTCGACCGGGAGAAAGAACTGTCAGAGTTAATCGATGCTCTGAAGGGCGATGATAAACTCGTTTTGGTGACGGGTATCAGAAGAATGGGAAAAACCTCGTTAATCAAAGTGGCTTTGAACGAGTCGAACATACCTAACATCTACATCGACCTGCGGAAGGCTGATTCCTACGAAGACGCCGCGTTGCTCAGCCTATTATCTGATGGGTTGAACTCTTTGCTTCCCGCCCACAGTCGTCTCATAGAATACTTGGGGAGTCTACGAGGTGTTTCGGTGGGGGAGGTCGCTGTTTCTTTCAACTTGCGTACACAGAAGCCCTCGATAACTCGTTTGCTTGACAAGCTGGATGAATGGGCTGACAGCGAAAAGCATCCAGTGGTGATAGCGTTAGACGAAGCCCAAGAACTTCGGTTTTACAAGGGGCGGTATGATTTTCCGAAAATTATTGCTTATTCCTTTGATAACCATAGATGGGTGAAATTTTTGGTTTCGGGTTCTGAAGTTGGTTTACTGTATTCTACCCTTGGTTTTGACGATGCGAAATCTCCGCTCTATGGAAGACATCGACGCGTGATTCAACTCGAACGGTTTCCGTTGGATTTGGCGAAGCGTTTCCTGCGTGAGGGGTTCATGCAGGAAGGCGTTCTCGTGGAGGATTGGGTGGTTGATAAGGCATGTGAAGCTTTCGACGGAATAGTGGGCTGGTTGGCCTTCTACGGCTATGAGGTCGTTAACCGAGTGAAAGCCGGCAGACAGGTTGGTGCAGAAATCCTCGATGAAATACTGAACGAGGCGGTTGAGATGATGAAACAAGAATTGGAGAGTGTTAGGCGTCTCTCAGAATTTTATATCGTTGTCCTGAGAATTCTTTCAAAGGAGGAAAAGACGTGGAGCGATATCAAGAAGGAATTAATACTATCGACGGGGAGAAGTATCGCCAATTCCCAGTTGAGTAGAATTTTGCGAAATCTTGAAAAGCTTAGCTACGTTGGGCGGAGTAATGGAAATTATAGGTTGCTTGACAACCTCGTGGGCTTAGCCGCGAGCAGAATGCGGAACGTATCCACCAGATAAAAATGTTGCTTGAGTTGCCTCCGGATTGATTCCTTCAGTTCGTTTGGTTGAATGATTTTGGGCTTTTGGACGACATGCTGCATGTTGTTCGCCATTTGACAGGTTGATGCAGTTAGCTTTCCGCATCGGCTTCATCATTCAAAATGGCGATCATTTTTTAGAGGACCACGTGTCCATTTACGGATCCAGGGTTTAGGATTTAAGTTCGGGTGATTTGATTAACATGCATAATGAGTTGGGGTCGTCTTCCTACGGAGCCGAAGGTCGAGGGGGAAGTTTCTGTTGAGCGTCGTGTCGTGAGGCCGGGTCGGCGGTTTGAGGGGTTGAACTGTATGGTGACGGGTGCGGGTCGTGGGTTCGGTCGGTTGATTGCTTTGGCGTTTGCGCGTGAAGGCGGAAACGTCGTCGTCCACTATAATACTTCGGAGCAGTTGGCACGCGAAACAGCGAAAATGATAGAGGAGCTCGGTGTGAAGGCCTACGTTGTCAAAGCGGATGTAACCAAGTGGGATGAGGTTAAGCAGGCCGTGGAAAAGGTTTGGCGGGAGTTTGGGCCTGTCGATGTTTTGGTGAACAACGTCGGAGACACTGCTCCGGGGCAGATGTCTTGGCGTGAAATCACGGAGGAAAGGATCGACCACGTTCTCGCCGTCGACATCAAGGGCACGTTGTTCATGACACATGAAGTCGGTTCGCGTATG
>JANXEM010000013.1 GCA_025058435.1 Candidatus Caldarchaeum sp.
CGTACCATCCTGCCCCCAGTGCGAAACAGCACTTTCACAGCATGAACTCGCCCAAGGATACGACGAAGTCGTCGACCCATCGATATACGTCAAAATGCCTTTGACCGAAGGCGGATACGTCATCATCTGGACGACGACGCCGTGGACTCTTCCGGGAAACGAGGCCGTAGCCGTCAAACCCGAAGCCAAATACGTCGAGCTACAGCACGACGGAGAAAGATGGTTTGTCGCCGAGCGACTGTTGCAGAAGTTTGTGGACGAGACCAAGATAACCGGGTTCCGTGTGAACCAGACGGTTGACGGCGAATATTTCGTCGGCAAACGATACCGTCATCCGCTGCTCGAGGAAGTCCCAAACCACAGAAACGAAGAACATTACATCGTTCCATCCGAACACGTAACGCTCGAGGAAGGAACGGGATTCGTCCACATCGCTCCAGCACACGGGCCCGAAGACTTCGAAATAGGGCAGCAACATGGCCTCAACATTTTCTGCCCCGTAAACCCATCAGGGCTTTTCACCGCCGAAGGCGGAAAATACGCGGGGCTAAAGGTCTGGGACGCGTCAGAAAAAATCATCAAAGACCTCGAAGCCAAAAACCTCCTCGTCAAAAAAACGGAGATTCTACACAGCTATCCCCACTGCTGGCGATGCGGAAGCAAGCTCATCTATTTGACGAGTGTCCAGTGGTTTTTGAAGGTGGAGAGGATTAAGGAAAGGATGGTTGAGGAGAACAAGTCGGTGAAATGGTGGCCGGACTGGGCTGGCTCGAACCGGTTCGGCGACTGGCTTGCCAACGCTCAGGACTGGTGTATTTCGAGGAGCAAAATTTGGGGAACTCCGCTGAACATCTGGCGCTGTGAATCATGTGGAGAAAAAACTGTGGTGGGCTCTCGCGCCGAGCTGGAGGAAGCCGTGGAAAAGCCCTCGGTCAGAAGGTTACACAGGCCTTGGGTCGACGCATATGTCTTCCGGTGTCCCTCATGCGGCGGAATGATGAAACGCATTCCCTTCGTCCTCGACACATGGCTCGACTCCGGAGTTGCCTTCTACGCAAGCGTAGACGCACTCAGACAACAGCAACTATTCAACCAAGTCTATCCATACGACTTCATCACAGAAGCCATAGACCAAACCCGCGGCTGGTTCTACACACTTCTCTTCACCTCAACCCTTCTGATGGGCAAAACACCTTTCAAATCGGTTCTCAATCAGGGACACGTTCTCGACGAATTCGGCAAAAAAATGTCCAAATCGAGGGGCAACGTCGTCTGGGCCGAAGACGCCTTCGACCGATACGGAGTCGACCCCATTAGGATATACCTCGTCAGCAAAGCCGAGCCGTGGAGCACCGTAAACTTCGTCCCGTCCGAAGTCGAAGAAACCATCGAAGACCTCAACATCCTCTGGAACATCTTCCAGTTCGCGTCTACATACCAGAAGCTGGACAACTTCGACCCATCCCGACACAGCCTTCAAAACTATCTTTCGCAGCTGCGGCCAGAAGACAGATGGGTTCTCGCCCGTGTGAACGACGTCGTCGCAAGGGTGTCGGCCTACCTCGATGAAATGGAAATTCACAGAGCCGTCAAGGAAATTCTTTCCTTCGTCGTCGACGACCTAAGCCGCACCTATCTGCGGAGCGTGAGAAGGATAGCGTGGTCCGAGGCCGAAACACCCGAAAAATTCGCCGCCTACTCATGCCTACACTACGTCCTCAAGAAAACTCTTCTTGTTCTCGCGCCATTCGTGCCATACATAACTGAATACCTCTACCAAACAATCCGGACTTCCTCCGACAGAGAAACGATACATCTCGAACGGTGGCCCGTGGTCGACGAAATGTTTTACGACCGAAAACTGATTGCCCAAATGGAGCTGGTCAGAGATGTTTTGACATCCGTTTTAGCCGCTCGACAAAAAGGAGGAAGAAAACTCCGTTCACCTGTTTCCCGCATCGTCCTCGTCCCCAAAACATCCCAAGCTTACGAAGCTTTGAATGCCTTTTCATCGTTTTTGAAGGAAAGCAGCAACGCGGAAAACATCGACATACGGCCTCCCGGCTCCGTCTTCGAAGAAGCTTCCTGGAAAGTTGAAGGGGATTTGGCTCAGCTCGGGCCCGTTTTGGGTAGAAGACTGCCCCAGCTACTGAACTACCTCAAGAACAGCGACGGAGCCGTGCTCAAAAAAGAGATGGAGACGAAGAATGGGCTAACAGTTCCTATCGACGACGGTGAACGATTTCTTCCGTCTACGATGTTCAACGTCATACGCATCGTTCCCGAACTCTATTCCTTCGCCGAAAACCCGAACGCGGAAATTTACGTAGACATGAGGATGTCCGAAGAGCTTGAAGCCACGTCTTCGGCTAAGGAGGTCATCCGCAGAATACAGGTCATGCGCAAAGAAGCGGACTTGAACATTTTGGAGAAAATCGAATGCATCATTCAGACGGACGACGAATCTTTCAAAAAACATGTGGAGGTGAAAAAAGGATACATCGAATCCGAAACCCGGGCCGATGTCACGACGGCGAAGCTGGGAGACCCGTTTCCCGACGGCTTCTTCGTAAAGTCTTGGGATATCGACGGTGTGGCCGTAAGAATAGGCCTCAGACGAACAGCTAATAATATTTATAACTTCCCCGGCTCAGATTGAGCCGCCATGGTCAACCCAAAGATAGGCATAGCCATCGGCGTCGCCGGCGTCACCATAGTTCTTCTCCCTATAATCGCGTTATTTCTAACCGGGGGATACGATTCACCGATTCAAAAAATTTACGACACGCCTTTAGCCCCCGGGTT
>JANXEM010000059.1 GCA_025058435.1 Candidatus Caldarchaeum sp.
TCCATCTTCTTCACACCCGTCATCATCAACCCTATCTCCTCGATGTCATACATCCCTCTTTCAAGAACCCCAACCACCTCTCCCCGATGCATGACCATTATCCGGTCGCAGAGAGCCACAAGCTCTTCGAGCTCTTCCGACACGAGAAGTATAGAAACACCTTGTTCAGATTTCTTGATAAATTCCTGATGAATCGCTTCGGTCGATGCGATGTCGAGGCCTCTCGTGGGGTAGGCCGCGAGAACCACCTTTAGTTTGGGATGTGTTCCCAGCTCTCTCGCAAGAACCAGCCGCTGAACGTTTCCGCCCGAAAGGTTTCCTACTTTGTTGTTTATGGACGGTGTAACTATCCGGAAAGATTGAACCAAATCCATAGACCTTTTGGCGACGTTCTTCCAGTTTATCAATATCTTTTTGGAAAATTCCGGGTTTCTGTAGGCTTTGAGGACGAGGTTTTCCGCGACGGTCATTTCCGGCGCCGAATACCTTAGAGCTTCCGCGGGTATGTAGCTGACGCCGGCTGAAATGATTTCCTGTGGATGTTTGTCCGTAATTTCAACGCCGTCGAGGAATATTTTCCCCGAAATTGGTTTCCGGAGACCCGCCACCGCCTCGAGAAGTTCCTGCTGGCCGTTCCCCGACACGCCGGCAATTCCCAGTATTTCACCGCCGAAAAGCTGGAAGGAAACGTTACGCACCGCTTGAAGGCCTTTGTCGTTGAGAACCACAAGGTCCGAAACCCGGAGCACGGCCCTATCTCTCGAAAGTTTGCGGGCGGGAGCGATTTTGAGCAGAGGCCTTCCAATCATCAGCTCCACCAGTTCTTCGATGTTCGTGTCCCGCACATGCTTGGTTGCGACGGTTTCGCCACTCCGCATCACGGTAACCCTGTCGCTTACGGAAAAAACTTCCTCCAGCTTATGGGTGATTAGGACGATGCCGAGGCCCTGCGAAGCCATCGTCCGGAGAGTTTTGAAAAGCACGACGGTCTCCTGCGGTGTCAGGACTGAGGTTGGTTCGTCGAGGATGAGGATTTTGACGTTACGGAACAAAGCTTTCAAAAGCTCAACCTGCTGTTTTTCACCGGCCGAAAGCTGCCAAACCCTTGCATCCGGCGAAATTTTCCAACCATACCTCGATATCACTTCGCCGAGCCGTTGATTGATTTTCCGACCGTCAAGAACAAAACCCATCTCCTTCAAACCGAGTATGACATTTTCGGCGACGGTGTGGACGGGTATCAGCTTAAACTGCTGGTGAACCATCCCGATACCCAGCTTCAAAGCATCCTTCGGCCCTCTAATGTCAACACGCTTCCCGTAAACACGTATTTCACCGCCGTCGGGCTTGTAAATCCCGTACAACACATTCATCAAGGTCGATTTGCCCGCTCCGTTTTCTCCCAGGAGCGCGTGAACTTCACCTTTGCGGAGCGTGAAAGAAGCGTTTTTGTTCGCCACGACGTTGGGGAAACGTTTCGTTATTCCCCTCATTTCTACTAAGTATTCGGTCTCTGTCATGCCTCCCATCACGAACTGATGCAGGAAAAAAAATTTATGGGTTTTAGCCGGAGTTCAGCGGGGTAGCTCGCTTTCGACGTATTCGACGAACCAGTCCATCTCCCACAGCATCTTCCAGTCAGCGCGCTCCGTTCCTTTGATTCTAACTTGGCCCCGCTGGTCTCTGATGGGCTCTCCAAGATTTCCTTCGACGCTGAAAGGCTCGAAAAGCAGCTCCTTCATCTCTTCGTACCTTTTCTTGATTTCCATCTGCCATTCGCTGGGAACCGCGGGATGAACTGGCGGAAGCTGTAAAGTGCCGTCCACCTGTCCTACGGTGCTCTGTTCGGCGGGTTTTCTCCATCGGTAGGGCATGTAGTCTCCGATTCTTGTCCAGATGTCGACCGACTGCCAAGAGCCGGTTCCGACCATCCTGTAGAAATCGAGGTAGATGGGGCCCCAGTTGACGATTTGGCCTGTGAGGTGGGAGGTTCTTCCGTAGCTGGACATGTCGTTGTAGTGGCTGAAACTCCACGTTCTCCTGTTCCGTCGGGTGGTGTATTCTTCCGCGACTTGGAGGGTGGTCGGCGTGTCTTCCGTGAAAGCCAGAACGTCGGCGTTGGATTGTTCAATCAACGCAACGGCCGCTTCACGGGCCTTACCCGGGTCGAACCACGCGAAAATCCAGTTGACGAAGGCACGGATGTTGCGGCCCGTCCGCTTCTTGTAAGAATAGTTCGCTCCCAGTACGAAGGCGTTGATGTGCCTCACCACTTCTGGAATCGGAAAAGCGGCTACGTATCCGACGACCCCGGTCTGCGACACCGCCCCCGCCGCCAACCCGTTGAGGTAGTAGAGCTGGTAGAATTCCGCGAATGCGCTGCTCATGTTCTGGGGAGCGTTGCCGGCGGCCCCGCTTCTGTAACCAGATATGTGCACGAAATATTTGCCCGGATGTTTTGCAGCGGCTTCGGCGGTTGCATCCATATATCCGAAGCTCGTGGTGATGACGAGCTCCGCTCCTTGGTTGACCAGCGACTCGATGGCGCCTAAGGCCTGTGCTTCGGGGACGCTCTCGATGTAGATGCTGTCGACGTTTTTGTACCGTGCGTCAGCCCATTTTCTTCCTTGGTCGTGGGCGAAAGTCCATCCATAGTCCCCGACGGGCCCGACGTAGACATATCCTACTTTCAGCCTTTTCGGCGGAGCTGGAACCGTTGTCGTCACGGTGCCGGCCGGTGCCGTGACCGTTCTCGTTACGGCTGCGGGAGCCTGCGATTGGCCGATGAAATATCCCGCCAATCCTCCGGCGACCACGCCGGCCGCAACAGAACCAGCCGCGACCCCCGACGAAACCGCGAGGAACTTCCTCCTCGAAATACCGCCTTTTTTCTCCATCATCTTATATATTGTGTTTGGGGTATATATGCTTATACCGCATTCTAATCGATTACGAGGTCGACGAACTGGAAAGTCACGGTGTCGAGAAGGCCTTTGTCGGTAAGCCGGAGTTCGGGGATGACGCTCAAGCTGAGAAGGGACATCGTCATAAAGGGCGAAACCCATTCACAACCGAGTTTCCGCCATGTTTCGTAGGTTTTGCTCAGCTTTTCCGCAACTTTTTCAGCCGACTCGGTCGACATCAACCCCGCGAGAGGCAGCTCAACCCTTTCCAAAACCTTTCCATCAGCCACCGTCAC
>JANXEM010000023.1 GCA_025058435.1 Candidatus Caldarchaeum sp.
TTCGTCCTTTCCGACCCATCCCTCGAAAAAGCCGACGGCTCAGCCACGGCCAAAGTTTTGTCGGCAATCATCATGACAAAAATCCCCAGATGGGATTTGATTCTCTGCGGCGAAGCTTCTCTGGACCAAAACAGCTACCAGACAGGGCCCCGGCTCGCGGAAATTTTCAACGTGCCTCATGTAAGCTACGTCACGAAGCTTGAAGTCGGAGCCGGTGATGTCAAAGCATGGAGAGCCGTCGAAGAAGGGGTTGAAGTGGTTTCATGCAACCTTCCCGCCGTCGTTACCGTCGGCCTTGAAATCAACACCCCCCGCCTCCCGAGCCTGCTGATGATTAGGGCGGCTCAGCGGAAGCCGTTGAACGAACTCAAGCTAAGCGACGTGGGGTTGACGGCAAATGACGTGACGCCCAAAGCCGAAACGGTCGAAATCAAGGCCCTCAAAACCGAACGGAAAAAACAAAAATTCGAAGGAAAGCCCGAAGAACTCGCTGAACGACTCGCCGAACTCATAATCTCCAACGTAGGTGTAAGAAGATGAAAGCGCTGGTTTTCGGGGAGAAGCCAGAGCAGACCGCGTCTTTGGCGGCATACCTGTCCAAAGCAATCCAGCCCGAAACGACCTACGCCGCCGCCTTCACGGAATATTCTCCGACGGAGCTTGAAACGGTTGGCGGAGCTGGCGTAAAAAAAATCTATGTCCTCCCCGACAAAAACTGGCACGCTGGCCCGGCGTCGACGGCCCATGCCTTGTCCGAGCTGGCGAAGCAGAACGGAGTCGACCTCGTCGTCGTCTACGCCACTAAGAGGGGTAATGAAGTCGCCGCTCGAGCCGCTCAAAGACTGGACGCTCCCTACGCATCAGAAGTTCTTTCGGTTGAAAGGTCTGGCGACGCTGTTTTCGTAAAGCGGCTGGTTTTGGGCGGAGGCTACGTCGCTTCTTTACTACTTAAGCAGAGGCCTTCGGTCGTTTCCATCAAGCCCGCCGCCGAAAATATCGTTCCCGGCGATAAGCCCGTCGTCGAGCGGCTCAACATCGTGAGCGACGCACCTGAAGTAAAGTTTCTCGAATCCATCAAGCCGGAAAAGGCGCATGTTGATTTGGAGAAGGCGGGAGTCGTTGTCGCGGTTGGACGAGGTTTCAAAAAGAAAGAGGACTTGGCGATAGCTGAAGAGCTCGCCCGCGTCATCGGAGCCGAAGTAGGATGTAGCAGACCCATTTCCGGCGATTTGAAATGGCTTGAAGAAGAAAGACATATCGGGTTGTCGGGCAAAAGAGTGAGGCCGTCGCTTTACATCGCCCTCGGCATTTCCGGGCAGGTGCAGCACCTCGTGGGGATGCGCGACTCGAAAACAGTCATCGCCGTCAACACAGACCCTAACGCGCCGATGGCGTTGGAATCCGACTACTTCTTCGTCGCCGACCTCTACAAAATCCTCCCCATCACCATCGAAAGCCTGAAAAAGAAGCTGGTCAGCTGAAACATGCGATATTCGACCGCCGTCTTCGCAAACTTCGGCCCAGGCGGCCGTAGAGGGTTGATTAAAATCAACAACAGGCCGATGATAGAATATGTTCTCGATGCTGTTCCAGACGATTCCGAGGAAATATTCATCCTGTCGGAGGCCGAAAGCAAAGATTTGTATAGGGAGTTGGCGCTACGCTACGACGCAAAGCTCGATGAAACTGTCCCCGAGACGGTCGACATAAGGTTTCAGCTCGAGCCGTTCTTTCGGAAAACCGAATACGACGCGGTGCTCGCCCTGCCGTGCGATGCTCCTCTGCTGAACCGCGAAGTCACCAAATTCCTGACGGATGTTGTTACGAAATTTTCAGCCGGAATTCCGCGGCCCGTTTTCGACAAATCTGAGTTCGGCCTCGCCTCCTACCGCGTGCATCCCTTCCTCGAGGCCATGAACCAGCATCCGGCGATGAGGATGACGGACTTGGTCAAACATGTTCACAACGTCCTCTATATCTCGGCTCAGAGCTTCCGGGTATTCGACGACAAGCTCCGGTTTTTGATGAGGGTGCAGAACCAGGCCGACGCCCGGAAGGTCGCGCAGCTGCTCCAGTCTTTGGAAGAGACGTGAAACATGCTGCCCGTCGGCAAGCTTCCCGAAAAGGTTTTGAAGAACATCGTGTTGCGGCGGGTCGGCGCTTTTAGGAAGGACGTGGTTGTCTGGCCGGGGTTCGGAGAAGACGCCGGCGCCGTCAAAACCTTCAGAGACGTCTATGTGTTCTCGATGGACCCTATCACCGGCTCGAAGAGTTTTATCGGATGGCTTGCAGTCCACGCTTCGGCCAACGACGTCGCGGTTTCTGGAGGCCGTCCGGAATGGTTTTCATCGACCATTTTGTTGCCAAAGGGAACGGGCCCCGCTGACTTGAAGAAAATTGTTTCTCAGATTCATCGGGCTTGCAAAAAGCTTGGCGTCGCTGTGGTGACGGGCCATTCGGAGGTCGCTCCCTTCGTTTCTTCACCGGTTGTGGTGGGCCACATGATGGGCCGTTTACTCGCCTCTAAACCAATCAAAAGCGCCGGAGCAAGGCCCGGCGACCAAATACTGATGGTTAAATCGGTTGCTTTGGAGGGGGCGGCGATAATTGCGACGGATTTTGCTGAAGTTTTGAAGGCCAAAGGTTTCTCGGTTCGTGAACTGGTTCGGGCTTCTTCTTTCATCAGGAAGACGAGTGTGGTTGATGAGGCTTTGACGCTTGCAAAGACAGGTGTGCATTCTATGCATGACCCGACCGAAGGCGGGTTGGTCGGCGGGCTGTATGAAATGGCTCAAGCCGCTGGAGTTGGGTTTAAAGTCGAGAGGTCGAAGGTGCTTGTTCATCCGTTGGTGGAAAAAATCTGCGGCACGCTGGAAATCGACCCCCTGCGTCTCATCAGCTCCGGCACACTTCTCGCGACAGCCCCCCAATTCGACCAAGCCATCGTCAAAAAACTCGGCGGAAGAATCATCGGAAAAATAGTTCCCCGCAGACACGGGATGAAAATCGTCGGAGATGACGTGGAACGGGTTAAAGGGCCCGTGCAGGACGAACTTTGGCGTCTTTTTTCATCCAGCTAACTATATATACGGTTAGCCGTTGCAAGATGTATGGATGTTTTCGAAGCCATCAAAACGAGGCTTGAAGTCAGAGAATATTCATCTGAGCCCGTTCCAAAAGAGGTTTTGAAAGAGGTTCTCGAAGCCGGACGTCTGTCGCCGAGCGGCCTCAACACCCAGCACTGGCGGTTTATCGTCGTCGAAGACCGTCGGGATTTGCAGGAGCTCGCCGACATCAGCACTTCGGGCAAATGGGTCGCCGGCGCCGCGTTCGCGGTCGTCATATTGACCAACCCCAAGTATCCCTGGCATCTGGTCGACGCGGGCCGCGTCGTAACACACATGCAGCTCGCGGCCTGGAACCGAAACCTCGGCTCATGCATCTACACCGGATACGACGAAAAAGCCATGCGCCAGAAACTCAACGTCCCGGAAAATTACCACATCGCGTGTGTGGCGGGTTTCGGATATCCGCGTCGCCGCATAATCGGAAGAAAAAGGAGACTACCGCTTGAATCGATCGCTTTTTCGGGCAGGATGGGACAGGCCCTGAGATGAAAATTTTTTATCTATAAATTTAAAGACGACGTAGTTGGTTTTCCGAGACGAATGGAGTCGGCGGCTTCCAGACGATACAACCCCCGTTTCGTCGAAGAGCAGGTGAGCAGGTTCTGGGCCCAGAACAACGTCTTTAGAAAAGTTCTCGAAGCCAATCCAGAAGGGCCTCTTTTCTCTTTCCTCGAAGGCCCTCCAACCGTCAACGGCTACATGCACATCGGCCACACTAGGGGACGCGTCTACAAAGACATCGTCCTCCGCCACAAGACCATGAACGGCTTTAGGGTTTGGAGAAGGGCTGGATGGGATTGTCAAGGCCTTCCCACGGAGATCGAGGTGGAGAAAAAGCTCGGAATAACGAGCAAACGCGACATCGAGAAAATTGGAATCGAAAGGTTCGTTCAGGAGGCGTGGAACGTCGTCGACCACTACCTCAGCCACTGGAGGAAAGCAAGCGAAAGGCTTGGTCTCTGGCTTGACTACGACACAGCCTACGAAACGCGCAGAGACGAATACATGGAACACGTATGGCACCTCCTCAAACAAGCACACCAGAACGGAGACCTCGTCGAAAGCCTACGCGTCGTACCATCCTGCCCCCAGTGCGAAACAGCACTTTCACAGCATGAACTCGCCCAAGGATACGA
>JANXEM010000050.1 GCA_025058435.1 Candidatus Caldarchaeum sp.
GGCGACGAGGGCTCCCGTAGAAGACGGGTTTGATGGGGCGGGGGTGTACGGATGGAGGCTTCGGCCGGACATCCTCAGCCCGCCGCTCCCAACCGCCCGAGTGGCCTAAGGAAATCCGTCCGGGCGAAAACGCATCCCACCCATTTGGACGCGGCGATTATTTTGATCTGAGACGCATGGTTTTCGTGTGTTTTCGATCATTTGGGATGCGTCTTCTTGTGTTCTGCAGTTGAGGACGGCGACGACGTCATATGACCCGGCAGACAGCAGGGCTATGCAGCTTTCATCCATATCAGCCAATTTCTCCCCCAAATTCCTTATGTCTACGGAGCCGTTGGTCCTTATCAAAAGCATCAGCCGACATCCAAACCCAATCTTCGAGTCGTCCAAAATGGTGACGTAACCCTTGATGTATCCGAGGTTTTCGAGCTTTTTGACCCTTTTCGAAACCGTCGCGGGGCTGACTCCCAGAGACTTTGCCATATCTTTGATGGTTATTCGTGCGTCGGTTTTCAACAGGTTGATGATGCCCATATCCAGGTCTTCGGGCTTCATCCTCATCTTGGATACGTCTTCGGTGCTATTAACAATTATGGAGGTCCGTTGGGCTGGGTTTCAGCAGATTCGGGGGACGATTTCACCGGTCGGAGGCTCGAGCACCCTATAGCCTCCGATAAGGGTTTTCATGACGACGAAGCTGACGTCCCTGATGTTTGGCCGTGCTTCACCTATGATTTTGGCGTCCCTGAAACCCGATGAATGGATTGTTTCAAGCACCTGTTCCGCGGCTTCGGGTTTGACGGCAAGCACGGCCACGCCTTCAGTGGCGAGGCTTAAAGGGTCGATACCCATCATTTCGCAGAGCGCCGAAACAGGCTCCCTCAGCGGTATTTCGGCCTCGTCGATGAATATGGACAGGTTTGAAGAACGTGCCCAGTCGTGCAAAACCATCGAAAGCCCTCCCCTCGTGGGGTCGCGGGCGGCGTCGATATAGCGGATGTGTTCGTCGAGGAGAGGCTTCATCAGATTGGTCAACGGTCTTACGTCGCTCCGGAATTCGGTCGATTCGAACCGGTGCTGGGCAGCGAGAACAGCCGCTCCATGCTCGCCCACAGTCCCCGAAACGATTATCTTGTCGCCGGCGGAAAGGTTTTTGTCCGCTATAATTTTTTCCGCGAACCCGATACCCGTGGTCGCCACAATCATCTGGTCAAGCTGGCCACGGGGCATGACTTTGAAGTCTCCGCCGACGAGCTTCACGTTTTCCGCGGCGAAGACGTCGACCATCGAGTCGAAAACACGTTCCAACATCGAATATTCTAAGCCTTCTTCGACGACGATCGAGTCGAGGGCCGCGAATGGCCTGCCGCCCAGCATCAAGACGTCGTTGATGGTTCCGGCGGCGGCGAGGGATCCGAGGTCGCCTCCGGGAAAAACCAGCGGATTGACTGTGTAGGCGTCCACTGAAACGACGAGGAAGGTGCGGTCGTTCAACGGGATTGCGGCTGAGTCGTCTGGAAAGTCGATGCCAAGCCCGTTTTCGACGGTTTTGAGGGGGGCGGGAACTCTGCCGAAAACCAGTTTTTCGAGCAGATGAGATGTTTCAAGGCCTCCCGAACCCATGGCGAGAGATATTTTTCCAACATCTTCACGTTTCATTTTCGCCATTCCGCGTAAATCACTCCCCAGAGCTGGCGAGAAAACCTTTGTTGAAGAGAGTTTCTGCTTCTTGTTGGCTGATTTCGCCTTTCTTGACGAGCTCTTCCGTTATTTTGTGGATTTTGGTGAATGTTTCAAGGAATTGTTGCCGGCTTATTTTCGACACCACAACACCCGCGTGAACCACAACATAATCCCCCTTGTTCAACCCGTCGACCGCGACCACGACCGTCTTCACGATGCCGCCGCCGAAATCCACCTCCGCAGTTTCATCCGCCATCTTCAAAACCTTCCCATAAACTCCGAGACACAAGCTTTTTTCACCTCCAGTCGCGCAAATCCTCCCGTTCGCCACCGGTCCTTGCCCAGATGGCGCAGGCGCCTTCCCCGGAAACCATACAGGGGCCGTAGGGGTTGAGCGGCGTGCATTCTTTCATGAAAAATCTGCAATCAGTCGGCTTGGCCATCCCGAGTATAACGTGGCCGCATCTACAGCCCGGAAGCAGGTCATAACGCCAGTTGGATTCGTCGGGCTCCTTCATCCCATACGAGGCCAACGCGTCAGCCCATTCATATGTTTCGCGGAAGAAGAGGCCGCTGTCCTCTATGAACCCGATCCCCCTCCACGAAGCTTTACCGACCTCGAAAACTTCTGCGATGGCCTTCTGGGCCCGGCGGTTCCCTTCCCAAGTGACGGCCCTCGAATATTCGACGACAACGTCCGGCCTGTCCAAAGCCAGCATATGAAGTATCAGTGCCACGGCCATCAACACGTCGAGAGGTTCGAAACCCGCCACCACGGCGGGTATGCCGAAATCCCGCGGCAGGAAAGACCACGCACCAGCTCCGACCACCGTCGAAACATGGCCCGGAGCGACAACCCCAGATACCGAACCCACTTTCTCGACTGCGAAACGCGCCGCCGGAGGAGTTAGCCTTCCAGCCGAAATCACCGTCAAATTTTTCGGATAACCCATCCTTTGCACGGATGTCGCGTATCCGGGAAAAGTTGTTTCGAACCCAACCCCGAGAAAAACAGAAGACCTTCCATTTCCAGCCGCGTCAGCGACGGCGTCGAGAAAACTATAAACCACTTTGACGTCGCAGCCGTTCATCCTTGCGTCGGAAAGACTCGTGCATCCGTCGATTTTCCTGACCGCGGGAAGCTTGTAGGCGTCGCCGAAAGTATAGACCGTGTAACCCTCCAAAGCGAGTTTCACCGCGGCCTCGACGTAGAAGGACGGGGTGACGCATACGGGGCATCCGGGCCCGGCGATCAGCTCAACCCCTTTTGGAAGAACGCTCCTTATGCCGTAGTGGGCTGTCGTCCATTCGTGTGTGCCGCAGAAATTCATGATTTTCACGTTTTCGAAGCCGTCAGCCTTCAACCGGTTCCAGTAGTGTTGAATGAGTTTGGCTATTTTCTGAGCGGTTTCTCTGTCTCTGAAGATTTTCTTCGACAGAGCCGCGAGGTCTTCGGTTTTTTCCACGTATGATATATGGTATTGGATAGATAAAAGCTCAACATCCGGCGAGGAGCTTTTTACCAGCTTATCCCTTCGATGAACTGGGCCATAGTTGAGGGCGGTCAGGATAGTTGTTTCCGGTGTTGTTCAAGGCGTGGGGTTTAGGCCTTTTGTCTACCGGGTGGCTCGAGAATGCTCAGTCGCCGGCTACGTGAAGAACTTGGGCGGAAGCGGAGTCGAAATTCACGTCGAAGGCACGGTCGACCAGATTGAAAAATTTATAAAAAGTTTCAAGGCCTTGAAACCCCAGCCGGCCTACATCGAGAAGATGGAAATCACGGAAACCAAGCCGAGAGGCTTGACCGCCTTTGAAATTGTTTCAAGCGATTCCGAAAAGCTGAGCCGTTCGATGATTCCCCCAGATTTCGGGATATGCGATGACTGCTTGAAGGAAGTTTTGACTCCCACCCGTTGGCGTCTTTACGCCTTCAACTCATGTGCTTTCTGCGGTCCAAGATATTCGATGATGGAGAAACTTCCGTACGACAGGGAGAACACGTCGATGGCCGATTTCCCTCTCTGCAGCGAATGCCTCGAAGACTACCGAAACGCCGACAACATCCGAAGGTTTCACGCGCAGGGCATCAGCTGCCCCGCATGCGGGCCGCGAACATTTCTGACCGCGAAAGATTCATCGGTGCTCGTCCATGGGTACGATGCTATCGTCGAAGCCTCCGCATTAGTGGAAAAAGGGTTTGTCGTCGCGGTTAAAGGCGTTGGGGGCTACCATCTCGCCGCATCGGCAACTGAAGACCATGTGGTCGCCCAGCTCCGTGAAAGGAAAAAGAGGCCGTCGAAGCCTTTCGCTGTCATGGGGTTGGATTTGGAAACTCTTGAGAAAATTGTTTACGTCGATTTCTTTGCTGCAGGGATGCTTCGGTCGCCGAGCAGGCCCATCGTGTTGCTGCGGAAAAGAGGTTCGGCGGTTTCCGAATTGGTGGCTCCCGGGCTCAAATTTCTCGGCGTTTTTCTTCCCTACACGGCCCTTCATTACCTCTTGCTCAGCAACATGGCCGACAAGTTCTGCATCATGACGAGCGGGAACCCGCCCGGCGAGCCGATGATAACCGACGATTTTGAAGCACGGAAGAAGCTCGCAGCTTTCGCCGATTATTTCCTCATCCACAACAGAAGGATGGTCAACAGGGTTGACGACAGCGTCGTCCGTGTCAACGGCGAAAACGCCCTAATACTGAGAAGAGGCAGGGGTTATGCGCCGCTGTGGATAAGTCTTCCGTTCGCCGCCGACAAACCGGTAGTCGCTTTCGGGGCCATGCTTCAGAACGCTGGATGCGTGGTTTTCGAAGATAAAGCAGTTCTGACCCCATACGTCGGCGACGTCGACGAATTCAACACGTTGATGGATTTGGAGAAGAACATCGCCTACCTAACCGACTCATACAGGATACAAACCCAATCAGCGGCCATCGCATGCGACATGCATCCGAGCTACCCGACCACACGACTGGCCCAAACATGGGCTAAACGCCACGACACAGCGTTGCTACAAATCCAGCACCACTGGGCACACATAGCTTCAGCCATGGCCGACAAAGGAATTGAAGAAGATGTGTTGGGCATCGCCGTCGACGGAGCAGGTTACGGCCAAGACGGAACAATCTGGGGCGGCGAAGTAATGAAAGCGAACTACGGAAGCTACGAAAGGCTGGGGTCTTTGAAACCGCAGCCTATGCCCGGAGGAGATTCAGCCGTCTACTATCCCGCGAAAATGCTGACGGGGATACTTTCCACTGTCTTGACGGAGCAGGAGGTCGCATCCATCGTGGAAAGGCTTGGGCTGGATGAAGAGGGATTCCCGCACGGTAGGCGTGAGCTGGAGTTTGTCCTCCGCAACATCAAAAATTACAAAACCCTTACTTCGAGCGCCGGCCGCGTCTTCGACGCCGCAGCCGCTCTCCTGAAAATCTGTTTGCGTAGAAGTTACGAAGGAGAACCCGCCATCAAGCTCGAATCCGCTTCAGCTCCGACAGACGAAAAGTTTGAAGTCAGAATCGAAGGAAACCAAGTCGACACGGGTAAGCTTTTGTTAGACGCATTTCTCGCCGTCGAAAGCGGTGTTCCGAAAAGCCGCGTCGCCTACATGGTACAGCATGCTGTCGGTTACGGCCTCGGCACGATAGCGAAAAAAAGCAGGGGGAGGGAAAGGTTTCTCGTCGTTTCAGGCGGGGCGGCGGTCAACGAACATTTCCTGAAAGGAGTTTGCGAGGCCGTGGAAAACACTTCGCTGGAGGTCGTGCTACCGGCGCGGGTGCCTGCCAACGACGGCGGAATAGCTTTGGGCCAAGCCGTCATAGCTGCTTTCAAGACACGTGATTAAATAGCCGCTGCTCGACTTTATTACGTGTTTCTCGTCCGAGGAAAATACGTCGTCACTATGGATGACAGGTTTAGGATATTCAAGCGGGGCTGCGTGGTCGTCGACGGGAATGTGATTGTAGATGTCGGGCCTTTCGATGATTTACGGAAGATTTATCGATGCGATGAAGTGGTTGGAGATGATTGGCACGTCGTCGTTCCGGGTTTCGTCAACTGCCACTACCATTCGCGGGAACAGCTCGCGGTAACTCTCTTCCCCGACGGCTTGGGTGAGACGGAATGGTTTTGGAATTATGTTCTACCGTATCACGAAGCTCTTTCGCCCGAAGACGAAAAACTGGCTTTCGAGCTTGCTCTCACGGCCATGGTCCGCAACGGCGTGACGACCTTCAGCGACGGCGGCCTTCTTTTTCCCGACACGACTTTAACGGCTTTGGAGAAAATCCCCCTCAGATGTTACGCGTCGACTTGGTGCTGGGACATCCCACAGAAAATTCACAAAACAACCGAACAAGCTTTCCGAGAAATCGTAGACCTCTACACAAAATACCACGGCAAAAACAACGGCCTGCTCAACGTTTGCGCCACACCGATAAGCGTTTTAACATGCAGCAGAAAACTGTTGACCGAAGTCGCTTCGTGGGCCCGTCAAAAAGGCCTCAAGACATCGATTCACGTAGCGTCCTTCGTCGAAGAGGTAGAGAAATGCCATCAAACCTTTGGTACAACGCCGGCTGATTATCTGAAAGGCATCGGAGTTCTCGACCAAAGCGTAAACCTTCTACACGCGGTTCATCTATCTGACGGGGATGTCGAAGCTGTGGCGCGGAGCGGCGCGGGGGTTGTTTGCTGCCCCACCTCTTCGACCAAGAAGGGGAAGGGGTTGGCCGTCAGAGGCAAATTTCCGGAACTGCTTGAGAAAGGGGTCAAGGTTGGGCTGGGGGGCGACGGCGCTCCGTCTTCACAGCACTTGGACATGCTGCGGATGGCGTCCCTCTTCGCCGGACTGTTTAGGGATTCGAGAATGGATGCTAAAGCGGTGAAGGCCGTCGATGCTTTGAAGGCCTTGACAATCGGCGGGGCGGAAGTTTTGGGGGCGTCCGCCGTAACCGGCTCAATCGAGAAGGGAAAAAAGGCTGACCTTGTGCTACTTGACCTCAGAGACCCATGTCTTATCCCGTTGACCGACGTCGTTCAGGCGCTGGTTTTTTCCGCGACCGGCTCGGCCGTGGACACAGTAATAGTTGACGGCAAAATCTTGGTCGAAGGCGGAGTAGTCAAAAACATAGACTACCGGGAAATCGCTTTCGAAGCCGAAAAAGCAGTCGAAAAAATTGCGGCGAAGATGGGCCTTCAGATTCCGATGTAGGACTGCCGGATTTTCTCGCTGTTGAGCAGCTCGAGGCCAACTCCTTCCATCGCTATCCGGCCCTGTTCGAGGACGTAGGCGCGGTTGGCTGTCTGCAGCGCGAGTGAAGCGTCCTGCTCTACGACGAGGATGGATAATCCCTGCCTCTCCCTAATTTCTTTGATTTTTTCGAACACCATCCTACGGGCTATCGGTGCGAGGCCGACGCTTGGCTCGTCAAGGAGAAGCACCCGGGGCTTCGACATCAACGCTCTCGCAATCGCCACCATCTGCTGCTCCCCGCCGCTCAAAGTCCCCGCCAGCTGTCGGCGCCTTTTCTCGATGATGGGGAAAAGCTGAGCAACCATGCCATAGTCTTCCCGTATCTTCTCTTTATCCTTCCTCCGGTAGGCTCCCGACATCACGTTCTCGTAAACCGTCATGTCGGGAAAAAGCCGTCGCCTTTCGAGCGACAGGACAAGCCCTTTGACAACCCTTTCGTAGGCAGGCAGATTCGTTATCTCCTCTCCGTCGAGAACGACCCTACCCGACTTGACCGTCGCAAGACCCATCAGCGAAAGCATCATAGTCGTCTTTCCCGCCCCGTTCGGCCCAATAACCGCGACAATCTCCCCTTTACCCACCCTGATGTCAACATCTTCGATTATTGTCACGGGCCCGTAGCCCGCCGTAAGCTTTTCGACCGTGAGCATGTCAGCCATTTTACAGCACCTTCGAAGTCCCGAGATAGGCCTTAATCACCAAATCGCTGCGAGCCACTTCCTCTGGAACGCCTTCGAAAATTATTTTCCCCTGATCCATGACCAAGACCCTTTGAATCATCTTCATCAGCTCACGGAGCCTGTGCTCGATGATTACCAGCGTTCCGCCTTCCGACACATAGTTTTTCAAAACGGCGGATACCTCTTCGATT
>JANXEM010000066.1 GCA_025058435.1 Candidatus Caldarchaeum sp.
GAGTTTCTGGCTTGAGGGGGAGAACGTGAAGGCGGTGAAATGGTTTGGAGCCGGCGACGTGAGGGTTGGCTTAGCCGATGAGCCGAAGCTGCGAAGCGACTCCGATGCCTTGGTTAGGCCGACGTCTGCCTGCATATGCGGAACAGACCTCCACGTTTACAAAGGCGAGCTGACCTCGGTTCCGGGAAGCATCTTGGGCCATGAATTCATGGGAATAGTCGAGGAAGTTGGGCCTGCGGTGAAAGGGTTCAGGCCCGGCGACCGGGTGATTTCGTCCTGCTGGGTCGCGGACGGCGCCTGCTGGTACTGCAGACACGGCTACTACACACAGTGCATGAACATCAACATCTACGGCATGGGCCCCGTCTACGGCGAAAGCTTGGACGGAGCTTTTGCGGAGCTCGTCCGAGTGCCCTACGCCGACACCGTGTTGATACCCGCTCCCGAGAACGTGCCCGACGAAAAGTTGGTCACGGTGGGCGATAGCTTGGCGACGGGGTTTGAAGCAGTCGTGAACGCCGGAATGAAGCCCGGTGATTTTGTCGTCGTCATCGGATGCGGCCCCGTGGGACTTTACTGTGGGATGTTTGCGCAGCTTCTGGGAGCGTCGACGGTCGTGGCGGCCGACGTCGTCCATGAAAGGCTTGCCGCGGCCGAGAAACTTGGGTTCGTGGCCGTCGACGCCGCCGAAACAGACGTTGCAGATGAAGTGAGAGAGATGACAGACGGAGTCGGCGCCGATTTCGTGGTCGAAGCCGTTGGAAGAACTGTGGAGCCTCTGCTCAAAGCAATCGAGACGGTGAGGCGGAAGGGCACGGTGTCGGTCGTCGGCTACCACCTCCACGAATACACGATTCCGTCGGGAATGCTGTGGCTCACGGAGAAAAGACTCGTCTTCTCGATAGGCGACCCGATACGAAACGGCGAAACACTCACAAAATACGTCAAACACAACCGAATCGACCCGAGCAAAATCATCACACACCGGATAACGCTCGAAGAAGTTCCACAGGGGTTCGAGATGTTCGCCAAAAAACAAGCGCTCAAAGTTTTTGTGAAAATCTAAGGCCCGACGATTTTCGCGACGAGAGGGTCTGTTAAAACGTATTTACCATCTTTTTTCTCGACGATGCTCAGCTTCTCCAGTCCGTGCAAAAGCCTGGTCAGGTGGGCGTTGGAAATCGGGATTCCGGACCACGCTTCTGCGGCGCGTTTTATTGCTGCCCATTCGCCGTATCCCATCCCGATGGCCCTCAACACATGCCTGTAGTATCTAGACCTCTGGAAAACCTTCGAAAGCTCATTCTCTGTAATTCGTTTCGCTTCGTCGACGACCTTTTCCAAAATGTTTTCGTCAAATTTCTTTTCGGTGACTGCGGTGTATCCGTAGTAGGTGAGCCAGCCGACGACGCCGTCGAGAATGTCCACGACTTTCTCGAGAACATCAGGCACCGGTTCAAACCCATGTTCCCGGAAACCGCGGCGGAGAAATTCAACCGAAGTTTCTCGGTCAAATTTCTGCAACACGATTTCTTCCCTGTATCTTCCGTAGAGCGGGCTGGATGGGTCTTCGGCTCCGATGAAATCCATCAACAACCCCACTTCGGAACCGGTCAAAACAAACTTCACATGTCGAAGGTTGTCGTATGCGAAGGCGAGGAATTTCCGGAAATCTATCCTGCCCTTTCCTCCACGCATGTCGCGGAGAAGCTGAGCTTCATCGAAGGCGACGACCATGTTCTTCCCTTCGCTTTCGAGCCATTCGTCGATTTTCCGAAACAGCGAGGAAATTATCATCCCGTTCCGCCGCCAGTCGAGTTCGACGCTGATTCCAGCGACTTGCACACCTCTCACTTTTTGGAGGAAAAACCGGAGCTTATCCCACGATGATTGGACGCGGGTCAGCTCATCCGAAAGCAGCCTGTAGAAAACAGCTTTCGAAAAACCTTCCTCCGCCAAGGCCCTCAAATCGAGGTAAAGATATGGCTGACCACCTTCTTTCAAAGCGACCCTCAGAAGCGAAGTTTTCCCAACCCTCCTCATTCCAAGCAACAGAATCAAAGGCGCATCTGACTCGAAGGCCTGCAGCAGTTTTTCAAGCTCCCTGTCCCTTCCGAAAAGGCTTGACCTCTCGTCCTTGGGCCGTATGTCGAAAAGCAAGTATCATCCCTGATACCTACGTATCACCCCCGATACTTAAACCAATACCCTGAAAAGCGGCGTTTTACGGCGGGTTTTCGAGGGTTTGTTGGACCGCGTTCTGCATGTAGCGGCGTGGCGGTGTTTTAGATGTTCCGTATTCGACGTAGCCGGCGTAGGGCGCCGTCGCTTCGACGACGTGTTCGAGAGGTGCTGTTTTCCGGGACACGATGCTCTGCCGGAGCCTGCCGGTTCTGACGGGCGCGTTCTGACGGGCCTTTTCCGCGATGCTGTCCGCCAGCCTGCCGAGGAATTCGTCAACCCGGGCCACGGCCTCTTCAGCCGCCTTCTCCAAACCAGTCAACGCCGCTTCAACGCCCTTAACCTCGATCATTTCCGCCTTTTCCTCCGGAGTTCTTTTTCGTAGGCGATCGGCGCGAGTAGGTAGTAAAGTGCTTCGGCGGTTGATAGGCTGAGGAT
>JANXEM010000032.1 GCA_025058435.1 Candidatus Caldarchaeum sp.
GGAGAAAAGACCGAGGAAGGAACAACTTTGGGTCAAGCGGTCTACAACATCGAAGCCGCTTCAGCACTGTACACCATGACATTCAACCTTGACATTTCGGGCATCGGCGTCCCGTCGACACAGTTCGGAGAAAAACATCCCGAGGAAAAAGAGCTCGAAGCTCAGGCCCCAAGGCGGCGTACGGCGGCCCTCAAAGCACTGTCGGCGTTCATGAGTCAAATATCCTTCGGTGGAAAACATTCTCGGTACTTACCGAACGCTGAGCTGATGTCGTGTGTGTTAGCGCTGTCTGACATGCCTTTCACGGTTACTCCCGGGAACTTCCGCAACTACGTCGAAAGAACAAGTGTTAAGCTGAAGAAGCTGTCTTCGATATTTAACGTCGGCGGCAGGGTTTGGGCCGTGGTAAAGGAGAAGAACGTGACCGTTCCTTCTGAAGTAAAAATTGTTGAAAACGCGGAAGACATCGTCGCTGAACTCCTCGAAAACCTCCGTCAAAAGAACATCGTAGCATGAAATGTTCTCCGTGCTGCTACGTGTCACCTTCGCATGGGGCTTCAGCGTAAAGGTTCCGAAGGAAGCGAAATCTCAAGCGGCTTTTTCGTTGCCGCCTCCCACGACGATAATTGGAGCAGTAACCCGTGGCCTCGCTGTCGAAGAACATCGTGGCGAAATAGTGGAAAAAGACGGAAAACTCATTTCTGCTGCAGCTGAATTTTTGGAAATCTTTAAATCAGCTTCAGCTTTCGTTGACGTACGGGCCATTCAATCCAAGGAAGCGGCTCTCGGCAAATACAGCGAAGACCCGATAAGATATCAGATTCACCAGTTTCAGAAACCAGATAGACGGAAAAGCCCAGACCACCGCTACAACATCATCCAAGCCGGCAAAATCTACTCCCCTTCCATGTCTCTTGTATTAGGGCTAATAGGCGACGAAAAGAATGCGGAAAAAAAGCTCGGCTTCGATTGGCGGCGTAAAATCGAGAAAGCATGTTACGGTGTTACGTATGTTGGGGCGAAAGAGAGCATAGTTTCCGTGGAAGATGTGGTCGTCGATGCCTCTCCGCGACGGTTGACGGGGGATTTTCGGACGAGGTTCTACCATCCCCGACACGTTGTCAAAGAGGTGGTGAAAGTCGAGCCGTCGCTTTGGACCTTGGGCGGCACTTATGTCGAAAGGTTTTGGCGTTGGGAATATGAATGGGGGGAGGAGCCTCCTCTCGAGGAATATCTGGTTCCCGGGAATAGAGAACCTGTTTTGAGCAACTACGTCGTTTTGAAAACAACCCCCGGCATCGAAGTCTTCGAGGTGGGAGAGGATGGTCTCGCCGTCTTTCGCCGAAGTATATGAAAAGGTCTGCGAAGGCCTCAACCAGCTACCGCCGAGGCCGCTGCTCGTAAAAGCCTTAGAAAAAATTGAAGAAAGAATTTCAAACAGGGAGAACATCCTACTTTTCTTGGAAGCACCGACTGGATACGGTAAAACATCGCTTTCCCTCAGCCTCTACGCCGCCATCAAAGCCGGCAGACACGACTTGGGCCAGCGGGTGATACACGTTCTGCCGATGCGGTCTATCGGCACCGACATGAAAAAGAAAATGACCGAGCGAATAGAGCAGTTAAGGGAGAAGGGCATGCACCTCGACTCCAACGACGTCGGGCTTCAGCAGATGCATTCACCCGGCAGCCCCATGCTCTGCAAAAAATTCGTCATCACCACACTTGACACATTCATTTCATGTTTCTACAAAATGCCGGCCGCGGAAATCTCCAAAATAGAACGCTACGGCACAGCCCACTACGAAATTCCCAGAGCATGCATCTACACATCCATCGTTGTTTTCGACGAATTCCACCTCTACACCAGCGCCAAAGCCTTGACCGGCGGAGAAAGCAAATCTCTGACGGCATCCGTCTCATGCATAAGGTCTCTGGTCGAAACAGGGGTTCCTGTAGTGATTTCGACGGCGACCATGCCCAACTGCGTGAAGAACGCGGTCAAACAACAGCTCGAACTGGCCGGATACGGAGACGAAATAGATGAGATAATCCCATCGGAACACGACAGAAACTTCCGGAAAAGAAACATTCAAGTCTCTGTCTACGAAGGCGAACTGACCGAGCTCCTCAACACACTACGTCAACAAAGGAGAATATTGATTATTTTCAACACGGTTTCGCATGCCGTGAAAAACTATCTGCAGCTCAAGAGCAGCGGTTTCGAGCCGATTTTGCTTCATTCACGGATTGTCGAAAAAACAAAGCGGGAAAGGCTGGCGGCGTTGGAAAACGGAAAAAGCGGAAACTTGATAATGGTTTCGACTCAGGTTCTGGAAGCCGGTGTCGACAAAAGCTTTGACGTGTTGGTGACCGAAGCGGCCACGCCCGATTCGATAATCCAAAGGGCCGGCAGAGTAGCCAGATACGGGGGCGACGGCTACGTCTTCGTGACGCCGACCACGCCCGAAGGCGAAGCTGTTTACGGCAGAACGCTTCCGGCCCAAGCCTACCAATACGTCGCCGAAAGAAATTCCATAGATCAAAACATGCTCCGCCTGATTGACGAAGCCGCGTCAGGTCAGCCGTTGGACCTCGGCTACAAAGGCCTTCTCCAGGAGATAGACAGCTATCCATCCTATTCGGTCGATTACGCCGAAAGAGTTTGGAGGGCCGTGTGCGGCTTCGTAAGGGATGGAGAACAGGTGGCCGTAATTCCGCAAAAATACGTCGGCGCGGCAAACCGTTGGGACCATCTTTTCTGTGTAGATGATGAAAAGTTCTTCACCCTTTATAGGCAAAAACTCATCCGGAGGGCCTTGTTCGAGGACGGAGAAATCAACGGCCTCAATCGGATTGATGAAAGCAGATGTCTTTCGGAGCAGTTTTTCCGATTGAACGTGGTCGCCGCCATCGTTGAGGAATATGATGAGGAGGTTGGGTTAAGTTGAAGCCGTGCGCTTTTGAACACCAATCTCTCACCCAGCATCTGATATCGGTGACCAGTAAGGCCGATGCTTTCGTTTCCCGCGGCTACATCGAAACGTTGTGCACGAGGCTTGAACGTGCCGGCGTTGCTGCGGAACAAGATACGGTTCGGAAGCTGGTTTCCGTTACCGCATTTTTCCACGACGTCGGCAAGGCCGTCAAATACTATCAGGAGAGGTTCGATGATGGATGTGTCTGCGTTAAGGGTAAATGTAGTTTCTATCTCCATGAGCTGCTGTCGGCGGTTTACGTCAAACGATATCTTTTGCGTTCGAGAGATTGTGATGAGAGGTTGCGGACTTTGGCTGTGCTCGCCGTCATGAACCACATGCATGCTCTCAGAGATTACGCTTCCGTGAGAGGCCAGTTCGGGCCCGAAATTAGTGGAAGGCCTCGTCATGTTATCGAGCTTTTCCAGAAAACTTGGATAGAACGGCCGCATCTCGACAAGATTCTTGAGGCCGCTGAATCCTGCCGATTTTTGGATATCGACGTTTTGCGTCAAACTCTTTCGAATGAAGTTGAGTTTGGTGAGGTGCAGTCGTTGTTGGGCGATGCTGAACGTGAGGAGGAAAATAGGCGGAGTTATTTGAAGTTGTATGTTTTGCTGTTGCTACCTGTTGTGTTGGGTGATAACTTGGACGCCGTTGAAAGGAGAAGAAATGATGAACAATCTCGGAGTAGGAAAGCTTTTCTCGATGAGCTGCGGTATCTTTTGGGTGAGCGGCTGTGAAGAGCATATCGATTCCGACGCCCACCCGGTTTGCGGCTGATTGTTTGATGACTCTCCTCTACCATCTCGACAGAGCCTACGACATCATCGTCTCCGGCGAAAACATCGTCATCCAAGGCCCGCGACCGCTCGAAGCTCTCCGTGAAGCAGTTCTCACCGCGCAGCAGGTCCTGACACGTAGAATTCAATCCGATGAAAGATATTGGTCGAGGATACCCGCCTCCGGAAACGATAAGAAGATACTGAGAACACTATTCAAGGCTCTGCAGCTTCCGGAAGATTCTTTATCGTTTGATTTGGTCAGAGTTTTGGCCAGCCGGCCCGTCGATTTTACGCAGGGAATTAAGTTGCCATCCATTCTTAAGCCGGAGTTCTACGAATACAATCGGTTGGCTGGCTACGCTGGCGAAACCATGAGGAAGATGGACACCGCATATCCCGCTTATCTAGTGGGCCTCTGTTTGGTCGGATATCTTCTTTCGAAAATTGGATATTGTTGGCTGGAGCGGGGGGCGCGGGTCGCGGTTTTGATGACTCCTTTGACTACTTCGTCTCCGAGGCCTTTCGCGGTCGACCCGGAATATCGGCTGGCCGCTTTTTTGGACCCCGTCGAGCAACTCGAGCACGCTCTTCACGGCCAGAAACAGCGGTACAGGTTGGATGGCTTGTTTCCGGAAACTGCTCTGCATCTCTGGCTTGCGTCGAAGGCCGGCGGGATGAGGATAAAGCTTTACGCCGTGAACGAGCCCGGTGGACAAAACCCCGCTACTTTGTTCACTTCGTTCCAGATGAACTTGACGACGGTTTACGAAGCCATGACGAAGACCGGGTTGACAACCGGATACATGAAAGACAAAATCGCCAGCCTCGCCGGACGTGCTCTGGACACGTTGAGAAAAGATTTGGCCAAAACGCTTGCGATACGGTTTTCCACGCTTCTTTTCGAGGCGTTGTCGGGGACGAAGCAGGTCGAAGATTTTGTCTACGCCGCCAACCGCGAGCTTCTTCCGTATTTGATGAAGGATTTGGAAAAGGATTCGAGCTACTATGTTGCTAACGATGCCGTGTCGATCGGCCGCGTCCTGTTGAGGCGGGCGATGGTTTAGGTGAGATGGGGTTGGTTGTTTCTTTTCTGTTTCGAGCTGTTTCGCCGAACCCAATCGAGGTGGATGTTTTCTCGGGTTTCTACGTTCGCGGAATTTTCTTTTCGCTCCTGAAGTCCGTCGACCCCGGCCTCGCGACCGTTGTTCACGAAGACCGGACGCTCAGCCCCTACAGCACGTCGCCCCTCGAAAACATCCAAGGCCGTAAAATGTTCTACGGAACGGTGCCGCCGGGCTCTCCTTTCCAGTTCAGGATAACGACGCTGCGGAACTCGGTCTCCGATGCGTTGGCCCGCAGCCTGACGGGAGTTTCTCCACCATCCATCGAAGTCAACAGAGTTAGGGCGAATGTATCCGAGGTTGTGGTCGAACATTTCGGCGGCCAGCTGTCAGGTTCGTCGAGCGAACATTCCCGGTATGAAGTGGTTTTCAGGACGCCGACATTTTTCCGCAACACGCAAAAGGGCCCCGGCGTTTTACAGCTTCTTCTCCCCCGTCGTCTCCGGAGAAAGGTGAAGCCCGTGTACCGCTACATCATCGTGCCCGATCCCTATCATTTCTTCCGGAATCTCGCCCGGCTCTACCGGCAGTTCTGTAAACCCAATTTTCCCTACAGGTCTTACAGCGAATGGCTGCTGGAAGGCGGTGTTGCTCTAGAAACCTATGACAGTTTGAAGGTCTACAAAGTTTATGATAGTGATGGGACTTGGTCGCGTGGTTTCGTAGGTAGGGCGGTGTTTTCGGTTCCGAAGGACCTTTACGACGGTAGGATGGCGAAGATAACAGGTGAGTTGCTCGAGTTCGCTCGTTTCAGCAACGTGGGCGGTAACAGGACCGCTGGGTTTGGCGTGATAGATTATAGGGTTGCCGATAGCCGGGAAAGTGGTTGAACGAGCTGGTCATCGACAAGCCCGGTTCGTATTTGGGGGTTAGGAAAGGGCTTTTCTACGTCAAAACGAAGGACGGCGGCCGCAGTGAATTTTCGCCCGCCGAGTTGTCGCATCTTTCGATAAGGTGTC
>JANXEM010000014.1 GCA_025058435.1 Candidatus Caldarchaeum sp.
TCCTCTCTGCGTCTACTTTCCGCCAATATTCGACGGGAAATCTCTTCATAAATTCCGCCACTGTTTTCCGGATGAAAGACACTTCTTCGCTCTCTTCGAAATCCACAAAAACACGGATCATTTGCTCAAAATTAACTTATCTTAGAGAAAATATTGTCATGAAAGTTTATATTTGCCGATAAACGACATTAACGGCGTGGACCGCAAAATATTGCTAGATGAAAACAGCCTTCCGAAATATTGGTACAACATCTTGCCCGACCTGCCAAGGCCTCTTCCACCACCCATCGACCCTTCGACGAAAGCTCCCGTCGACCCGCGTAAGCTCGAAAGAATCTTCCCGAAAGAATTGATTCAGCAAGAATTGAGTCCGGAAAGATGGATACCTATTCCTGAACCGGTTCGGGAAGTTTTGCGTATTTGGAGGCCGACGCCGCTGTACCGGGCTACGGGTCTTGAAAAGGCTTTGAAAACACCCGCCCGCATCTACTACAAGTATGAAGGTGTTTCGCCGCCGGGCTCCCACAAGCCAAACACAGCGGTCGCTCAAGCCTACTATAACATGAAAGAGGGCGTCGAAAGGCTCACGACCGAAACCGGCGCCGGTCAGTGGGGTAGCGCGCTCTCTTTCGCGACGAGAATGTTTGGGTTGAAATGCACCGTTTACATGGTGAGGGCGAGCTACAACCAGAAGCCGGGGCGGAGAATGTTGATGCATTCGTGGGGTGCTGAAGTATATCCAAGCCCCAGCGACAAAACCAACTTCGGAAAAAGCCTTCTCGCCCAAAATCCCAACCATCACGGCAGCCTTGGAGTAGCGATTAGCGAAGCCCTTGAAGACTGTGTCACACACGACAACACAAAATACAGCCTCGGAAGCGTCCTCAACCACGTGCTGATGCATCAAACCGTCCAAGGCCTTGAATCACTTGAACAGATGAAAATGGTCGACGATTATCCGGACATAGTCGCGGGCTGCGTCGGAGGCGGAAGCAGTTTTTCGGGGCTTTTCTGGCCTTTCTACTACGAGGTAGTTTCGAGAAAAGCTCCTAAGAAAGTCAGGTTTGTGGCGACAGAGCCGACCGCGTGCCCAACGATGACGAAAGGAATCTACACCTACGATTTCGGAGACACCGCTAAGATGACGCCGCTTCTACCGATGTACAGCCTCGGCTCGGATTTCATCCCACCTCCAATACATGCAGGAGGACTCCGATATCACGGCGACGCACCAACCCTGTGCCTACTACTGCACGAAGGATGGATTGAACCATACGCCTACGACCAAGTGTCCGTCTTTGATGCGGCAGTAACTTTCGCGAGAAGCGAAGGATTCCTACCCGGGCCCGAGCCTTCGCACACCATCCGCTACGTCATCGACGAAGCCCTCCGATGCAAGCAAACGGGCGAAGAGAAAGTGATCCTCTTCAACCTCTGCGGACACGGAGCATTCGACCTACATGCCTACGAAGAATTCTTCGAAGGCAAGCTTCCGCCATGGTACTATCCAGAACAGGAGATTAAGAAATCCATCGAAAAACTGAAGCAGGAGCTGCAGTGGTTGCCGGATGTCGAGAAACAGTTTCTCGGCGTCTAATCTTTTTGCTCGGAGCCGTAGCAGGCGTTCGCTACGGTCATCATTCTTTTCAAAGTTTTTTCGGGAATTCTTCTGCCTCCTACTTTGATTTTGCCGAGTTCGGCGAGTGATTCGGGGTTGTTGGGGTCGAGCGCTGTGAATACGTTGCGAAGGCTTTTGAAATGGGTTAGCAGTGCTTTGGCTGTCTCGTGTCCGCAGAGGCCTTCGAGGACAAAAAGCGACTGTTCTTCAACGGTCATGTCCTTGCGTTTAATCCTCAAAGGATATTCGCGGAATTCCTCCGCCTCCCCCAAGGACTTGTTTTTCCAAACCAGATAGGTCAACGTTCCTCGAACATCCGGCGTCGGGATGATGGGTATCCGCCAATCGTTCACGATTCTATCCATCAACGCCAAAATCGAAACCTCCTTCCAACCTCGTTTGCGGTAAAGCCCAAGATAGCCTTCCAGCACCAAAACCTTCTCTCCTTCAAAGTCGCGCATCAAGGAAAGCTGGTCCCACAACCGCCCCTTTAAACTGTTGAGAAAATCCATGATGGTCTTCCGCTCGACCAGCGCGTTCTTCTCACGGCCGACTATGAGGTAGTCGCCGGCAGGCAGGGGTTTGACTGCCGTTTCAACAGCTTTTTTGAGAGATTCGACGACGCGGACGTTTTCAGCGGCTTCGTTGCTGTCCACAACTATCATGCCCAGACCCGATGCAACAAAGGGAGCTTATATAGAAACCATTTTGGAATAACATATAAATAAGTCATAAATTGTAAATCTTCTATGAATTCGAAAATTAGCGCCATCAGCAGAACCGCTGCAGTAGCAGTCCTCGTTGTAGTCATCGCCGCGGCAGCTGTCGGAGGCCTTTTCCTCACCGGAGTACTCACCCCCGAACAGCAGAAGCGACAGATCATCATCGGCCTTTCTCTGCCGCTAACTAACCCGGTAGGTATCCACGCCAAATACGCTGCAGAAATGGCCGTCGAAGAAATTAACGCGGCAGGCGGGGTTACCATTAACGGCACGAAGTACCAGCTTGTTTTGGTTGCTGAGGACACCAACGAGATGGACCCGCTTATTCCGGTTGACCAAGGAGTGACCGCCTTCAAACGTCTTATCGAGGTTCACGGTGCACAAGTCATCGTCGGCGGCGTCAGGACAGACGTCGTAGTGGCCCAGACACAGCAGCTATCTCGCTACAAAATCGTCTACCTTGACGTAGAATCCAACCAAAGAATCGTTGAAGACCTCGTCCAAAGCGACTACGCTAACTACAAGTACTATTTCCACTTCTTCGCGGGAGGCCGGAACTCGAGCGCGGGCCCCTACATCGCGCAAATCCCCGTGGCTCTGCGTAATGCTGCGAAGGCCAACCCCAATTTCCCGAACGTAACGAGGGTTGCCTTGGTCGCTGAAAACGCTTTGTGGACGGTTGGGCTCGCAGGCAGGCCTGCCGGCAACTCGACGTTCTTCCAAAGACTTAAGGCAGCTGGTTTTGACCTCGTCTTCGCCGAGCTGTATCCTACGACTCAGGCCGACTTCTCCAGCTACCTCGCCAGAATCAAAGCCAGCGGCGCAGGCCTCATCATCCTGCTCTTCTCAGGCCCGCCGGGCGTAGCGTTCGTCAAGCAGTGGGCCGCCTACGACTGGTCTCCCGGTAAGAAGCCCATCGTTTTCGGGCCCGGGCTTCTGGGTGGGTTCTCCTGGTTCTGGGACCAGACAGGTGGGGCTGCTCAAGGAACGTTCTGGTGGCCTGCGACTGTCAAGGTGCCGGTTACTCCGAAGACCGTTCCGTTCATAGAAAAGTTCACACAGCGGTTTAAGGAGACGCCGAACACCGCCGCCTTCGGAACCTACGACGCCATCTACGTTTTGAAGCATGCTTTGGAACGGGCCAACACCTGGCAAGGCGATAGGCTTGTGGCGGCCATGGAGCAGACGGACTACGTCGGAGTGATGGGACGGATCAAGTTTGACCGAAGGCATCACGGACTCAACCTCGCCGACCAACATCTGTACTGGTATTTCGGCCAGTGGCAGAACGGCGAACTCGTGCCGGTTTGGAGCCCCGACCAGCGCGACACCGTAAGAAACTTCGTCCTGCCGTAACATGATAACCACAGAGGCCTTCGCGACGATAATGGTCTACGGCCTGATAACGAGCCTCGTTTACGCCCTCTTCGCGGAGGGCTTCTCCCTTATTTTTGGAGTCGCCCGAATGATCGACGCGGCCTACGGTCTTTGGTATGCCGCGGCAGCGTACATGGCTTATGCCTTGGTCACGGTCTACAACGTAAACGTGTTCGTCACCTTTTTCGCCACAATCGCCGCCCTGTTTTCAGCAGGGTTTGTCTACTACTGGGCGGTGTTGAGAAGAATCAAAGAACACATCGAGATGATCATGACCACTTTCTTGATTGCTCTCGTAATCCAGAACCTGATTGTGTTGCTTTTCACCAACTTTCCGTGGTCAACGCCGGCGGTGCTGCCGGGGTCGACCGTAGTTTTCGGAGTTTCAGTCTTTAACCAACAGCTTTCGGCCGCGGTTGCGGCTGCCGGGCTTCTGGTTCTGCTCTGGTTTCTCATTTACAGGACTAAAGTCGGGCTCGCTATACGCGGAGTCGCGCAGGATTTGGACGCTGCGGTTTGCGTGGGCATCAAGCCCCAGCAGACGATGGCCCTCGTTCTCGGGCTTTCAACGGCCCTCGCAGGACTCGCCAGCCTCCTCGTAACGCCGCAAAGCACCATCACACCGGTGATGGGATGGCCGATGCTAACCCTCGCCTTCGCCATCGTAGTGCTCGGAGGCCTCGGAGACTACCGCGGAACCCTAATAGCCGCTTTCGTCATCGGATACGTCGAAATAGCCGTCCAAAACCTCGTAAGCCCCCTGTACGCGGGAGCCGCATCACTCATCGCCGTCCTTCTAACCCTCTGGATAAGACCAAGAGGAATATTCGGAAAGAGTGTGGAACATTGAAGACCATAGACAAAATCGCCGTCGTTGTTTTGGTCGTGGTCTTTGTGTTGCTTGCGGTGGTTCCGGTAGGGTTTAACCTGCGTTTCATCATATTCATTTTGACTTTGACGAACATCTTCGCTTTGCTGGCCATCAGCTGGAACATTCTTTCGGGATACATGGGTCTTCTCAGCCTCGGTCATTCGTTCTTCTTCGCGGGAGGCGGATACGCTGCGGCCATTCTAACGCTCAACTTTGGAGTGCATCCGCTCGCAGCCACTTTCATCGGCGCGCTAATCATCACAGGCCTCGGAAGCTTAATCGGGCTGCCGAGCCTCAAACTCCGCGGACATTTCTTCGCCCTCGTAACCCTTGTCATACCCATAATCGCCTACCAAGTCACAAACGCCATCCCACAGCTCGGAGGACACGACGGCATATTCGGAATCCCACCGCTCGACGAAAACCCCAGCATCGTTTACATCGTCAGCTTGGTATTGACGGCTGCGGGTGTTTTCATCACCTACGCGATTGTCAGAAGCAGGCTGGGAATAATTTTCACATGCATCAAGGACGACGAAGTAGCCGCAAGGGCCTCGGGCATCGACGTCCCAAGGTACAAGCTCATCGCCCTCGCCATCAGCGTCTTCCTCGCGGGAATAGCTGGAGCGTTGTACGCCTACCTAAACGGAGTGGTGAGCCCGGCGACCTATGAGCTGGAAAAAGCCAGCCTCCCGCTGTTGATGACGCTGCTCGGCGGAAGGGCGACGGTTCTGGGCCCGGTCGTTGGCGCCTACATCATCCAGACCTTGATCGAGACGTTGAAGATCGAGATCCTCGTGAGGTCGCGTCTTCTGATTTATTCGGCTCTGGCCCTCGCTATCTTTATGTTGTTCCCCAGCGGCATAATAGGGTATCTGAGGAAGAAGCTGTATGTCCCTGCTAAGGGCTGAAAACCTTGTGAAAAAGTTCGGCGGAGTCGTCGCGGTCGACGACGTTTCTCTCAACGTGGACAAACACGAAATCCTCGGAATCATCGGGCCGAACGGAGCGGGCAAAACGACGCTCTTTTCCCTGATATCCGGGACGGAAAAACCCGACCAAGGAAAAGTCTACCTCAACGGCGAAGACATCACGGCGGCCAAACCCTATCACAGGGCCCTCAAAGGCCTCGTCCGAACATTCCAGATAGTCCGCCCCTTCAAGTCGTTGACGGTGTTGCAGAACCTCCAAGCACCCATGGCCGTCCGAGGCAACAAATTCGACCACAACCACGCCGACACGCTGTTGAAAAGCCTCGGCCTCCACGAGAAAAAAAACCTCCAAACCACCCTGCTCACGCACGGCGAGCTAAAGAAGCTTGAAGTGGCGCGGGGGCTCATCGCCAAACCTCTGGTTCTTTTGCTGGACGAACCATTCGGAGGGCTTACCGTCGGCGAAATCGAAGAGGTATCCGCCGTTTTGAAAAACTATGTGTCGGAAGGCGGAACGCTGGTAATCATCGAGCACAGGCTCCGTGAGCTGATGAAGATGATTCAAAGGGTCTTGGTCATGGATCAGGGGAAAATAATTTTCGAA
>JANXEM010000069.1 GCA_025058435.1 Candidatus Caldarchaeum sp.
CATCACGGGGAGAAAGAGATGTCGGAGAACATCCAAAACATATTCGAGGCCTTGGTAACCGGCGCCAATTGTTACCATCCCTCCGATGGGAAACCAACCAAGATACACAGCGAAGACGATGAGGATGATCTGGCCCAGCCAGAAATATGGTATCGATATCCCGAATAAAGAGAGAAGCGAAAGCGAAAGGTCGAGTCCTCCACCACGTGCGGCCGCGACCGTTCCGACGATTATTCCGACGAGGGCTGAGACAAACATCGCCGTCAAAACCAGAAGCAACGTTGCGGGAATCCTCGAAACAATCAAGTTCGCCACCGACTCAGACCTTAGGTATGAATAGCCAAGGTCTCCGCGTAGAACGTTCGACAAGTAGATAGCTAATCGTTCGTGGATGGGCCGGTCGAGCCCGAGCCGTTCTCTTGCGGCTTTGATGAATTGTTCGTCTCCTACTTCTCCGACGAGAACGTAGGTCGGGTCGCCGGGCGCTAGGTTCACCAGCAGGAAAGTTATGATGATGACTGCGAAGATTGTGAAGAAGTATTGTAGGATTTTTTTGATGATGAAAGCGATGTTAAAGGTCACTTGTCCTCTCACTTAACGTTCCGGTGTTTTGAGTAATAAACCTTTTAGCTTTGTTGCTGTTCGTAGAGGAAGCATGAGACCTTTCTGTCGCCGGTTGTGAGATACGGCGGCGGAGTCTGTCTACATTTTTCCATGACGTAGGGACATCTGGGATGGAACCTGCATCCCGAGGGCGGGTTGATGAGTGACGGGGTTTCGCCCGTTATGGCTACGCGGTTGCGGGTTTTCGCCACCTCCGGGTCTGGGATGGGCACGGCCGACAACAGCATCGAAGTGTATGGATGAAGCGGCTTCTGGATGATGTCCTCCGTCTTACCGTATTCGACGGCCTTACCCGCATACATCACGAGGGTCTTTTGGCACATGGCCTTTATCAACGCTATGTCGTGCGAAATGACGAGGTATGCCATTTGGGGAAACTGCTTCTTGATGTCAAGCAAAAGGTTGATTATCTGTCCGCGAATCGATACGTCGAGAGCCGAAACAGGCTCGTCCGCTATCAAAAGCAGCGGCTTCAAGGCAATCGCCCTCGCTATGCATATTCTTTGTCTTTGTCCACCGCTTAATTCATGCGGATATCTTTCCAGAAATAGCTCCGGAGGGCTTAAGCCGACTTTTTCGAGTAGCTCTGTCATTCTGTCTTCTATTTGTTCATCGGAAAGGTCGGTGTGAAGGTTGTAAACCTGCTTCAGGGTCTGCCGTACTCTTTTTCTCGGGTTGAGAGAGGCCATCGGGTCTTGGAAAACCATCTGCATCTTCGGCCGAACGTTGCGCATCTGGTCCGGCTGCAACGAAAGAATGTTCACGCCGTCGAAGTATATCTCACCTGAAGTTGGTTCGACGAGCCTCATGACCAGTCGTGCGAGGGTTGTTTTTCCAGAACCGCTTTCACCAACTATTCCAAGGGATTCGCCTTTCGTAAGGGTGAAGCTTACGTCGTCAACCGCTTTGACGAAGTTCTTCACCCTTCCAAACAACGTTTTCGTAGCCGGAAAATATTTCCGGAGGTTTACAACCTTCAAAAGCTCAGCGTCGTCCATTTTCATTCACGTAGCCAGCAGGCGACTTGATGTTTGTCGTCGACGTTGATTATGGGCGGTTCCGTTCTTGGGCACTTGTCGAAGACGAATGGACATCTTGGGTGGAATTTGCATCCAGAGGGCGGATTTATGAGGCTCGGCGTAGTTCCGGGAATCGAGGCCACGGTTCCTCCAGAGCCGCTGATCGTTGCGGCGGCTTTCAGCAAACCCATGGTATATGGATGCAGCGAATTCTTGTAGATGGTGTAGACATCTGCTTGCTCGACGATTTTGCCTGCATACATGATGGCTACTTTGTCGCAAATTTCTGCTACGATGCCGAGGTCGTGGGTGATTAATATTAGGGACATTCCCATTTCCTTTATGAGTGATTTCAAAAGTTCGAGGACTTCTGCTTGAACTGTTACATCGAGGGCCGTGGTTGGTTCGTCGGCGACCAGCAGGTCTGGCTTGCATGAAATGGCGATCGCAATCATCACCCTTTGTTTCATGCCGCCGCTGAGCTGATGAGGATATCGCGCGGCAACGTTTGCCGGGTCCGGTATTTTCAACTTACTCAACAGCTCGACAGCTCGTTCACGGGCCTCATTCCAAGTTAATTCATTATGCCATACGAGAGATTCGGCTATCTGGTTCCCTATTTTCATGGCCGGGTTGAGATACGTCATAGGGTCTTGAAAGACCATGCCTATTCTTCTTCCCCTAATTTTCCGCATTTCCGTTTCGGAAAGTTTGGTGAGGTCTATGCCGTCGGGTTTCAGGATGATACTGCCGCCGACTATCTTCGCGTTCTTGGGGAGAAGACGAAGTATCGAGAAAGCGAGCGTGCTTTTTCCGCAACCTGACTCGCCGACGACAGCTAAAGCCTCGCCCTTCTCGAGGGAGAGGGAAACACCGTCGACCGCTTTAACGTATCCGTCGAGTGTTTGGTAATGAACCATCAAATTCGATATCTCGAGAACCAAAAACTCACCCCGTCGCCATCCGTCAACGCCCGACAAGTTGCTTGTTTACGATTTTTTCAACCTGCTTGATGAGGTCGGGGTCTTTAACTCCAGAACCCAGTGGTATGTCGTCTTTCGACGCTGTGACGACGACCAACTTCATGTTTTCCTTGACCTCTGCGGTGTTTACTGGAATTGCTGTTTCGGCATCGAGCGTGGTTATCAGGTCCGGAAATGTTGCGTAGCGGTTGCCCGATGCGTCTTCGAGAGTCATGTATTCGTTGAAGAAACATAAAGCGTATGTGTTCTTTTCTGCTTTGATGATAACTTCTCCGACATCGTATCCCCCGACGCTTTCAAGCCGCACTTCCTTGACCATCCCTGTGTCAACTACCTTTCCTCTGGCCGTAGAAACGACTGCCTCAATTTTCGCCTCGGCGTCATCAAAGTTTCTCTGATAGACTTCGCCGACGGCGACCGCCTGTGACAACGCTCCCGGTGCCGCGTATGCTTTGATGTATGGCAGGGGCACGGGGTTGCGGGTGACCGCAACGAGTCCTCCCGCTTGAACGGATGCCTCCCTCATGATTTTGTCGACTTTTTCGAGGGAGCCTTTGGCGAAGATTTCTACGTATGTTCCTTTCTCGGGGCTGCCTCCCACCGCTGCCTGTATCGAAACATAGTCTTTTGCTTTGTGAAGGCCCATCGAGCCCATGACTCCAGTGGGATGAGCCCTGCCGTCGGCCGGTGCGTCAATCACCGGCAACCCCAGAAGGGCCGCCGGTATCCATCCGTTGACGCTGGAAAATCCGCCGTTTTCAGCCGTAATGAATCCCGCTACTTGCTCATCTGTTGCCTTTAACAACAGTTCTGCCGATTTTAGTATGTGAGACGGCGTTACGTGTCTCTGCCGTGCGGAGGGAGCGCCGAGCATCGAGCAAGTCAGCACCTGTCGGTCGCCGTATTTTTGTCCGACTGTTTCGACGTCGATAATGTAGAGGTCGCCGAGTTCGACGGCCAACAGACCATATTTCAGACCTGTCGCTATGTCGCCGCCTCCTCCGCCGCCGTAAAAAGCTCCGCCGTAAACAGCGGCCTCCACGGTTTTTTCGTCAACCTTCTTGTTCATCACGGGACACCTTGTTTCTCTGCCGCAACAGGCTCAACGCGGCGGCCCCGGATGCGACAACTGCGTCAAAAACAGGGATGGACACTTGGTTCTGAACAGATTTTTTGAAGCCGATGGTGGTGTGGCCCGTGCATGCCAAAACTACCGCGTCGACCTTCAAACTCAACAGTCTCTCCAGAGCCTCGACAGCCGCGCGCCTTCCCCAGTCGGTCATCAAATCCAAAGTGTTCCTGACGTTTTTCGGGCTCTCTTCAGCGACCAGCCTCCTACCCAAAACATCCCGAACCACCCGCGGAGTTTCTTCCACCAAATTCAACACCCCAACCCTGTCCGCAACCGTCAAAGCGAGAGCGGCCACAGCAGAACCCGCGCCAACAACAGGTATCGAAACCATCCTACGGGCCTCCGAAACAGCTGGGTCGGCCGCACAGCTGACTATCACGGCCTCATATCCTTCCGACTC
Source organism: Candidatus Caldarchaeum sp. (assembly GCA_025058435.1). Next base: position 4,159 of record JANXEM010000069.1, read on the forward strand.
GAACTCCTTCACCAACCGCAAGATTTTGGGCACCGCCTGTTCTTCCGTTACCCGGTCGTAGACTCCGTTCGGCTGGTCTTCAATACACCGGGATGTGATTTCAAGCTCTGGAAAGACTTCTTCAATAACTTGACCGTGAAAATTGAGTTGCTTAAATTCTTTTATGGTAACGACGCGGACCAATCCAACCTTATGTTTCATCGCACCACCTTCACAGGATGCCGCGGGCTAAAATGTTGGACACGGGGCCATGTAGGTTTGTGATGGTTTGGAACTCCTCTTCGTCGTAAAATTTGGCGCCACCTATTCCGTAATCCTTCGCCACTTCGACGACGAACCTCGTGGCCTGCTCCAAAGCGAATACGTTTGTTGCTCCGGTGGCTGACCCAGCTACGACTGCTTTTGTCGTGGTGGCCACGCCTACGACGGGAGATTTTGTGAACAGCCATGGCTGCATCATGCTGTTGAGATGGTAGACTGGGGTTTTGTACGGAAGTAGGTCTTGCATCGTTATGGGGACGACCACAGGTTCTTGACCAGCTACTCTGACGTAGATGTCGAGAAGGTCTCTGCTCACTTTCAGAATCCATCCCTCTTTGACGGTGGGGGTTATCGCAAACCCGGTATGGTTTACGACGAGGTTTGCCTTGGTTGCGTCGACAGAAAGGACTGCATCCATTTCGTTCGTAACCTCTTTCTTCAACAAGGTGTTGATTTCGACGGGCGAATCCATCATCGGCGCAGGATGATGGGGACGTGTGGGCGCGTCTGGACAGACATGCGTTGTGAATATGACGTCGCCAGCTAAAGAATCACCTCTTCTTTTCATTTCAGCCAAAAAAGCCGCGGCAGCGAGGGCCACGACGGCGCCATCGGCGTCCGAGACAAGCCCAACTTGCACGGGCCTCGCCCCAACTCCCCCAAGCCTTCCGACGATGCCGAGAGTGGGTGCACCACCGCCTACTGTCTTGCCTTTCGAGCCGGGTAATCGAACCTCAATAAAATCCGTGCGGCCTTTTTCGCCTTGAATCGTTTCAATTCGGACCGATAAATCTACAAACTTCTTTTTTTTGAAGAATTCTTCAACTTTATGCCCTGACGCTCTGGGGTCGTTCAGCAAGTCGACAACGTCTAACACATAACTTAACGCGGACATGTAATTTTCCCATAAAATAAAATTTTGAGGGGTTTTAGGATTTTGCTTTGCGAGCTTTCGACAACGCGTAGGAAACCGAGCCGACGGCGACTACCAAAGCAACGACGATAGCGGCGATGACCCATTCTGGAATGACTTGCACCGGCGGAGGCTGGGCGACGACAGTTGTTACCTCAGGCCTTACCACGGTCTGCACTATTGTCGTACCGGGCTGGACGATGGTTCTTACCTCCGTCCTTTCAACGGTTCTTTCGACCATAGTCACTTCGCGGAGTGGCGCTTTGACCCAGTAGACTTTTTCGAGGTTAAGGTAACCAGTTCCTAACCCATGTTCCCATGCGCCGGCGTCAAGCTCGTCGGTGAATTCCGTGTTGACAGCTGCGACGAATGTTCTGGAACAAGTCCAAACAGCTGGCTGGTCTTCGACGAGAATTTTCAAAGCCTCTCTGACGAGTTGTATCTCCTTCTCTCTGTCGATTTCGAATTCGGCGGCGAATATTCGTTTGCTGAACTCTGGGTTGCTGTACCCCATGGCGTTAGACCAAGAAGCCCTGACGATACCTCTTTCAGTGTAATATCTGATGAAGAACCCAGGTCCGGGGCCGTGCACGAACGGGAAGATGCTCATGTCAAAGTCCCAGTTGCGGAAAACTCTTTCATGCCATGCCGCCGTGTCGAGGGCCACGATCTCAACTGCGATCCCGACGTTACCCAGGAAATCCCTGATCAACTCCGCTTCTTTCAAGTAGAACGGATACGCGACAGAGTCGATTACAATCCGTAGCTTGAACCTCGTCCCGTCAGGACCCCGTCGATAACCTGCTTCGTCCAGCAGTCGTTCAGCCATCGCTGGGTCGTATTTCGGCTGGCTTACGCCGGGGTTGTACCGTGCAACAGCCGGCGCGCTAGAAACAACGGTGTCGAGGGCTTCAACCCGGTTGAAATACACGACTTCGGCGATTTTCTTCCGGTCTATGGCTGCTGCTATGGCTTTTCTCACCCTTACGTCTTTGAGAGGTGCTGGCCCGTCGGGATGTAGGTTGAACCCGACTACGTCAAGGGAGCCGCCGGGGCTCGGGAAGAACCACGTTCTTCTTCCGACGAGTTGTCCGAGCCCGATTTTTTCTTGGAGGCTGAGGGCGTCAGAGGTGGCGAGCCCGTAGTTCCATATGAAGTGGATGTCGCCTTTTTCGAAAGCCAGCGTCAAAGCCGGTGAAGTTCTGATCAGTCTGAAGATTATTCTGTCAAGGTATGGAAGGCCTTTTTTCCAGTAGTTGGGGTTTCTTTCGAGGATGATGTATTCGCCCTTCTTCCATTCCTTGAATTTAAACGGACCCGTCCCAACAGGCTGAGTGTTGTAGGGGTTGTTTGCGATGTCGGTGTTTTCGTAGAGGTGTTTGGGGCTGATGTTTATGCCCGAGCCGCCGAAATATCCGGGATAAAGCGCTGGCGCCCATGTTCTGTTGAACCTGAATACCACGGTGTAGGGGTCGGGTGTGTCTATGGACTTTAGGAATCCCGTCACCATCGTTGCTACGAAACTGTTGAAAACTGGCGCGACTTTTTCGTATGTGAACTTGACGTCGGCCGAGGTGAAGGGTTTTCCGTCGTGCCAAGTGGCGTTTCTTACAAGGTTGAACCGGATGGTCATCCCACCGTCAGGTTCTTTCCTGACCTCCCAAGACTGGGCAAGCTCTGGTTCCCATTCAAGTGTCTGGGGGTCGATTGAAACCAGCGTGTTACCGATCTGCCTCACTATTTGGTAAAACGCCCATGTCGGAGGCCCGCTCAGGTTAAGGTGAGGAGGCTCTGAAGCGATTCCGACAATCAGCGTACCTCCTTGCCTCGGCTGCGCTTCAAGGCTGGGAATGCTCGACAACAACAGCAGAGCAATCGCCATAGAAGAGGTCAACGCGAAGATTTGCCGTTTTTCCCTTCTAAACACATCATACATAAATTTGTTTCTTGAATTTATTCTTTCACTCAGCTTTGCCCCAAATTGGTTTTCTTTTTCACAAAACTATATTATTTTATATTTTTGCCGGCGTTGGAGGAGAAAACCCACACACCAGCCATCCCAGCCAAAAGGCCCATGGCCGTCGCTGGAATTCGTGCCAAGTAGGCGGGGTCAAAGGAACTGGTTAAGTTCTCTGCGAGTAGCAAAACGCCGTAGACGGCGACGTTGAAGCCAAGCAGTAAAGCTACTGCAGCTGGAACCAGTATAAGCCTGTTGTTTGACGCTGTCGGAAGAACGGTTGATAGAATGATTAGGTTGACCGCTCCGGCTGCCGTAAGGAAGGTGGTGACGCTTGTCGACGATGCTGAAACGAATGCAAACACTATTGCCGCAACCGTCATCGTTTGAGGTGGTATTCTGGTTTTCCGTTTTGCATCTTGCAAAAGGCCTTCAGTATTTTGAGCGATTCGTTTGAGCTGTTCGGCAACAGCGGTTAGGCCGATGAGCTGAAATGTGTTTTGGAAAACCGTCGCACTGAGGTTTATGGCTGGAAGGCCGGTGATGGGTGTGAGAAGGGATGCGATAGATTGGTGCGGAGTTGGTCCAGCGACCGCGAGACCAGCCGCCGCGGCGAGAAGTAGCGAATCAAGAAGTTTTGAAGAGCTTCTTGTGTTGTCCGACGGAGCGGAAAAAGCTACTGATGCGTAGGCAATTGCTAAGAGAAGAATGGATTGAGGCCCGAACTCCGTGTTTGGTTCGGGCTGTGGGTCGGCAAACGGGGACACGATGATCGCAGCGAACACGAAAACCGTCACCCCGATGAGGATGGGGATGAGGGTTTGGCTGCTTTTCTCCAAGGTGGATGATTTGGTGGATGCGAGGGCGAGTAAAAACGCCGGCGTCACGATGGGCCATAGTTCGGGAAAAAACGTCTCGAAAGCTACCGTCGTCGAGAAGTATAAGCCTGCTAAAATTATCATCGCGGCCAATACGCTGCCTACTCGGTCAAAGCCTTTTGTTGCTTTCGATTTTACGGCGATTGCTATGGCGAAGGATATGGGAAGTATTGGGTGGATGGCCGTGTTCTGTAGCGCACGAATTACCGAAGCTGTGAGAAGGAAGTAGAAAAGGATTCGCAGGAATGAGGCGACGCGGCACGCCGAAATGTTCCATTTTTCGATGTATGCGGTTAGGGGTGTGAGGACGGATGCGGTCAGTAGGATTGCGAAAACCGTTTCGGCGTAGGAACCTGTCGACGATATTTCGAAAGCGACTGTGGTGAAGACGAAGAGGAAGGGAAGGCGGATAGGGTCGAGAATGCCGCGCCATCCGAGTCGTCGGCCTGTGAAGAAGTAGTGTCCCGCGACCGAGAACGCCAGTATCGTTAGGAAGGTTATGGCCGGCAGCAACTACACCGAAGCTGTTTTATGCCCGTATTAAACCCCGTCCGTCATTCTAACGCAGAGGCTACTTCTGGGTTGTGATGGGTTTGGGGATGTCGATTTCGATGTTTTCCCTACTTTTGACGGCCTGCCAGTACTGGTATATCTGTTCTTGGATTTGGTCGATGGCCTCTTGTTTTTTGGGATGGAACAAGTGTCTGAACCTTGATTGTTTTTGGAGGTATTCTTCGACAGGTTTGAAAATTTTGGGGACGAACGTGTGTCTGACTTCGCCGAAGACCGCTTCTTTCAAAGGCCATATTCCGGATTCGACGGCCAGTTTGGAGATTTTGACGGTCTCCGATGGGTCGAACCCCCATCCGGTCGGGCAGGGAGTGAAAGCGATGAACAGCTTCGGGCCTTTATGCTTCGACGCCTTCTGTATCTTCTGCATCATGTCGACGACGTGTGAAACAGCTACGGTCGCGACATACGGAGGGTTGTGGCTCCGCCAAATTTCAAACAAATCTTTCTTCGGGGCGGTGTTTCCGAAGGGGTTGGCCGGTCCCGGAGGCGTCGTCATCGTGGATGAGCCGAAGGGAGTGGCTCCGCTTTTCTGGAACCCCGTGTTGCCGTACGATTCGTTGTCGTAGACGAAGTAGTAGAAGTCGAGGTTCCGTTCGAGGGCGCCGGATGTGGATTGGAGGCCTATGTCGTATGCTGCTCCGTCGCCTGTGAAAACAACGACCTTCACTTCGTCTGATTGGGTTATTTTGCCCTTCTCCTTGAGAATGTCGAGGGCGTCCCGTATTCCTTGAGCGCCAGCGGGCGCCGATGCGAAGGCAGTGTACATCCAGCTTGATTTGAGCGGCGTAAACGGATAGACCTGTAAAAGTGTTAAACATCCGGCCGCGTTCACGAGGACTATGTCTTCGCCCAAAGCTTTGTGTATCAGGCGGAGAACCAGCATTCCGCCGCAGCCAGAACACATCGGCGCACCCGGCGATAGATATTCCTCGACGGGAAAATCCCTGAGAGTTCTAAACATCTTATCCGAACTCATCCAAACCATCCTCCGCATCCAGCCAGCTCCAGGGCCCTCTCCACGTCTCTGAGTTCGTCTTTTCTGAAAAGAAAGACCGGCTTGTTTGAATCGATTTTCTCGGGATGGAGTAGTAAATCGAAGATTGCTTCAAACTCTTCTACCGCGGTGTATTTGCCGCCGAGGCCTCCGACCACCGACAAAATTGTTTCCGGCCTGTTTTTTACATGGTAGAGGGTTCCAGCTATTTCGTTGTAGAAGATGCCGCCGAGGCCAAGGGAGATGTTCTGGTCGAAGACCGCCACAGCTTTACGGTTTCGCAGAGCGTCGGCGACCTGTTTTTTCGGAAAAGGCCGCACCGCGGTTATCTTGAGCAACCCCGCGGCGATGTTCCTTTCTCTCAAAAGTTTTACCGCTTTCTTTCCGGCGGTCGTGAAGGAGTTGCTCATCACCAAAACATATTCAGCGTCTTCCAGCATGAACCCTTCGCACAACCGTAAATCTCTTTCCGTCAGCTGGCGATATTCTTCGGCGGCTTTTTCGAAAACATCTAAAGCTCTGTTCATCGATTCGTGGACGTTGTGTTTGAAGTAGGTGTAGATGTGTCCGCCGAGCACGGGCGGGGCCTTTACCACGGATGTGTGTGACCTGAAGGGTTGGAAGGCTTCGTATGGTGGGAGAAAGTCGGCAACGGTCTTGGTGCTGGGTAGCTGGACTGGCTCTCTCGTAAATGAGAGGTAGAATCCGTCCATGTTTACGATTGAGGGGAGCATGATTTGTTTGTCTTCGGAAACTCTGTATGCGATGAGGATGAGGTCGAGGACTTCTTGGCATGTTTCGGCGTGGAACTGCATGAAGCCGCTGTCCCGTGCCGCGAGAACGTCGTTGTGGTCGGGTTCGAGTGTGATAGGCGAGGCTATTCCGCGTGAAACGTTGACCAGAACAATCGGGGCCCTCCATCCGGCGATGCTGTAGAGCATTTCGAAGCCGTAGAGAAGGCCTTGGCTCGATGTTGCCGTGAAAACCCGCGCACCCGTGAGGGAGGCCGTCCCCGCGGCGGTGAGCATCGAATGCTCCGACTCGAGCTGGACGAGCTTTGCCTTCATGAGGCCTTCGCTTATCCATTTGGCGATGGTTTCGATGATTTCCGTCTGGGGGGTGATGGGATAGGCGGGGACGTAGTCCACGTCAGCGAGCCTCGCGGCCCAAGCCGCCGCCGTGTTGCCCGTCATCATTTCAACTTGACGCAACCATCTTCCCCTCCCTGACAACGGAAATGGCGCGGAGCGGACATTCGACCATGCAAATCATGCATCCCTTACAGTTGTCGTAGTCTATAACCGGCTTGTTTGCTTCGTCAAGGGAGATGACGGAGTCGGGACAGTAGATGAAACATATCATGCATCCCGTGCATTTTTCGTAGTCGACGACAGGCCTGAAAATTCTCCAGTTCCCAGTCCTGCGTAGATAGGCGTTCCCGGTGTTTAAGATTTCATGGTGGACTACTTCTCCAACCGTTAGGGATATGACCTGCCGTCTTGCAGCTGGGGCTTCTCTAAATTGATGGGGAGCGGTCGGTACTTTTTCGAAAACCTGTGAAACGACGTGAAGGTTTTTCTGTATCGTTTCTTCGTCTAAGCCGATTTCGTACAATTCTTCGGCGGTGGCTTCGAGCAGAGCCTGTTTTTCTATCACGCCGGTGATTTTCGCCGCCGCTGCGGCGGCGGGAGCGCTGATGACTGGTTTTCCGATTATGTTGAGCGATTCGTCGGTTAGGTTGTGTTTGACGACGACGTGGTGGTTGTCTGTTTCGGGCGAATGTTGATGAGGAGATGTGTTGATGAAAATGATGCCGCCGTCGACGAGGCCTTCGAGGGGTTTGGCCATCCAGTCGCCCAGCAACGTCTCATCCAGCACGATTACGATGTGGGGGTCAAAGATGTAGCCTCTCTCCAAAATGGGCTGGTCCGCAATCCTCGTAAAGCCCGCGACGGGCGCACCGCGTCTTTCGGCGCCGAAAATCGGCGAATCCTGCGCAACGTAACCCGTCAAGAAAGCCGCCCTACCGAGAATACGGCAGCTGGTTTTCACACCCTGACCCCCTCGCCCATGAAACCTGACCTTCAACAACACGGGGGTTCCCAACAATAATGTTCGCATTCCCTGATATATCCTTTGAAGGTTTTGGCTTTTAATACAGGGTTTTGACCATTAATGGTGAAAACGGGTTGAACGTTCTATCGGCTTTTTTCAAGCCAGCTTCTATAGCAGTCGCCGGAGCCTCTCTTGAACCCGAGAAAATCGGCCACGTGATATACAAACAGCTGAAACAAAACAAGGAGAAAGGCCTTTTGGCGGCAGATATCTACCCAGTCAACCCATATGTGAATCAAATAGATGGGGACAAAGTTTTCAAAGGCTTCGGCGAAATAGGAAAGCC
>JANXEM010000020.1 GCA_025058435.1 Candidatus Caldarchaeum sp.
TTCTACCGAAATGTTGGAAAGACGACGGCGGTAGGCGAAGTCGTCGACGCACAAGGCCTGGGATACAGCCAGCTAAACCTCCGGATACGCAGCCTCTTCGAAAAAGGATTGAAAGAAGTCGTTGTCGTCAACGTGAACGGACACCGTTACCTCGGCTTCAACATGCCCCCGGGAACACGGCTGAAAATCCACGGCACCGCCGGAAACTGCTTGGCCAACTTCAACAAATTCGGCGAAATAATCGTCTACGGCAGCGCCCAAGACGATGTCGGAGACGCCATGTATGGAGGCCGCGTCATCATTCACGGCGACGCGAGGGACGTGGTTGGGCAGGCCCTTCAGGGAGGCGAAATATTCGTGCGCGGCAGCGTTGGAAACCGGGCCGCCATACAGATGAGGGAGTTCAAGGACAGCAGGCCCTACTTGGTGGTGGGGGGCAGGGCCGATGACTATCTCGGCGAATACATGGCGGGAGGCGTGGTGATGGTTCTGGGCGTTGACTCGATCGGCCTCGACGAACCGCTGGTCGGCCGCTACATGGCCACGGGCATGGTGGGCGGCCGGATATACGTTAGAGGCCGGGTGGAAAGATGGAGGATAGGCCTTCATCCGCCGAAACCCGACGTCATCCGCTACCTCCGCGGCCTGTATCTCGATGGACTGATCGACGAGGCCGTGCTAAAATCTTTCGAAGGCCTGCGCACGGTAACCATCGACGACGTCCGAAAAATTCTTTCCGGCGAACCCCTCCGGAGAATAACGAAGCTGTTTACGTCAAAATACCACAAAGAACTCAGCATAGCCGTCAAAAGACTTGACGAGGAACTGCCGGTCGTCGAACAACCGCTGACGAGATTTTTCCAAGAATTCAACATCGAAAAAACACTATACACAAAATTGCTGAAGGAAGAATTCACCGTGGTATCAGCACAGCCTCAACAACCCGCCCAACAACAGCGTGAACACCAACCCGAAGAAGGCTGAAAAATTCACCGCTGAGCAAACTTTTTCATCGCTTCAACCGTCGTCACACCCACTCGTTTAAGGACGCGTAGTTTCTTATGGTAGATTTGGTCGACCCGGTATCCCTTGGCCGTCAAAGACTGGGCCATCCGTTTCAACGCCTTTTCGCCCTCTTCGTCAAAGTCGAAAAGCAGAATGATTTTACTGGGCTTCGGCATGTTCATCAACTCTTTTTCAGCCGTGCTGGCGTGAAGAATTTTTCCACGAACACCAATCATCCGAAGAGCTTTTTCATCCTTTGCGCCCTCCACAAGAACCACGACGTCTTCCGATGAATCGTCTACAAGGTTGTCGAAAATTTTTCGAATTTCTTGGTAGAATTTTTCGTCAACCGACGTTTTCTTCAACGAATAACATTATCAAGTAGTGATTAATTTTAGTGTTCCAACGTTTGGAATCTTTCATTTTTTGTATGTGATGCGGCCGAAAATGGGTGTGAAAAATGCGGAAAAATCATACGCACGTATTACCTATAGTTATAACATTCACCGACAGCACGGTGTCCCAAAGAAAGAGGTGGATGAAAGATGAAAGTGGTAACGGTTCACCTGCCCGAACCATACCTCCAAGCCATCGACGAACTTGTCAAACGCCGGCTCTACCCCAACCGAGCCGAAGCAATCCGCATGGCCCTACGGGACTTCATCCGTACGGAGGTCCAGATAAGTGAGTAGCGTCGAAGACACGATTCAGACACCGGAAGAAATCAGAATCAAGCTCATCGGAGTCGGAGGAGCGGGCTGCAACACCGTAAACCGGCTGAACATATCGGGACTGACGGGAGTCTACACCATCGCCGCCAACACCGACCTCCAGCACCTCGACATGGTTCGCTCCGACAAAAAACTGCTTCTTGGAAAAACAATCACCAAGCTTAGGGGCGCCGGCGGAGATCCGACGCGGGGGAAGAAGGCAGCCGAGGAATCGGAGGAAGAGATACGGAGGGCTTTGGAAGGAGCTGACATCGTCTTTCTCGCCGCAGGCCTCGGCGGAGGAACGGGTACGGGAGCTGCTCCGGTGGTGGCGCGGGTAGCCCGTGAAGAGGGGGCGACGGTCGTCGGCGTGGTTTCCCTGCCGTTCGGCTTCGAAGGCATGGTGAGGAAACGGATTGCGTTGGCGGGCCTCGAAGAACTCAAAAAATACACCAACACATCAGTCGTCGTCGACAACAACAAACTTCTTGAGCTTTATCCCCAGCACAACCTCAGAAGAGCATTCAACCTCGCAGACGAAATCATCAGCAACATGATACAGAGCATAACCGAATCCATCGCCAAGCCCGGCCTCATAAACATCGACTACGAAGACTTCAAAACAATCGTCGGACGGGGAAAGCTGGCATCACTCGGCATAGGCCGCTCCTCATCACCCAACCGAGCCGAAGAAGCAACCTTCAACGCCCTCCAATCACCGCTCCTCGACGCATCCTACGAAGGCCTTTCCGGAGCTATCGTCCACGTCTGCGGAGGAGACGACATGCAGTTGGCGGAAGCCGCACGCCCCGCCGAAATCGTTTCTGAGCTGATGGGCGAAGACGGGTTGGTCATCTGGGGGGCGCGAATCGACGATTCCTACAACGCGTCGATGCAGGTTTCGCTGATTTTGACGGGCCTTTCATCGGCCGAACAAATCGTGGAAATCAACGAAGTAACACCGACTTCGGTCGACCAAAGAATACATGAGGAGAACGGCGAAGAGATCGACAAAATCCTCGAACAACTCGGAATAAAACCAGTACCGTCCTATCATTAACCCTTTTTTGGAGAGCATGCGAAACATAGGTTGCAGAAAATCCGCTATAAATGTTATCATAAGGTTGTGAGGCCATTTCGCCGCAGAATGTTCCTCATTTGACTGCGGGCAAAACCAAAAAACCCCCTTTTCCTCAATTATTGGTTGTTGAAACGGCGGGTTGAACAGAGCGTTTTAGGGCTTCTGGCGTCGCGAAGGTCTATCCGCAAATTCCGGAAATCCCCCATCAGTGAGGAAATTCTCCATCTCATCGTCGAAACCGGCCAATCGGCTCCCTGCTATTTTCAAGCATATTCGGTCATCTGGCTGAAGTCGGAGCAGCTCGTCGAATCGGCTTTCGAAACTTGCGGAACGGAGGCGATCAAACAGGCTTCGGCGGTTTTGTTGGTGTGTGTTGATTTCAACAAGCTGGAAACCTTCGCGGAGACGGTGACGAGCGAGCATTTTCTCAACCTTGACGCTTATCCGGCGGAGGTTTTGCTCAGCGTCTTGGAGGTTGGGCTGATGGTGGAGAACATGGTTATCGCGTGTGAGGCCCTTGGATA
>JANXEM010000071.1 GCA_025058435.1 Candidatus Caldarchaeum sp.
CGGTTCTCGCCGGCGTTCGCTCGACATCGGCTGAAAACGCCGTCAAGGGCTTAGGGTTGGTCAGGTTCCTCGAACCCGTCGAGCTCTACACCGTCTACGCCACAAACCAAGCATCAGACATGCATTATCTGAGGGCGAAGATTTCGGAGCTGAGGCCATTCATCAACGCCGTCGTCGAAGCGGTCGTTTCGTCCGTTCCTCAAAAAACTCCTGGCGGCCATGTCTTCTTCGAGATAAGAGATGAAAGCGGGTCTGTTACCTGCGCGGCCTACTTTCCCACGGGCCGGCTGAGAAACGTCGTGTCTGCGCTCAGGCCCGGCGACGAAGTCGTCGTGATGGGAGCGGTCAAACAGAAACCCCAAGGCCTCACCGTCAACATCGAGAAAATCGAGGTCAAACACATCGCACCAGAATACGTTACGAGGCCGCCCAAATGCCCGACCTGTGGCAGGAGAACGGAATCCATGGGACACGGTAAGGGGTATCGATGTCGTCGATGCCGCTTGAAACTTCCTCCGCAAGCTACCGAAAAAACAGCTGTGCTGCGGGAAATAACTCCAGGTCTTTATGAAGCCGCTGTTTCAGCGCGAAGACATCTCACCAAGCCAATCAATCTATCTACTCCTCGGGCGTGACGAATTCGCAGTAGGGGTCTCCGGCCGCGATGCATTTGGTCTCGACCAAGGTCCTGATGCCGAGAATCTCCTCGAGTATTCCGGCAAGGTTACCCCGGAAGAGATGGCTGAAGGGTTTTCCATGGTTCAGCCCTGTTTTGCATTCGTAGTTGTCCTCAGCCCTGATGAGTACTTTCTTCTTGTCTATGTCGATTTTGATTTCTGTGATGCGCGCCGCGCTGTGGATGAGCATCCAGTATTTGAGATACTCACCGACCAAATCGTACCTTCCCTGCAGAAGTTTCTTCAACCTAACTCCAGAACCTTTACCGATGTTGTACCCGATGTGGTAGAGCAGGGCTTCGCCGCCGGTTCCGAGCTGGCGGCGTATTCCATGGATTAGCGAGGTATAGGAGTATTCGCGGTAGATGATGATGCGCTCGCCCATGATGGTTGTGGGGAAATGGATTCCGTCGACGATCATGTTGGGAAGCTGTTTTCCATAATATCGTGCTTGCTTAACGACGTTGAGGAGGGAGAGGCTTTTGACCACCTGCTCCGGTGAAAATCTCGTCCCGGTAAAATCGACGAATAAGTTCACCTCGGTTGTTTCCCTTCTCGCTTCGTAGTTCGACTCTGTTGTGTAGAGGTTGACTAGGTTTAGGCCGTAGGAGGCGAACACCGACAACACTTGAACCAGTGCGCCAGGCTCGTCCTTCAGCTCGACTACGAAATGGTAAAGCTCTCTCTCACCGCAGAGTATGGCCCGCGGTGAATCAACGCGATTTTCCACAATTGTATATAATCTTTCTCATTTATTTGGGTTTCCATGGACGCTCTATGAGGGGCTATTTGGAGAATATTTCGAGAATGGCGTCGTCCGCCAGCGCGACGCCGTATCCGCCAATAGCTCTGACCGCTCTTATGATCAGGCCGAGGAGGTTGGCCTCTTTTTCGGGCTTCTTGATGATTTGTTTGAATGCTTTGGTGTAGAGGTTTCGGACTGTTTCCATGCTGTCGATGACCGTGCTGGCGAGCGTGAGGTCGTGTTTGAGTAATGCGTTCAACGAATCTTCGAGCATCTTGTCAACTGTCTGTGTCATCTCCTCGATGGTCGCGGCCAGTTCTTCGCCGACTTTTTCGGTCTCCTCAACTCTTTGGGCCATCCTCATGCAGTAGTAGGCGACGCGGCCGAGCTCCCTCACCGCAATTATTCTCACGACGAGCGAAGGCACATCCCTCACCTTGATGCTTTCACGTATCACACTGCTCCGGAGAGCTTGGAAACATATCCGCATCATCAAACGGTACTGACGGATCAGCTCAACACCTCTTTCATAGGCGTCCCGGGCCAGAGCTTTGTCGTCTAGACGGAGCGCTTTAGCGGCGTCACGCATCACGGCCCTCGAAAACTGTGTAAACCTTTCCAGCAACGCGTCGAACTCAAACTTCGAAGGGTCGACGAGAGACTGTAGGACGACGCGGTCGGCGTAGTCTTCGAGGATTTCGACTCCGATGAGGTTTTCGACAGCTTCGCGCACCATCCTTTTCTGCTGGGGCGTCATCTTCTCCTCGGAAACGACTTCCGCTATGTCGTGGCCCATGATGTAGGAATTGACGATGGCGAGGCCGAGGAGCTTAGGGTCTTTGAATTCCGATGTTCTAATCGTTTTGCTCTGGACTAAGGGTCTGGAGCCTGTCGGAAGAAGCACGATTCGGTCTTCCTCCAGCTCGATTCTGACGACCTGTTTCTTGTCAAGCCCCAGGGATTTGACGTACTCTTTAGGCAGTGTGACGACGTAGGTACCGCCGGCGGTCTGCTGTATCGTGCGTAAAAACATGTGCATTAACCGTATCTTGCGTAATTTATGCATTTTTTATGTAGTACAGCGTTAACTTGATGAGCGATACATATAAATAAGCGCCAATACGTAGCATCAATTCCAAGACATGAACCCGTTACTCGAAGCCCAAACACCCGAAGAGCTGGAAAAGGTCTGGCGAACACCTCGTTGGAACGGCGTCGTCCGAAGGTATTCCGCCGAAGACGTGCTCAAGCTCCGTGGTACGTGGAAAATCGACTACACTGTTTCAAGACTCGCTTCTGAGAAGCTTTGGAAGCTTTTGAACACGTCGGAATACGTTTTCACGGCCGGGGCTCTGACGGGTAATCAAGCCATACAGCTCGCCGAAGCAGGGGCCAAAGCCATCTACGTAAGCGGCTGGCAGGTGGCCGCCGACAACAACAACGCAGGCCACATGTACCCAGACCTCGGCCTCTACCCATCCAACAGCACATCCAACCTCGTCGCCAAAATCGTCAAAGCACTCCAAAGAGCCGACCAGATACAACACCTCGAAAACAGGCCCGTCAAAACCGACTATTTCCTGCCGATTGTCGCCGACGGCGAAGCTGGGTTCGGCGGCCCGTTACACGCGTTCGAGTTGATGAAAGCCATGATAGAGGCGGGTGCGGCCGGTGTTCATTTTGAAGACCAGTCGCCGGGTGAAAGAAGATGCGGACATCTCGGAGGTAAGGTTTTGGTCCCGACCAAAAGGTTCATCAGCCTGTTGACCGCCGCGAGGCTTGCGGCCGACATCCTCGGGGTTCCAGCGGTCTTGATAGCCAGAACAGACGCCATAGGCGCCCAATATTTGACAAGCGATGCCGACGAAGCTGACCGGAAATTTTTGACGGGCAAGCGAACTGCCGAAGGATACTATGTGGTGAACAGCGGGTTGAACATGGCCATCGAAAGAGGCCTCGCATACGCACCCTACGCTGACATGGTTTGGTTCGAAACTTCGAAGCCTTCCCTCGAAGAAGCGAAGCTTTTCGCCGAAGCCATTCACCGCAAATATCCCGGCAAACTCCTCGCCTACAACATGTCGCCTTCCTTCAACTGGTTGAAGCTCGTCGAAGAAGACGATCTTCATCAGTTCAACAAGAAACTCGGCCAACTGGGTTACAAATTCCAGTTCATCACGCTCGCCGGATTCCACACACTCAAC
>JANXEM010000011.1 GCA_025058435.1 Candidatus Caldarchaeum sp.
GGCGAAAGTCAGTCATCCGCCTCCGTGATAGAGGAAATTCACGGACTTCCCGACGCAGACGGAAGCATTTTCGGCCATCATTCCCACATCGTCGGCCTTCAAGGTAGCAATCTGAAGCACAGCACACTCCAAAACATGTCACACACTCAAACGTATCTCGCTAACAGAGTAGCAGACGCTGGCTCAGATTCGTCGATAATGGTTGTCGGCTCTGTCATCGGAGGCGCGGTCTCGAAAATCCGTGTCGACAGCTCGATGCACGGAGATGGTGCGAGCGTTAACGACCTCGAGATCGCGTTTGGAGACGACGAACAAAGAATCGACGTCACGGCCAACCTTCATCACATAGGCTACGGCACTCAGGGGAGAGTGATCGCAAAGGGGGTAGTCAAAGACAAAGCAAGGTCGATTTTCAAAGGTGTCATCACTATTGAAAAGAGGGCGAAGAACACGAGCGCCTACCTTGCTGAACACGCCATGATCATGAGTCCAGAAGCGAGAGCCTACGCGATACCATCCCTCGAAATCATGACGGATGAAGTCAAGGCAACTCATTCCGCGAGCGTCAGCCAGATCGACCCCGAGCAAGTTTACTATCTCATGGCCCGTGGAATCCCTGAGCAAGAGGCGCGGAAGATGCTCGCCCTAGGGTTCTTCGAGCCCGTTGTCTCGATGATCGATTTGGACGAGGTTAGGTGGGGGTTGAGAAGCCTTCTCGAAGGAAAATGGGGTGGAACTGTCACCGAGCTTTTCGAGGAGCCCGAAGTGACTGTTACTAGCCTTTTCGGAACTCACTACAAATACCGCTATGGAAAATAGGCTACGAAATCTGGTTCAGGGCGAAACAGAACTGAACCCGGGACCAGGAACAGCAGCTGTGGCCGTGGTGACCAAGGCCGGGCAGCATGTTTTGGTCGTGAAGAGAGCTGCGAGGGAAGACGACCCTTGGTCGGGTCAAATTGCATTTCCTGGAGGAAGGTGGAAAACAGGAGACCGGAATCTTCTGGAAACCGCTTTGCGTGAGTTAGAGGAGGAAACCGGCATGCCGTCGGATGCCGTCGAAGTTCTCGGACCCATGAAACCAGTCAGCCCGGCTAACATGCCAACTTTGAAAGTTCTCCCCTTTCTGTTCCTTCATCGCTGTGAGACCGCGTTGAAGCCCGGAGCGGAGGTGGAAAAAGTGTTTTGGCTGCCTCTGAACCAGTTGGAGAAAGGAAATTTCACGGTCTATTCTCGTTCTCTCGGGCGTGAGCTGACGACTGTTGGTTATCGGTATCGTAGTGAGGTGATTTGGGGTATGACAGCGCGGCTCCTCGAAGTGTTAGAGCAAGCCGTCAAAGACGGGGTTTGACGAATAACTCAGCGGCCTCAACCAATTTTTCAACATCGTCCTCTGTGTGAGCCGCCGAAATGAATAGATGCGGGTTGTAAGGCGGCACGAACAATATTCCGTTCTTGATTAAGTGTTTGCTGAATTCGACGGTTAGTTTGACGTCCTTAGTCCTGTTCGCAGTGTGTATATCCCGCGGTTTCTCCTTTGTGAAGTGGATGCAGACAAGCGAGCCCACGCCAGTGATGTGCGCACCAAGGGGTTGCAGAGTTTCTTCAAGACCTCTTCGTGCTTTCTCTCCCAGCTTCTCTAAATGAGGGTAGACGTCGCCTTTCTCTAACACTTTCAGAAGCTCGTAGCCCGCTCTCATCGTTAAAGGGTTGCCGCTGTAGGTGCCGCCGTGAAAAACTCTTTCGTAAAAATTGGCGTGTTTTTTCTGGTCAAGAACGTCCATGATTTCGGCCTTCCCACCGAAAGCACCCGCCGGAAAAGGCCCTCCACCCACCACCTTGCCTAAAACGGTCATGTCGGGAATGACTCCAAAACGTTGCTGACCACCACCCGGAGCGAGGCGAAAACCCGTGATGACTTCGTCGAAAATCAAAACAATACCTTCGCGGTCGCATATCTCCCTCAAACCCTTTAGATAATCGATTTCTGCTGGTATGAATCCTCCGGCCCCGAGGACAGGCTCGACAACGATTGCGGCCAGCTCTTTCCCCCTAATCCTTTTTTCAACTCCTTCAAGGTCGTTGTATGGCAGTAGCAAGGTGTTCGCCGTCGTTTCTTCAGGAATGCCAAGAGTCGAAGGCTTGTCAACCGGGTAAGTAACACCGACCTGAAGACCGTCGTAACCGCCATGCCACCCGCCTTCGATTTTTCCTACCAATTTTCGCCTCGTGTATCCGCGTGCAGTTCGAACAGCGTACATGTTCGCCTCCGTTCCACTGTTCGTCGGCCTGACTTTGTCAATTGACGGAACCATGCTGCAGACCTGTTTTGCCCATTTGACCTCCCAAACGTGCGGGTAACCGAAATGCGCTCCTTTTTGCAGCTGGTCCATCGCGGCTTGTATTACAGGTCCATAGGCGTGGCCCATCAACAAGGCGCCGTGCCCCATCCAATAGTCTATGTAGCGGCGTCCCTGAACATCCCATATGTACGCTCCTTCCGCCTTCTCTACGTAGACTGGAACAGGGTCAACAAACCGAACCCCGTAAGTGACTCCGCCTGGCAGATATTTCTGAGCTTCCTCAAATAACCGCGGGTCCATGTAAATCGCACAGCACGTCGGACTAAAAAATCTGCCCATAATAATCACCTAATACTCGAGTATTCCCGAGGGCATATTACTGGATTTTCGAAAAGAAAATGTTTAACCCAAGCCGGTTGGTCCATTGCGTAGGGCTATGATAAGACGGTTGTTTCTTTCGGCTCTCATCGCCGCCGACATAATCTTCATCAGTTTCATCATCTATTTCGCTTCGCTTTAGCAGTTATACGTTGATATAGGGGGATGTTTTACACGGCATAGGCATGACATCTGCGACGCTTTTAGAGCCTGAACAAGAGTATCGGAGAATCCTAGAACTTCTGGAGAGACATCATGCTATGATGAGGAGGTCTATTCCGCTCATAGCAAGCGAAAACGTAGTCAGTCCGGCCGTGAGGGAAGCGCTGGTGAGCGATTTCATGCATCGGTACGCGGAGGGGTGGCCCGGTGAACGGCTTTACGCCGGGTGCAAATACATCGACGAGGTCGAGCTTGCAGCCGTGGATCTTGGTAAAGCCGTGTTCAACGCGGAATTCGTCGATGTAAGGCCTATTTCCGGGGTGGTGGCGAACCTCGTCGCCTATTCAGCGTTCGCCCGGCCGGGAGACATGATGGTCGCGTTAACCATCCCTCACGGAGGTCACATCAGTCACGGCAAGGAAAAATGGGGTGGCACAGCCGGAGTTGTCAGGGGGCTTGATGTCGAAAGGTACGAATTTGACGAGGAGAACTTCGAAATAAACGTAGACGGAACCGCTAAGAGGTTAAAGAAGATCGAGCAAGAGACGGGCAAAAGGCCGCGTCTGTTCATGCTGGGAGCCAGTGTTTTCCTCTTCCCTCACCCGGTTAGGCAGGTTCGACAGCTTGCCGACGAATATGGTGCCTTTCTTGTTTATGACGCGGCCCATGTGGCTGGTTTGATTGCGGGCGGCCGTTTTCAGGACCCGTTGCGAGACGGCGCAGACTGCATGACCCTGAGCACACACAAAACTTTGGCGGGGCCGCAGCATGGGATGGTTGTTTCATGGAACAAGTACGCGGAAAAGCTGAAACAGGTGGCTTTCCCAGGGCTTCTCTCCAACCATCACCTCCACGCGGTAGCGGGACTGGCCATCGCTCTCGCCGAAGCACTCGCCTTCTACAAAGAGTACGCCTACAAAATCATCCGTAACGCCAAAGTGCTGGCGGAAGCGTTG
>JANXEM010000047.1 GCA_025058435.1 Candidatus Caldarchaeum sp.
CGCTGGATTTTCGCCAGCTACATCGCACTGCTCCTCCAAGAGGGGTTGATAGAGGATTTCGACTTCGTCTTCGGCCCAGCCTACAAAGCCATCAACCTCGCTTCACTCACCTGCGAAGGCCTCAAAGAATACTACGCCATCAACAAACGCTTTCTCTACGACCGGAAAGAAGTCAAAAACTACGGAGACGTCGCGATGGACGGAAGCATCGTCGGCTCCGAATACTTCAGCCCCGGCCAAAAGATCCTCATCGTCGACGACACCATCACGACGGGAAAAACAAAAATCGCTTCACTCAACAAGCTTTCAACCCTTGGCAACCCGAAAATCGTCGCCGTCGTCGTCGCCGTGGACAGGCAGGAGGTTTCAGAGGAAGGCGGGCTAAGCGCCGTCGAATACCTCGAAAAGAACTTAGGCGTCAAAATCTTCCCCATCCTGCCAGCTTCAACGATCTACGAAATGATCAAACAAGACCTTTCACCCGAGGAAAGAACCGACTGGATAAGCTACTACAACCAATACGGAGTGGTCAAGCTTTCATGAAGCCATTGATAACCAAGTACGATGAAGCCGTTGCAAGACACCGCTCGGTCCTCTGCCTCGGGCTCGACCCCGACCCAGCATCCCATCCATCCACCGATGAAAAGCTACGGTTCTGTCTACGAATGGTCGATGCAGTGTCCAAGCATGTTTCCGCAGTCAAAGTCAACGAAAACTTTGTCCGCGATTTTTCCATCACCGAACACCGAAGGCTGACCGAAGCCATCCACTCCCACGGCCTCGTCACCATCTACGACTGCAAAATGAACGACATCGAAAACACGGTGAGGGCTGGCATCATGCAAGTCTCAAAAATGGGATACGACTTCATCACCTTCAACCCTGTCATGGGGACTTTGGCTGCGGCGGTCAAGCACGGCGAAGCAAACAAGGTCGGCATAATCGTTCTCCTACATCCATCCAACCCGGAGGCTGAAAAGTATTTCCGCGCCGAAACCAGAGACGGGAAAAAACTTTACGAAACAATACTGGAGGAAACCATTGCGGCCGACGCTGAGGGTGTTGTGGTCGGCCTTCATCCCAAGATAAATGGGGAAGAAATTCGACGCATACGACAAGCTTTAGGCGATGAAAGAATAATTCTCTTCCCGGGAGTTGGTGCGCAGGGAGGAGACCTCGAAGCCGCCGTGTTGAACGGTGGCAGAAGAATTCTCGTCAACGTGGGAAGAACCATCATCCACTCTCCGGACCCGGAACAGACGGCCTCTGAGATAAACAGTAGGATAAACGAACTAAGGCATATTCACACAGGAAAGAATATTTAACAGCCACACATCATCATCACCGAAGGTGAAGAACGTTTGACCAGTAAGATAACATATGTTTCTCTTTTCGCCGACGAAAGCATTCACCCAAACTATGAGAAAGCTTTGAAGGATGTCGAGGCAAAGTACCTGGGCAGACACTATCCCATGTATATCGGCGGGAGGGAAGTCTATTCGGAGAGTGGTGAATTCGAGACACGCAGCCCCATCGACAGGTCCATTGTCGTCGGCTACTTCCAGAAGGGAGCCGCCGACCATCTACGGGCTGCCGTTCAAGAGGCGAAGAAAGGTTTCGAAAAATGGTCTAACACGGACTGGCGTGAAAGGGTTCGTATAATGCGCAGAGCTGCGGAGATAATCGATGAGCGGAAGTTTGAGATAGCGGCCGTCATCACCTACGAGGCTGGAAAGAACAGGCTCGAAGCTCTTGCGGAAGCTTGGGAAGCCATCGACGCAATCAAGTACTACGCCCGAATCATGGAGGAGAACAACGGCTACGAGAAGGAGATGGGCCCTGGCGGTCCTGGGGAACTGTGCAGGATGGTTGCAAGGCCCTATGGTGTGTGGGTTGTTATCTCACCCTTCAACTTCCCCTTCATGCTGGCGAACGGAATGATGCTTGGAGCACTGATAACCGGCAACACCGTCGTCTTCAAGCCAACAAGCGAAACACCCCTTTCAGGCCTTCTACTCTACAGAGTTTTCATCGACGCAGGCGTTCCACCCGCAGCCATCAGCTACGTAACAGGCCCCGGATCGGCCTTCGAAGACGAAATAGTATCCAACCCAGACGTCGCCGGAATCGCTTTCACGGGATCCAAAGACGTTGGGATGAGGCTCTACAGAAGGTTCACCTCATCCCAGCCATACCCCAAACCCATAGTTCTCGAAATGGGGAGCAAAAACCCCGTCATCGTCACCGACAAAGCCGACATCAAGAAAGCGGTGCTTGGCGTCGTAAGAGCTGCTTTCGGCTTCGGTGGGCAGAAATGTTCAGCGGCCTCGCGTCTCTACGTCCAGAAAGGAATAAAGCAGAAGCTGGTCGACGAATTGGTGAGGGAAACGAGCTCGTTGAAGGTCGGCGACCCGAGGAGTAGGGAAGTGTTTCTCGGGCCCGTCATAAACGCAAAGGCCGTGGAGAATTTCAGATGGTACGTCAGCGATGCGAAGAGGGGAGGTGGAGAGGTTTTGTTCGGTGGCGAAGTTCTCGCAGGCGGCGAGTTCGACAGAGGCTTTTACGTACAGCCGACAATCATCGCAAACCTTCCGCGAAACCACTACCTCTTCAAGCAAGAGCTCTTTCTCCCGATACTTCTCGTCGACGAATTCGAAACCCTAGACGAAGCCTTGAACCTGGCCAACGACACCGAATACGGCCTCACCGCCGGCATCTTCTCCGAAGACCCTAAAGAAATCGAATACTTCTTCAACAACATCCAGTTCGGCGTGACGTACGCCAACAGAAAGGGCGGAGCAACGACCGGTGCATGGCCTGGGGCCCAGACCTTCGTAGGCTGGAAAGCAAGCGGCGCAACCGGTAAAGGAGTCGGAGGCCCACACTATCTACTGACCTTCTTGAGGGAGCAAGCGAGGACGAACGTCGTCGAATGACCTAACACGTCCGACGACATCCCCGTTTCACAATTATTTTTCCGCAGATCATTAGACATGGCCCATACGTTTATATCACTTAAACTGGTCGGTTAACCGTTGGCGGTCTGGGAGAAATGGTTGACGAAAGCCAAGCGTTTCATTCAATATGCCCGAGGAAAATTTTCGAGAAGCAAGATATGACGCAGCCGCCTTCTACGCTCAACAAGCCGCCGAAATGCTTCTCCAAGGAATTCTACTCCGGAAAACTGGGGCGAGACCTTATACCTATTCGATATCAGAAATGTTCAAGACACTGGCTCAGACCCACCAGAAAGAAGTTCCCGAACCGGTGCTGGTCTCTGCTTCTAAGCTCGAGAAACACTATCTATCATCAAGGTATCCCGACGCGGGTATGGTTGAATATAATCGATGG
>JANXEM010000057.1 GCA_025058435.1 Candidatus Caldarchaeum sp.
GGATATTCGAAGTTATGTTCGCAAACTTGGCCATCATACTCCGCCACTCCTACGCAACCCTTGAATCAACCGTAATCGGGTTCGGAATGTCCATCGTCTTTGGGCTGGCCCTCGGGCTCGCCGTCGGATATTCGGCCATCATATACAGAGCGGTGTATCCACTGCTCGTCGCTTTCAACACCATCCCCAAGGTCGCCATAGTTCCCATCCTCGTAATTTGGTTCGGCATAGGCAAAGTTCCCGCGGTCCTCACGGCCTTCCTGATATCATTTTTCCCGATAGTCGTCAACGTCGCCATCGCCTTAGCCACCATCGAGCCGGAAATAAGGGACGTTCTGCGGTCGCTCGGCGCTTCCAAAAGCCAGATTTTCACCAAAATCGGAATCCCCCGGTCGATGCCGTATTTCTTCGGCTCCCTGAAAGTGGCGTCGACGCTGGCTTTCGTCGGTGCGGTCATATCGGAGTCCGTGGCCAGCAACGAAGGAACAGGATATTTGATGATAGCGGCCAGCGCGCGTTTCGACGTCCCGTTGGTTTTCGCGGGGCTGCTCGTCATTTCCTTCCTCGGCATCAGCCTCTTTATCATCTTCGCATTACTCGAGAAAAGGCTCGTCAGCTGGGCCTACAGATAAAATTCAACTACAACCCAAACACACATCTATTGGGATGAAGACCGCTTCGTGGTGCTCCGTCTGCCGGAGGACGGCGATGGTGTCGTCGGCTTTAGGGGTGTGCGTCGATTGTTTACGGGAAAACCCCGAAGAAGCGGTTCCAAAGGCGTTGTCGGGACACGAATATTCTCGGAAGCTGTTCGGTTTGCCGGCTCAGCCGCCGAAAACAGCCGGCGGAATACGGTGTAATTTGTGCGCCGCCAGCTGCTCGATGGGCGAGGGTGAAATAGGCTACTGCGGGCTGCGAATGAACTTCGGGGGCAGGCTCGTCTCCAAGTCAACGGCCAAACAGGGCCTGCTCCGCTACTACCTCGACCCACACGTAACCAACTGCTGCAACGCCTACTTCTGTCCAGCCGGAACCGGGAGAGGCTATCCAAAATACGCCTGCAGACCCGGGCCCGAAACCGGATACCAAAACCTCGCCCTGTTCTTCTACGGATGCAGCCTCAACTGTCTGTTCTGCCAGAACTGGAGTCACAAAAACATTTCAGAATCGCCGGTGGTGAGCGTTGACGAGCTCGTCACGCTGACTTTGAAGAATTCCGCGATTTCGTGTTGGTGCTGGTTCGGTGGCTCCGCCGAGCCGCAGCTCCCTTTCGCCATCAACGCATCAAAAGCCGTGCACGAATCAAAGCCGAGCGGCAGAGTCTTGAGGGTTTGCTACGAATGGAACGGCGACGGAAACCCGTTGCTCGTGAAAAAAGCCCTCGAAACCGTCGTCGAAAGCGGTGGAAACGTCAAATTCGACCTCAAAGCATTCGACCCAAACGTCCACAAGGCCTTGACGGGACTTGACAACAGCCAGATTCTCCGAAACTTCGAAATGGTCTACAAGGAATTCTACAACCGGAGAGCCGGCCTTCCAGTTCTCGCCGCAACCACCCTACTGGTGCCGGGATACGTCGACAAAACAGAGGTCGCGAAAATCGCGGAATTCATCGCATCAATCAACCCGGAAATCCCCTACAGCCTACTCATCTTCCATCCAGACTATATGATGAAAGACCTGCCCATAACCCCACGCGGCCAAGTCGCCGAATGCTACAGAGAAGCAAAAAAGCGTCTCAAAAACGTACAAATCGGAAACATCCATCTGCTCGTTTTCGCTTGAACGATGAAAGCTCAAATACTCCACAGCCTTTATTGGAGACGAAACAGAGCAGAGTTCGGTGGGCCCGTGGCGCAGAATGGATAGCGCACCGGCCTTCTAAGTCGGGGGTCGTGAGCACGAAGGCATCTGCCTCGTGCCGATAGGGTTCAAGTCCCACCGGGCCCGCTCCTAAACATATCCGACCACGCCGAGTGTTGGATATCTGTTGAGAAATTCTGACACCAAAGGCTTGTATGTGTAGTATGCATCATCGGCTTTAGGTAAATGTCGGATTTTCATGAGGATTCGGAAGGCTTCCGGCTCTGTTCCACGGGCCTTGATGATGTAGGTGTGTTCGCCGAATGAAAGGTTCTTCGAAAAAACGATTGGCAGGAAGAGGTTTTCGACGACTTCCTCTGGAAGAGATTGTTTTACAGCGAGGAGCTCGTTCCTGTCAAAATAATGTCGGCCTCCGCCAACCGTTTCGACGAACGGCGTGGGCATCTCCAGCAACCTGTTCAAAAGCTCCACCCTTCTCGGCAAAACATCGTTGATTTTCCGAAGAGTCTGGGAAAGCCATTCGTCCACAAAAGACATGATGAATTAAGCAACGCGGCCGTGGTTTTAAGGATAAAAAATATATAATCACAGGTCATGTAATTGGTGCATGGACTTTCGAATAGACCAGACGCTGATATTGACGGTGATATGGTTTTTCATCGGGTTCGGTGCGGGGCTTGCGTTGCTGCGGTTTTGGAAAATACTCATCGTCGTGGTTCTGGTCGCCGTCCTTTTTCCATTCGTCGTCAGCTTGGCCGGTGTTTCCGCCCCGTTCACCCCCGAGCAGGTCATCAACGCTTTCATTAACGGAATCAGCCTTCTTGCAGGGATTTTGGGGTCGAACCCCTATTCCGCTCTCGGGTTCATGCTTGGAGTCATCTTGGGGCTCATCACCTTCATCATCAGAGCCAGAGGGTAAAAAGTTAAATCTGTAAACAGAACTTCACCGCCATGACGAAAGAAGTTGTGTTCACGGAAAAAGGGCCCAAACCCATCGGCCCCTATTCGCAGGCAATAAAGGCAGGAGATTTGCTTTTTGTTTCCGGCATGATAGCACTGAACCCCGCAACGGGAAAAATAGATGACACAGACATCAAGTCACAGACCCGTCGAGTTTTAGAAAATGCGAAAGCCATCATCGAATCTGCGGGATATTCGTTGAAAGACGTGGTCAAGGCGACCGTGTACCTCGCCAAGCCCGAAGACTTCGCGGCCATGAACGAAATATACCGGGAATATTTTCCCGAATCGCCTCCGGCGAGAACGACCGTAGCAGTCCATTTCCCAGTCAAAGAAATTTTGGTTGAAATCGAATTTACCGCTTGGAAGCGGCAGTAAATTCGAGTATTTCAAGGGGATGGTAGACCGGTTTACCCGCGCCGTCCTGAAGGTGGATGCTGCAGACGCTGCTGCTTGAAACAACGTAATCACAGCCGCTGTTCCTCACCAGCTCGAACAACGGTTCACCGACTGCGTTGGCGAGCTCGTATCCGATGATTCCGTGCTTCATCCCGAAGGTTCCGGCCATGCCGCAGCAGGTTCCGGTCTCGACGAAGACCGCCGAAACCTTCGCCGCAGACAACAGAGCATGTATGTTTTGACATGAATCGAAGGCCCTTTCGTGGCATGGAACATGAATTGCCGCTTTCCCGTCGACCAGAGCTTTAACCTCGAGCTTTTTGGCGGAAACAAGTTCAAGCAACAACTCGTAGAGAGATTTCGTTGCTTCAGCCACTTTACGGGCTTCGTCTTTCTCGGGAAGGAGCTTTGGATAAATATACTTGAGGGCGTAGGTTGCCGTCGGCTCCCCCGAAAGAACTATTTTCTCCCCGCCGTCGAGATGTTTGGCGATGTTTGTGACGTTGTATTCGGCTATTTTCCGTGCTTTGTCGAGGTCTCCGTAGGCCACGTAGGGGTATCCGCTCGACTTCTGGGGAGGAAACGCCACCGAAAGTCCAGAATCCTCGAGGGCTTTGACCACTTTCATTCCAAGGTCGGGCCTGACGTAACGGACGTAAAAATCGGTAAACAAAACAACACGCGCCGAACCATTTCCTCCTCGGAAAAGTTTGTCGAACGTTTTGTCCGCGACCATAGGCCATTTTCTGCGAGAATCCACCCCGAACAGCTTTTCCATCAAACGTCTGAAAGTGTTGGAACCGACCAACGCGTTGAAAAGTGACGGAAAAAGGGCTCCGAGCTGGTATGCGCGTTCATAGTTTTCGACCACCCTGTTGACCAGCAGCTGGCCTCCCTTCTGTCCGTAACGATGCTTCACCTCCGCTATCATCATCGGCATGTCGATGATAGCCGGGCAAATCTCCCTACACAGGCCGCAAGATATGCAGAGCGGCGCGAATTCGGCGGCCTGTTGGAGGCCGTGGACGAAGGCTGTCCATGGAATTCCGATGGGCCCGGTGTAGATGTGGCCGAACACGTGTCCGCCCACCGTCGAATAGGTTGGGCAGATGTTCATACATGCCCCGCAGCGGATGCAGTAAAGCGCTTCCCGGAAGACGGGGTCATCCCGCATCTTTGTCCTCCCGTTGTCGATGACCACTACGATCAATTCTCTTTCGCGGGATTCAAGCGGGTTGCGGCCCGTGATGAACGACACATATGTGGTGAGAGTCTGGCCTGTCGAGCTGACGGGATGGGCGACGACGAGCTTCAAAGCATCTTCAACCGACTCGACCAGTTTGTCGACACCCATGACCGCGATGTAGGTAGGCGGCGGGATGTTGCCGAGCCGGTCGTTTCCCTCATTAGTTTCGACGACTATGGTGCCGGTTTCCGCTATCGCGATGTTAACCCCCGTTATCCCAATATCGGCGCTCAAAAAGACATTCCTAAGATAATGTCTCGCGAACATCATGAGCTCTGGAATATCGGCCGCAATCGGCTTGCCCGCGGTTTTCGAAAAGATTTCGGCGACCTCGTAACGTGTTTTATGCACAGCCGGATAAACGAGATGAAAAGGCTTCTCACCCGCGAGCTGAATTATGAGCTCACCCAAGTCTGTATCGACTATCTTGACTCCCCTCTGTTCGAGGTATTTGTTCAAATCGATTTCTTCGGTTGTCATCGATTTGCTTTTTGACAGAAGTCGGGCCTGCTTCTCGACCGCGACCCTGTAGATGAATTCGCACGCCTCCGCAGCGTCTTTCGCCACAAAGACCTTCGCCCCCCTTTTTTCACAGTTTTCGATGAACTGCCTGAGAAGAACGTCGACATTTTCCACCGCTCTTGCTTTAATCTCTCTTACTTCGTGACGGAATTTTTCAAAGTCAGGTATCGTTTCTCTAATGGTGTGTTTGCGTTTTTCAAGGGTTCTGAACAGGGCGTCACGCAGGTAGGCCCTCCATTCTTTGCGCGGAAGAACAGCCGCTACTTTTTCTGAAAGTTCACGATAAATCTGCTCCGTCTTCTTCACAGCCAATTCAAAACCACCGCCGAAACCGCGTGAGGCCCGTGAATACCGAGGACAAGCCTCTGCTCGATGTCCCCCGACCTGCTTGGACCAGAGATGAAGGTGACCGCGGAAGTCTTTCTCTCTGCTGCTCGACGAATAACTTCCGAAACGCTGTAGACGCTCCGGTAAATCATGCTTCGTCTGAGGAAGCTGACGTAGACTTTGGGAAGGCTCGACAACAGCCTTTCTACGTCGTCGAAAGCAACCTCCACCAAAGTACCTGTTTCCGCGACGCCGCAAGCGGCTGAAGAAACACCGGCGTCGACCTCCTTGACCACCGACAAGGCGTCAGAAGTTGTCCCTTTCGAAAAAACTCTTAAACCCCTAACCCTCAGTTCACGAGTGAGTGCAGGCTCAACCTCCGACGGAATGTTCGAAACGAATACCGATGCCGCATCGTTTTGTCGGATAAATTCCCCGGCATGGGCTGCTGCTTCATCGACGTTTCTCGCAAACCCTACATGGCCGCCTAAAGACTCAAACCTGCTCCGAAAAAGCATGAACAAATCATCCAAAAGCACGCAACCCCCAACCCCATAACTCTGAAAATGAGCTTTTAGTTTTTCCATGCTGATAAATCTTAACGTCATTCACAGACTGCTTCGTATAACTGGATGCTTATATCGACGGCGAACCTACAGTCGATATGAAATACAGGCTTATGGACATTCTCGCATGCCCGATGTGTAAATCCTTTCCACTCAAGCTGGCCGTTTACGAAATGAGGGAAATTATAGCTCCGCCCAACATCCGACAGTGTGAGTTTTTCTGCGGATATCATGGGGGGTTTGTGAAAAATTTTTCATCGACCGAATGTATGAAATGTTATGGGCTGGAGGTTTCGACTGGGTTGCTTGAATGCGGTTCATGCGGTAGGTGGTATCCCATAGTTGAGGATATTCCGAGGATGTTGCCCGATGACCTGCGGGACAGCAACCTCGACAGGAGTTTTGTTGAACAGTGGCAGCACGTGTTGCCCAAGCACATCGTGAGGAGCGTTAGAACCGAGTAGGAATCTGCAGCCCTGTTTTCTCAGCTCTCGTCCATTTGGGCCGTCGTCTAAGTATCAGTATGTCGATGATGGATTTGAAGGCTATGATGTCCAGCAGATGTTTGTATCCGACGACGGCGAAGGGAGCGTACAAAACCATTCTTACATCTTCATTCTCCATGTCCAAGGCCGTCAGTGATATGAGTAGCTGTAGTATGCTGAAGACAGCCAAGAGTTTGAGGACGTAGCCGATGCCTCCGTTGATTATGATCATTATGGCGGCGGGGATGGCCGCGACGCCTAAGGTCGGTATCACCAGCTGCTGAACAACTAACAGCGGGAAAACCAAATAGGTCAAGAACCCGTACCGTTGCACTCTAAAGGCATCCGAATGCCTCAAAAGCACTTGAATGTTTCCGCGGTACCACCTGAGACGTTGTCTGTAGAGGCTTGAAAGTGTTGAAGGCGCTTCGGTGTATGCGAAAGCGCCGGGAGGGGCTTGAATGACGCCTCCCGTCTTCAGCAGTTTGACGGTCAGGTCGAAATCCTCCGTCAAAGTGACTCGGTCGTATTTGCCGAGTGTGACCGCTTCTTTTTTTCTGAAAGCCGCGAGCGGCCCGGGCATGACTTGAACAACTCCGTAGTATGAAGTGGCTCTGCGGGTTATGTTTAGCTGGGTGATGTATTCGAGTGCTTGGTTTTTGGTCAGCCAGTTAACGGGGTTGACGACCTTGACGTTGCCGGCGACTCCGACGACCTTCGGGTCTTTGAAAGGTGTCAGTAGGTTTTTCAAGGTGTCGCGGCTGATGATGCTGTCGGCGTCGACGGTTACGATTATTTCTCCCGTGGCGTAGAGCATGCCGTAGTTGAGGGCGGAGGCCTTGCCGCCGTTGGGCTTCCTCAACACGATGACGCCGTGTCGGACATACTTGCTCGCGACGCCATAGGTGTTGTCGGTGCTTCCGTCGTCGACGACGATGATTTCTTTGCTCGGATAATCTGCTTCGAGAAGAGCTTCGATGCAGTGACCAATCCATTTTTCCTCGTTGTAGGCGGGAACGATGATGCTGACCGGCGCTCCGAAAAGCTGGTTTTTCTCCTGCCTCTCCTCTCTCCTGTAAAAGGCAAGGGACAGAGGAAGAAACATCATGTTCGACAGGAACAGGACTGTGAAGCTTGAAATCATGACAGGCTTGTACCATTCTCTGTATATGTTGAATTCTTCGACGAAGACGAGAAGAGAAGCCGCCAAGGGCACAGCCACAAAGAGAAAACCT
>JANXEM010000062.1 GCA_025058435.1 Candidatus Caldarchaeum sp.
AATCGGCCACCTTCTCCAAAGATGGGTTTACACGTTTTACTTTCTCCCCACGCTTCCAGCCGTGGCCCTCGGGTTGTCGACCGTATTGAGCGGCGACAGGTTTTCACGGGCCGTGTTGTACGGGGTCGCGTTAGTCCAGCTGGCTTGGTTCTTCATCTACTTCCCCGTAAAATCGGACATCCACATCCACATCCTCGAACTCCTAAACCTCCCGAGATAACATGACGTGGATAGAAAAAGCAAGGAAAGCCCTATCCAACGGCTCCGTCATCGTTCTCGCCGGACGATGCATCATCCACTACGAAGGAAGGGCCGCGTCAAAACTCGGCGAAGGAGAAAGACTCGTCATCATCAAAAAAGACCGAAGCATCCTCGTCCACAGACCCACCGGCCACGAGCCAGTCAACTGGCAGCCCAAAGAATCCAAAATAGAGTTCGGCGAAGAGGATGACGCAAAGATTATCAGGGCCACGAGGGGAAATGAGATGCTCAAAATCTACTTTCTTGAAGAGCCTGAAGTGGTGGTCTTTGATTTGCTGGACGACGCGGAGTTTGAGATGTATGCTTCGGAGGCGGAAATGAAGGAGGCGGTTTTGCTCGAGCCGAATCTCGTCGAAGACGGGTTCACGCCTTTTCAGGAAGAACGTAAAGCCGGCAGGACTGGCAGGGTCGACGTCTTAGGAGTAGACCGAGAAGGCAAATTGACCGTGGTCGAGTTGAAAAGAAAACCCGCCAGCGAAGAAGACGTTAATCAACTGCGGAGATACGTCGACGTCCTTGGACAAGAATTCGGCAGAAAACCACGGGCCATCCTCGCCGCCCCGTCGGTGACGAGAACCGCGGCCTCGCTGTTGAAAACCTCCGGAATCGACTTCAAATGCTTGACGCCGAAGACGTGCATGGAGGTGCTGAGAAAAAAGCGTGGGTTAAATTCCCACGTCTAAAAAACAGAAACCTTCCGCGCCAGAATTAGCTCCGTTACTTTCCGAATGTTAGCAACTTCGTCGTAGACGATTCCTTCTATGTCTCTGATGAGGCCGGTGTCCATTTTGTCTTCGGGGATTGCTTGAACGGATACCGAAAGCGGCTGGTTGATGGGTTTCCCGATCTGGCTCAACATCCGGACGTAAACTTCCTTGAGCCTTTTTGTTTCTTCGTATATGCGGCGCGCCGTCAACCCGGCGCACACGTTGTATATTTTGCCCACATGGGATATTGGGTTTTTGCCCGCGGTCGCTTCGAGGGACATCTGGCGGTTTGGTGTTATCAAGCCGTTGGCCCTGTTTCCCCGGCCCGTGTTTCCGTCGTCGCCGTGCTCCGCGCTGGTTCCCGTAAAAGTGAGGTAGAAGATTTCGTTCTGGATGTTGGTTCCGTATTTGTCGGCGGTGTTTACATAAACCGTTACGTCGTGGTCGCCGACTATCTTGGACGCGATGTCCTCGACCTCGCTCTTTATCTGCTCTTTCACGGATATGTAGTGGTCTCTGTCCCGTGTGAAAGTGCTTACTATGCCGTCAGCCACCGTGACGGTGATTTTCGAACCTTTCCGCAGCCCCATCACCTTCACGTCTTCACCGCTTTCTCTTACACGGTTTTTGAACGAGGCGGAATTGAGATGTCTTTCGACAGTCAACACGAGGGATTCGAGCGGGGTGAACGGATAGAAGGCGACCCCGTAGGACGTGTCATTCGCCAAAGGCATCTCTTTTTCACGTTCGACGACCGATTTGAGGTCTGGGCTGCTTTCCCGAACCCTCACCTCAAGCACGATGTGGGAGTCAAAATCGAGGAAGCGGAAATTCCTTTTAATCATCGACCTCACCGCGTCGGTTATGATTTCCTTGTACGGAATTTTTTCTTCACCGGTCGGCGTTTTGACCGATGTCGAGGCCCTTCCCGCGATGATGATTGTTATCGGCTCTTCAAGCCGCCCGTAGCCAAAGGTGTTGTAGGCCCTTCCGCCGATGAGAAGGCCTTTGTCGACGTTGTGATGGAGCACGTATCCGTATTTTGAAACGTAGTAGTGGGACAGCATCAGCGAAGCCTCTTCGCATGCGCTGTCGATGATGTAGTCCGGATGTCCAAGACCTTTCCGCTCGACCATCTCGATCTCCTGCTCGACGACTGGCTTTCTGTCAAGATGTTCAACAGTCACAAAGGACGTCTTCATAATTTTCTCCATTCAGCAGAAAACCGCCTAAATATTAACCTCTTATCCCCTTTCCCCCGGGTTACTTTTCGGTAAAGATGACGTACATGATGTTATTTCCCCTGATCAAGACTTTAGGGTAACCCGCCGTCCTGCTGTCACCGAGATATTCGACAACGTGTTCGAGAAGCATGTTCATGTAGCCGTCGCATTCGACCATCGTTCCTTCGTAGCGGGCGTCGTTTTTCAAAATCACTTTGACGGTTTTGTTGAGGTTCCGCATTATGGTGGTCAAAGGCTTCGTCGATTCCACGTTATCTGCACCGTTTTCCAGTTTCTAAAATAGTTAAACTATGCTTTCGTATTTAAGCTCGCTGAAGCAGATACCGCAGACGATGTTCTCACCGATTTTATAGGATTCGTCGACAGGAGCTCCGCAAACGGGACATGCGACGGCCTTCGGGTTCGGCTCAAACAACCCCGCGCCGCACGACCCGCAGACCTTAGAACCTATGGGGTTTACCGCGCCACAAGATTTACAGACCATGTCAACCCCCTTCGTTACCACGGCCAGGGTTTTCGAACCCGAGGCAGGCTTGGGGACAACGGTCTGCCGCTCCGCAGCCGTTTGACGGGCGGGTCGGGGAGGAACAGTCCTAATCTCCATGGCCGGCCCCTTTTCATCGAGCATCGACGAAATTTCCCGTTCAATTTCCTCCAACTCCATGTTAGAAGAATTCTCTCTTTTCAAAGGCCTTCTCACCGGGGCGACAGGAGTAGAATATGGTGAAAGCGTTCTCATTCCCCGGACAAAAAGCAGCAAACCGATTGCGGTTGTGGCGGCGCCCGCCGCCGTGATGAGTATCCCGGCAGGGAACCCGGGGGCTAAAGGCGTGTCGTAAATTTTTTGAATCGGTGAATCGTATCCCCCGGTTAGAAATAACGCGATTATAGGGAGAAGAACTATGGTGACGCCGGCGACGCCGATGGCTATGCCTATCTTTGGGTTGACCATG
>JANXEM010000065.1 GCA_025058435.1 Candidatus Caldarchaeum sp.
TCCGCAAAACCGAGCAAATCTTCTCATCCCGGATGGGCAAAATGAGAATCGTCGGCGAACGGATGGGCATGCTGATGGAGGGATTCGCCGCAATAACGCTGATGATGTCCCTCGTCCTCTTCACCATCTACATCGTCTCAAGAGCGCTGCCCAGCGAATATCTCGTCATGCCTTCGGAACAATTCGCCCTCCTCGCATACGTCATCCTCCCAGGACTATCCGTCGCGTTCCTCTACATCGCGGACATCAGCCAGCCCAAATACCCCATGAGCGACCCACGGCCCATGAGAACATTCTTCCTAACCCTACCCTTCGCGATAATTTTCGGCGTTCTGTTCGTATTCCCGTTCTTCCTCACAGAGGTCCAAGTAATTCCTCCGTTCAACGCAACCGCCGAAATCATCAAACAAATCCGCGCCGCAACAGGCCTCGAAGCAGGATACGAATCATCCATCGCCCTCACCCTGATGTTCGTCATCATGTTCACA
This sequence comes from Candidatus Caldarchaeum sp., assembly GCA_025058435.1. The sequence goes on from JANXEM010000065.1 coordinate 489, forward strand.
CCCGGAGCCATCGCATACCAGAAATACGGAGCCGAAAACTTCTCCGTCATGCACGGCCTAACCCTATTCCTCAGAGACCTGACCGAAGCCCGCAAAACAGGCCTCAGCCCCGAAAGATGCATCATCGACCTTTCCCGCAACAGCTACGGAGCCTTCAGCAAACACCTCAAAATCATATCCCGCCAAATAGGCTGGGGCACACCACTCCGCAAAATCTACGACGACTTCGCCAAAAGAACATACGGATGGCTTGAAAAAGCAGGAGTATTCGTCCTCGTCGACGCCATCGACGTAGGCGGAGGAGCGCCCGAAACATTCGAAGTCCTCGCATCTTTTTCAGAAGACCTCGAGGAAATCGAAAGACAAAAACGGGCCACCCTCAAGCCGTTGATGCTGATACCATACATCACCGCGATCATGCTCATCATCGTGGTGGTCATACTCGTCGCGTTCATGAAAAACCTCCTAACGCTGGCAAGGCTCAGCATATCCACGGCGGAATTCATACACTTCTTCCTCCCACCGGTCATCATCATCGCCATCATCAGCGGCCTCGTCGCGGGCAAAATTTCCTCATCGATGATAGCGGGCGGCTTCAAACACGCCGTCATCATGGCCGTCCTCGGAATGATATCAATCTACGCGTCGGGAACGCTCGCAGTAAACTTCTTCCAGCTACCGACTTAGCCGACCAGCTCCACTACGCCGCCGACAATCTGAATCTTGCCCGAATCCTTGAGGCTTTTCACCGCACGTATGATCAAATCCCGCGGATAAGGCATCTTGACAAATATCTGCCAGTAAGGCGTCGGCCCAGCCCTGCGTAGAACGATTTCCGACAGGAAGTCGGCGACCTGCTTCACCTCTTCATCCGAATAGGTTTTGATGGGTGTGGCCGGCTCAGCCGCAGCCTGCTTAACCTGCTGCGGTATCGCGGGCTTCTTCAGCGAAACACCGATTTCCGACACGAATTTCTCCGGGTCGGCGTAGTAAGATAGTATGATTTTGGCGACTTGGTTGTTGTCCGTTATTTTGTTCTGTTTCATCCATTCCAGAATCTCCTTTCTCCTCCAAAGCTCGACGATGATATTCTCCTTAGACAACCCCGTCTGCAAAGATATGCTGTCCAGCTGGATGCTGTTTGCGAAGTTGACCCTGAAAGTGTCCGTCGTCGGGTCCCATGAGGCGATGGTGCGGTAGTGGTAGGCGTCCTCAAGCTCCCAAATCATCCGGCATCTTCTGGCGAAGCTGACGGTCTTCCCCCTCAACTGAACCCTTTCGATCAAAGCCATGGCGTCCAACAGCGAAATATGCGTTTCCGGTATGTTCATCGGCGGGCTCATAAACCTTTTGACCGCCGACTCGATGTTTTCGGCGTGAACCGTCGAAAGGCCTCCGTGGCCCGTTGCGATGGCCTGAAACATGACAAACGTCTCTTCTCCTCTTACCTCCCCGACGATCAAGTAGTCGGGCCTGTAACGGAGGCTGGTCTTGACCAAGTCGAACAGAGAAACTTGGCCGCGGTCTGACGAGCCGAGGCCGTAGCTTTCACGCGTTACGAAACGAACCCAGTTTTCCCGTGGAATGTTAATTTCAGCCGTTTCCTCGCATGTGACTATCTTCATCCTTGGTCTGATGAAAGTGGTCAACGCGTAGAGTAACGTAGTTTGTCCGCGTCCCGTCGCACCGATAAGCATGCTGCTTGCCTTGTTTTCAAGTAGCAGCCAGAAGTAGGCGGCCATTTCGCTGTTCAGCCCGTTGGAGATGAGCAGCTCGGTTATGCTGAAAGGCCTTTCCCTGAATTTTCTTATCGTGAATGTACTGCCCCGCGGTGATATTTCTTCGCGGAAGGTTGCGGCGAGACGGTGTTTTCCGAAAATCATGGCATCGACGATGGGAAAAGCCGATGAAACATGTTTGCCTGCTTTGTGGGCCAAGTGGATGATGAAGTTGTCCAAAGCTTCTCGGTCCGTGAAGATGATGTTCGTCGGAAGTGATTCAAAGTCGCGGTGCCACACGTAAATTGGCACACCGACTCCGTCGCATGAAATGTCCTCGACTCGGTAGTCGTCCATGATGACGTTTAAAGGCCCGAAACCCATCATGTCCCTTTCGACATAGTAGAGAAACTTTTCAGACGTCGCCTCATCGACGGAGCCAACCCCCAACGCCGACAGATATTTTCTCATAATCTTCTTCGTCGTCTCGATGACCGCCTTCCTGACTTCTTCCTCTTCGCCGAGCCTGGGAAAATCCAGCTCCTTCGTCAAAATCTCCTTAACCCTTTCCAGAGCGGTCTCCTCGTTCGGGGCGAGAGGCTCCTCGACCACGTAGTAAATGGGCTCGGCCACCACCGACGGAGGCGAAGCGATAACAACTTGGCCATACTTTTCCTTGACGTAGTAACTGTCGAGTATGGTGTATTCGGGCTTGGGACTTCCTACGTGGATTCCCTCCCACTGCCGGACCGTTTTCTTCTCCTTCTGTTTAGCCACTTTCATTCACCGCCTCAAACTTTTCGTTCAGCGAAAAGGCCTGAAACGATGGCAGATATGTTTTTCGTCAAAACAGACTCGACGTACCATATGTTGAAGAGCTCCATCAGCCTTTTCGCCTCTGCATGCAGCTGGAAGTAGCTGAGAACGTAGAAATCCAAGTCGGCTAAGTCGAGCTTCATCGTCATCACTTTCATGATGTTGTTGACCTGTTCGTCCTTTCGGTCGCTTTTGAGAAACATGATTAGAGCTTTTTTGACACCGTCTTTGGAGATGAGGAGGTCGACGCGATGGGTTAGGTTGGATGAGCCCATGATCTTGACGTTCTTCTCGACCTTGTAACCCAATAGCCTAATTTCTTCGGTGATTAGTTTGACTGGTTTGTTGTGTTCAAGGGCTTTCGAAAGCGAGTCAAGACTAACTAAGTATCTGTAGAAAGTTTTGAGTTCGAGGCTGTTGTAGTCGAAGTCCATGCCGCAGGTGATGCATCTGAAGGCCACGAGTGGCTCGTTGTTCACCTCGTTACACTGGTAGCAGATGAAGAGGCTGGAATGAACTTTCGCCTTGTCATGCATGGTCTCTTCCTCGGCTTCTTTTGCGACCGTAACCTCCGTTCCGCATCTTGGACACATGTAACGGCCTCCTTCGAGAAACCGCTCCTCCGGGCCCAGATAACCGCATGACTCGTGCTGAAGTATTCTTTGGCGGCTGATGTTGGGAGATTTGCATGATTTGCAGCTTATCGAAAACATGACGGACGAGCTGAAGCATCGGGGGCATGCGATTCGCTTGAACTCGATTCCACCTATTCTGATGATGCCTTTATCGAGCAGCCTTTTCAAAACCATGTTCAAACGGGTTGTGTCGATGTCGATTTCATCCTGTATCACGGGATAAAGGCCTCCGTCGGCTGAAGGAGATTGGACGGGAACCAGCTCGGTTATTTTCTTGCCGTCGATGAAGTCGAGGATGTAGTCTTCGAAATCTTCGCTGTCGATTTTCTCCACAGTCTCGGCGGGCTTCAGTCCTTCTTGGTATATGACGACTTGAGATATCGCTGGTGTGGTTGTTTCGACTGTGGATGGTTGGGGCTCTTGCTGTGGGGCGTTATGAGTTGTTATTTGGGGTTGTGGTTTTGTCTGAGTTTCTTGAGTTGCAGGTTTTGTCTCTGTTGCGGTTACAGCTTCAACTGTTTCGACTACAGCCACCGTCGCGGGTTTGCGGCGGGCGGACAGAGTTTTGACCACGCTGACCAAGATGGGTGGGCCGATGAAAACAGCCAACCCAGTCATCCAAATCTCTAAAGGCCATACCGACCCCGCGAACAACATCAGCAAATAGGCTAACAAGCCGCCGACGACCGAGCCAGCGACCATCACGGGCCAGAAAACGACTCCGTGCAGCTTGTAGTGAATCACCGAATATACCGAGGAAAGAATCAAGCCGTTTATCACGAAAACGGATAGAAAGTCGGGAATGAAGAATCGGAAAAGCAGTGGTACGAGGAAGGCGGCTCCGGCGAACCACATCGAGAAAACCAACCCGGCCATGGACAACCCGACAAGAAGCGACCCAGTACCTTTCAACCTGCTTGAGTATATAGTCGGATGCATAAATCCCTTTTTGTCAAAAACCCGTGTTTTCACGCGAAACTCCCCATAAATGTTGCTTTCACCGCTTCCAAAGTTTAAAGTCTTGGAATATTCCCTTCCATCCCGATTTTTTGACAGTTTTGAGGATGTTTTCCCAGTCGGTTCGGAGAAGTATTATAGTAATACCGACCATGGCCAATACCGCCGCTGCCGTCGAAATCCAGGTCGATTCGCCGAGCAGAATTTCCGCGAACTGGAAATACGTCCTGCCAAGAAGAGCTGCGAGAGTCGCGAGAATTATTTTTCCCGTGGTGTTGGCGAGTAAAAACCTCCAGAAATTCAGCCTCACCATTCCCGCTGGTATGAGGTAAACGTCGTCCGGTAATGGGGTTAACGCGAAGACGAAAACACCGATTTCCCCGTACTTGCCGATGATTTCCCGTAGGGCATCCATTCTCTTCTGCTGTCGTTCGTCAAGCAGGCGGTAGCCCATCCTTCCTATGACGTAGGACGTGATTTTTCCCAACGACCCGCCGATTCCAGAGGCCAGACCAAGAACAACGGGGTCAACGGTGTCGCTCAGCAGTACTACGACGAAGAGATAGGGCACGGGGACGAAGGGCAGAAGGCTTCCCAAGAGAGATACAACAAAGACGCCTACGGGCCCGTAGGTTACCGCCAGAGATTCAAGCCATTCAAACAAATTTACAACCTCGACGTGGTTGCCTGTTTAATCAATCTTTCCCCGAGCTCCTTCAACTTCTTGAGAGATTCTACGTCTTTGGCTTCGGCGGACATTTTTATCTGCGGCATGGTGTTCGAAGCCCTCACCAAAATCCATCCATTTTCGCTATAAGCCTTGACGCCGTCGAGCCTCGAAACTTTCATGCCAAGGCCTTCGAGCTCTTTTGCGATTTTATCCACTGCTTCGAATTTTGTTTCGTCGGGGCAGTCGAAGACGATGATGGGGGTGGTCGGGTATTTCGGTATTTCGTCGACGTGTTCCGACAAAGGTTTTTTCGACGAATGTATTATCTGGGCCATCTTCAGCGAAGCGTAGATTGCGTCGTCGTCTCCCGCGAGTTCCCCGAAATAGAGGTGGTTGCTTTTTTCGCCTCCGATTACGGCCCCCAGCTCTCGGACTTTTCTGTGTATGAAAGCTCTTCCGACCTTCCATTCCAGCGTCTGGAAACCATGTCTTTCCGCGACCTCTTTGAGGGCCGTCGAAGAGTTCACGTCATAAATGACCAATCCTTTCTTTTCGAGGGCCTTTAGCACAACGGCGAGGGCCATGTCGCCTTCAAGCGTCCGGCCTTTGTCGTCTACGAAAACCGCTCTGTCGGCGTCGCCGTCGAAGGCCACTCCAAAATCAAGCTTATGCTCCACCACGGTTTTTTTGAGGGCGGATATGTTTTCCTCGGTAGGCTCCGGAGAATGTCCACGGAAGTATCCGTCGGGGTTGTCGTTCAACAGAGTTGCTTTGATTTTGAGTTTCTCCGCGATTTGAGGGTAGACGAGACAGGCTGAGCCGTCGCTCATGTCGGCCGCCATCTTGACGCCTTCGAGGGATGGAAATTTTTCGACCAAGTGGTTGACGTAGAATTTATTGAGGTCGACGTTTTCGACCCGGCCTTTGGTTGGTGGGCGGGGGCCGTATTGCTGGTTGATGACCATTTCACGTATCTTTTCCATTCCGGCGTCTTGGGAAACGGTTTCGCCGTTGGCGAGGAACATTTTGAACCCGTTCCATTCGGGTGGGTTGTGGCTCGCGGTAACCATCACACCGCCCGCAGTTTTAAAGAACCTTCCGCCGAAATAGCACGCCGGAGTTGTGCAGACGCCGCCGATTAACACGTCGACTCCGGAATCGGTCAACCCATCCGCCAAAGCATTCACCAACTTTTCTCCGCTCCGCCGCACGTCACGTCCCACCAGAACATTTCCTGAAACCATGACGCCGAAGGCCCTGCCGATCCCGTAGGCTATTTCTTCGTCGATGTCCTTTCCGTAAACACCTCTGACATCATAAGCCCTGAAAATCGTTGGCGAAGGCTTCAATCCTCCCATCTCCCGTAAACGGCCGAATCTTCAAGCCACGTGACCCTGAGGCCAGCCGACGACACGCCATAACGTTTGTTTACGCCCACGAGGAAACGCGTGAAAGATTCGCCGTATTTCGAGTTTTTCAAAGGCCCTCCGTCGACGGGCCTCAGGCCTTCGATTTTTGTCAGAAGTTTGGCCAGCTGTTTTTTTGCCTCTTTGTCGTCTCCGAAAAGAAATGTGTCGGAGTTGATGGGTTGGTGTAAATCGCTGAGTAGTGAAGCGCTGATTGTGTGGAGTGCGGAAACGATTTTCGTCCCGGGTTGTAGCTGGCTGGCGAGTTCTTCCGCCGCCGACGACTTGGTTTCCACGAAGGGAACGATGCACGACACAACGACGGCGTCTCTTTCAAGAGAGGTTGCGACGCTTAGCGTGATTTCGGTCATGCCTTCGTAGGGGATGCTGAAGAAGACAAAGTCGCAGCCTTTCACAGATTCTTGGTTGATTTGCCCTGAAACGTTCCCGTGTTTGATGATGTTTTTGATTTTTTCGGCGGCTTCGACGGCCTTTTCGGTTCTCCTCGACCCGATGACCACTTCAACCCCAGCGTAGGCAAGCCTCGCCGCCAACCCGAACCCCATGTCCCCCGTTCCACCGATAACCGCCGCCTTCAACCCGGGAACATCAAAAACGCATACTTATTTAACTGCATTTCCACGCCGGCGAAAACTTTGGAATTTGTGCAACAGTATAAAAATCGGCTTCAAAAGTCTGTAGCCATGGACGAGACGCTTCTGGCCGTCGCGATATTGTTCATCATCATGGGCGTGGCGGGGGTTTTCATCCCTTACATCGGAATTTCGGAGACGATGCGTCCTTTAGCCGAATTTTCCGCCTTCCTCCTCGCTTTGGGCATCGTGATGCTTCCGATTGGGCTGTTTAGGGGAGGGCTTCCGATTCTTTCAAGCGGAAAAGTCTATGCCCTCAGCTTTGTGGGGATTAGCTTGGTTTCGTTTGTTTTGGTTTCTGCGGCGTTGCAGATAGGACCTTTCGCCAAAGTCGAGGAAATAGGACTCGCCGGCCCGACGCCGTTCAACGTAACGATTGTGATACTGCCCGGTTCCTACGACCCCGCGGCGACCGAAACCTATTCACCAGCCAGCGTCAAAGTTTTGGCCGGCTATAATAGCACGGTAATCTGGGTGAACGCGGAAAAAGTGAGCGTAGCTCATACGGTGACTTCCGACCAAGGGTTGTTTGATTCGGGGCTTTTCGGAGCCGGCGAAAGATGGGTCTTCGTCTTCGGACGGGCCGGAATATACCCATACCACTGCACACCTCATCCATGGATGATCGGCACGGTGACCGTCGTCGAAGGCCCGTTACCCGAAACTCCGCCCCAACAACCTGCCTCGTAAATAAGTTCTTTCGGCCCCTACGACTTCGATTTCCACAAACCTTCCCAACAGATTTTCTTCTGAATCGAAAACGACGGGCCTGTAGGCGTAGTTGCGGCCAACCATTTTCCCTTTCTTACCGACTTCGTCGACCAAAACCTCCCCACACCATCCAACCCATCGCTGATTGTTTCTGAATTGAATTTCAGCGAGGACGGCGTTGAGTTCGGCAATCCGTTTGGCGACTGTCTGGGATGACACGGGTCTGAGGTTTTGAGCAGGCGTTCCAGGCCTTGGAAAATATTTGGAGACGTTGACGACGGAAGGCTTGGTTTCTTCGAGAAGCTTCAAGGTCTCTTCAAAATCTTCCGCCGTTTCATACGGATAACCCACGATAACGTCGGTGGACAAAGTTAATTCAGGGAAAGCATCTCTGAACCTCGAAACGACTTCTTTGAAGAGTTTGACGTCGTGGCCGCGTCTCATTTCATTCAGTATTTTGTCGGAGCCGGACTGAACGGGAAGGTGGAGAAACTTGAAGATTTTCTCGCCTTCGAAGGATTTCACGAGTCTTCCGAGGATGGGCCTTAAGTAAATCGGGTTCATCATGCCGACCCGCACGTAGAATTTGCCTTCGACTGCGTTGACCAATTCGAGAAGTTCCGGCAGCAAGTTCCTTCCCGATTCGAGGCCGTAGCTGCCCATGTCTTGACTGGTCAGCCAGACCTCTTTACATCCTTCATCAACGGATTGACGGACTTCTTCCACGACCGACCGCAGGGGATAGCTTTCAAACCCGGGCCGCGTTTTGGGAACTATGCAGAAGCTGCATCTGCTCCATCTGCAGCCTTCGGAGACGGGGACGATGGAAACCACGGAGTTCCTCCTAACTCGCGGGTAGCCAAGCTTGATTTGACCACTGTTAAAAACACCTTTTTCGATGACCGACGAAATTTCCGTTATGTTCCGGGGAGATAAAAGCAGGGCCATGGGCGCAACATGCTTCACCCTGTCAGCTTCTCCAGTCGCCATACATCCCGCAACTATCAAACGCGAACCACGGTCAGCGAATTTTCTAATCCGGTGAATCATCCTGTCGGCCGTCGGCTTTTTCACGGCACACGTCACCAACACGACGTAGTCCGCCTCCGAAGGCCTGCCGACAACCTCATACCCCTCTTTTTTCAAGATTCCCAACGCTATTTCACCGTCGGCTTGGTTGGCTGAGCAGCCGTAGACCTCGGCGTAAACCTTCGGCCCCATTCCTGTCCCAAAGAAAATCCATCCAGTTAATAAGTACGCTGCGGAGACATCATAACAGACTGAACTTTTTTCTGGCTCAAACGCGACAGAGAGGAAAGCTCCTCCACAGCCTCCTCATACCCCATGTTGTCGACAAAAATTCTCCCCACCGTTTTTATCGTTTCAACCCTTTCCCACGGGAAAATCACCCACGCATCCGTGGAGACCACGTAGTAGTTTGGAGTGTAGCTACTCCACGGTTTCTTCAGCAAGGTGGCGGTTCTTATTTTCTTGGGGTGGCGTGGTTTGAGAAGCTTTTCGGCCGCGGCTTCGAGCGTCGAGCCCGTGTCAGCGATGTCGTCGACGAGGAGGACGTGACGGCCCTGCAAACCAGTCAACATCAAGTCGTGGTAGATTTTCAGCTCCCCGGCCTCCGTTCCCTTGTAGGACCTGCATCCCACCACATACACCTCAGGTATGTCGAGAACGTCTGAAAGAAGATCGGCTACTATGACGCCTCCGCGAAGGACGCCGACAATCGTGTCGACTTCGTAACCGTCTTCGGACACTCTGTCAGCAAGCATGTCGACTCCTTTTTCGACATCGTTCCAGCCGAGCAGAAGAAATTTACGTCCTCCGACGGATTTTTCCTCCATGTTCCAATTAGCCATTACCGCATATATTAAGCTGCGTAGCGTTTTTTCCAGTAATCCGTCTTCGAAGGATTTTTGTATTTAAGCTATTTATTTCAAGAAGCAGTTATTCTTACGTGAGCTCTGGAGCTGTTTTTCTGAATACCGCTCTTTTGATGTTGGAGGAAGCTGCGGAATATCTCAACCTCGACCCGGGACTGCATGAAATTCTCAAAAGGCCCAAAAGAACTGTGGTTGTTTCGGTTCCCATAAAAACCGACAAAGGAGGAACGAAAGTTTTTACCGGTATTCGGGTTCAACACAGCAACGCCCGCGGGCCCTACAAAGGCGGCGTCAGATATCATCCATCGGTCGACGTCGAAGAAGTCATCGCCTTGGCCATGTTGATGACTTGGAAATGCGCAGTCGTCGACCTGCCCTACGGGGGAGCGAAAGGCGGCGTCGCATGCGACCCCAAAACCCTTTCAAAGTCCGAGCTCGAAAGAGTCACCCGCAGATATACGTCGATGATCTACGACGTCATAGGGCCATACGTGGACATTCCGGGGCCTGACGTCTATACCGACGCGCAGACGATGGCTTGGATGGTCGACACCTACAGCATGTTGCGTGGAGTGTTTACGCCGGAGGTCGCCACCGGCAAGCCCATCAGCTTGTATGGAAGCCTTGGAAGGCTTGACGCCACGTCGAGGGGGGTGGTGATTACCGCGAGGGAGTTCTTCAAATCGGTTGGCAGACCTCTCAAGGATGCGAAAGTCGCGATACAGGGATACGGGAACGTGGGCTATCATGCGGCGAAAATCCTACACGACGAATATGGAGCGAAAATTATTGCGGTCAGCGATTCCAGAGGAGGCATACACAACCCCGACGGGCTGAACCCCCACAAAGTCCTCGAACACAAGAACAACACGGGCTCCGTGGTCGGCTTCCCCAGCTCGAAGCCTTTGGCCGCCGACGAAGTTTTAACCGTCAAATGCGACCTTCTGATACCAGCTGCCCTCGAGAACGCAATAAGCAAACAGGTTGCGGAGCATGTTGATGCGGCGGTGATAGCTGAAGGCGCGAACGGGCCGACAACTCCAGACGGAGACAAAGTTCTGCAGGAGAGGAAGATCGCGGTTGTTCCCGACATCCTTTCCAACGCCGGAGGCGTCACGGTCAGCTACCTCGAATGGGTGCAGAACCTGAAGCGGGAAACATGGACCATCGAAGAGGTGATTTCCAAGCTGGAGGCCAAAATGGTTAGGGGATTCAAAGACGTCAACGAAAGGGCCAAGAAATATGAGGTGCCGATGAGGCAGGGGGCGATGATTTTGGCGGTCGAGAAAGTAGCGGAAGCCATAAATTACCAAGGTATCTGGCCTTAAACTCGATGG
>JANXEM010000016.1 GCA_025058435.1 Candidatus Caldarchaeum sp.
GTGTAGAGGCTGTCGTTGGCGAGATGGCCGAAGAAAAGTAGTCTGGTTTTTTCGGGCAAACCTTCCATCTGAACGCTGTAACCCGTATTTGATGTTTGCCGGCCCATCACAAGCTATAAACATAGCCGGAATCTGTCATCGCCGTGGAAGCGGTACAGGATTTTCCAAACCTTTTTCCAGTCGAATACTGGAACAAAAAAAGCGCGGAAGGCCGTTTCCCCGAAGAGTTTTGGCGTGAATGCGGAAGACGTAAACTTCCCGGCTTTTTGGTTCCCAAAAACTACGACTGCCTCGGAAACACGCTTGAAAACCTCTGTGAAGCGGTTTTCTACCTCTGCATGCATGGCTTCGGAACCGGCCTCTACCCGTTGCTGAGCAACAACATGTCTTCGCTGGTCATAAACAACTCCGGCAACGAAGAAATCCGTCAACTGTTTCTTCCCAAGCTCGCTTCCGGACAATATGTTATGGGGTTGGCCGTGACCGAGAAAGAATCTGGCTCCGATGTTTTGTCGATAAAATCTTCGGCGGTGAAACACGGCGACAAATACATCGTCAACGGTGAAAAAATGTACGTCAACAATTTCGACAAGGCGACCCACATGCTTCTGGCTGTCCGAACCACCCCTGTGGAGAACGTTTCAAAGAAAAGTGAAGGAATCACGCTGTTCATTCTCGACCTCAAGCAGAAAGGGCTGACGTTCACGGAGTTGGAGAAGATGGGCACCGACTATTATCGCACAGCTGTGATGACGATGCGTGACGTCGTGGTCGGGGATGAGATGGTAGTGGGTGAAGTGGACAAGGGGTGGAAGGCGCTTACGTATGCTTTGAACCCCGACAGAATCGTGTACGCCGCATTAGCCGTGGGCTCGGCTTTTTTCGCCATCAAAACGGCGGCATCCTACGCATCCCAGCGCAAGGTCTTCGGAAAACCCATCGGCATGAACCAAGGCATCCAGCTACCTCTCGCCGCCCACTACGCGGAGGCAGAAGCCGCAAAACTTCTCACCATCGACGCCGCGAGAAAGTTTGACCGCGGTGAAAGATGCGACGTCGAAGCATGTTTGGCGAAATATTTCAGCTCCGAAGTCGTCTTCAAAGCTGTTTCACAAGCGGTTCAAGTTCTCGGCGGATACGGCTATTTGAAGGAGACGGGGCTTGAACGGGTTCTCCGGGACGTCTATCTACTCAAATCAGGCCCGATAACGCAGGAGCTTGCCCTCGCCTACGTCGCGGAAAAAGGCCTCGGGCTACCGCGTTCCTACTAAAGACCAACATCCCTTCCCACCCCCTCTTTTTCCGCCTTCTTCAACACTTCGGCCGTAAAAAACAGGTCAAGGGCCGCGAAGCCGACCGATTTCAGCAACGTAACAGTTTCCCGGCTCGGCCGGGTGACGCCTCTTTTCACCACTTCGTGAAGCTCCAAAACTTCAGAAGGGTCAACGACACCCTGCTCCACCGCAACCATGATATCGCCGGCTTCCTTCAAAACAGCTTTTTTGAGGTCTGCGACGATTAGACCAGCTCTTTGAAAAGTTTCCACGTCAAGCTCTCTTCGAGTCGGCAAAGCACCGATGCTCGTGACGTGAACATCGGGGCGGAGCCAGCGGCCGGACAGCACTGGTTTGGGCGAGTTGGTGGCCGTCACAACCAAGTCAGCCTTGTCGACGGCTTCCGTCGGCGAATCAACCGCTTCAGCTTCGAGGCCGAGCGTCTTCGCCGCTGTTTCGACGAATTTTTCTCTGTTGGGTTTTGTCGGGCTGAAAACCCTGAGTTTCTCTATCCGCCGCACAGCATTCAAAGCCGTCAGCTGAGTCCAAGCCGTCCGCCCGCTTCCAATCAACCCAACCGTAAGGTCTTTTTCAGGGGCGAGATATTTTGCGCCGACTCCACCGATAGCCCCCGTGCGTAGAGCCGTCAGAGCCACAGCGTCCAACATCCCTTTGACAGCTCCGGTTTCGAGGTCGAAAAACAGCACCACGCCGTTTGCGGTGTCGAGGCCGTGAACTACGGGATTGCGCCTATATTCGTTGATGAGTTTGACGATGAAGCCGCGGTGATGAAGACTGTGGGCCGGCATGTTGAGCCAGACCGCGTCCTTCTCCGGAATGGATGTAACCATCCGCGGAGGAGCAGCATATTTTTCGTCTTCATAATCCCTGAAAAATGCTTCAACGATTTCAACCGAAATTTCCATCGATAGCCAGTTTTCTAGATCAGTTTTCGTTAAAACGAGAACCACGGCTCATTCAGCTCTTTTGTCCACCACGCGCCGCGCTTTACCGATTTCCTGCCTCGGAAGAGTCATCGGCTCGACCAGCTCAACTTCGGCGCCTATAAAAAGCGTTTCATGCAGCTCTTCCTGCAACCGTGCGCGGAGGCTTTCGACCTCATCCCGTTTCATTTCCCTCGC
>JANXEM010000008.1 GCA_025058435.1 Candidatus Caldarchaeum sp.
AGGCAGATGACGGTAGCTCACCACCCATTTCCTCGCCAACGCAAACTGCTGGAAACACGCGGCGTACCTCATCACATGTGGCCGCCCGTCTACGTCAACCCGGTACATCCTTTGGCCAAAAAGTCCCGCATGCTCCCGGATCGGCTTGCTTTCGAGGCTGAAAAGGTTGGTGCCTTTGACGAAATAGACGGGAAACCTGAGCTCTTTGACGATTTTTGACGCGTAGTCAGATATGAGGTCGTAGACGAGAGCTCCTTCGGGGCCGTAGTGCATGTGGCCGCTATCCGAAAGTTCCTCCCAGTCGATGTTCAGCCGTTTGAGGATTTTGCTGTGTTCCGGCTCCTCGACGACACCGAGATATTTCCCCAGAGCTTCTTTTTCAACCAAGGCCTTAAACTCTTTGGGAACGTCGAGCGAATACACTTCCGACGGCTGATAAAGCCTTCCGTCCGGCGTCAAAATCAAGTAGGTTTTTTCAGCGGCTGGGCCTTGTTTCCGCTGTTCAAGAGTTGCTTGACTGAAGTATCGAGACCTTTCCGCCAGCGGATGGCCTTTGACGCTCAAGGCCAAAGCCTTGTTCCAGCCGAAAGGCGACCGGTGGACTTCGACGCCGTATTCCAAGCCGGTTTGTTCCATCGTTTTGAGTATTTCGAGGGCGTGTTCGGGCCTTGCAAGCTCTTTCGAAAGATGGGCGAACGGATACAAAACCAACCGCGGCACCTTCAACCTTTTCATGAATTCTACGGCGTCCGCGACGGCGGCTTTCGCAACCTCTTCGTTGTCATCGGGCTCAACAGAGGTGAGCAATACCAGAGCATCCTCTATCCTCGTCTGCGTCGGAGAAGCTTCTTCCGCGACGGTTGACTCTTTCTTCACGGGCCTGTATTCGACGAAGTCCACGTGAAGCTCGAGAATTCTCAAACCCCAAAAACGTCCTTAAACCAAGATATATAACCGTCGCCACACAGCCAAGCCGCCCAAGCCCCGAGACCTCCTCAAACTTACCTAACGCTTCGCCACATTATCGGCGACGTTCAGCCCAAAACTCGGCAAAGGCCACATCAAAAGCACTTCATATGTCAGCTTCATGCCGTCGCCGGAACTTCCGCCAGCAAAGAGCTCAAACAAAGACGGCGCCCTCGGCCTTATCCACCGCGTAGGTGTGGTTGGGGAAAGGCCCGCCAACTGCCTCGCTCTGTCCACCGCGTCGTCGAGCGGGCCGACGGCGTCGACCAACCCAGCCCGGAAAGCCTGAACGCCCAAGTAGGGCCGTGCGGTCAAAACATCTTCCCAGTCTGAGACCTTGCCGGACCTATGGGTTCGCACCCTTTCAGCAAACAAATCAGCAATTTCCTTCACAATCGAGTTGAGAATTTCCTTCTCCTCATCCGTCATCTTACGCCATTCACTTCCGATATCTTTGTACCGGCCGCTTTTGAAAACTTCGGCCTTCACCCCCAAGTTGGTCATAAGCTCTTCCCAGTTGATCAAAAGACTCACAGCACCGACAGAACCGGTCAAAGCCGCCGGAGCTACGATTATTTCTTTGGCGGGAAGAGCGATGTAGTATCCGCCTGATGCACCGTATTCGCTGACGTAGCTGACCACGACCTTCTTTTCGGCGAGCTTCTTGAGAATGCCGTAAATCTCCTCCGAGGCGACGGCGCTTCCCCCCGGGCTGTTTATCACGACAACGACCGCTTTCGCGGCCGGGTCTCTCTCAACCCGCGACACAAGGGCTTCAACATCCCGAGGCGTCAACACGTCCCCGGTCAAAAACGCCATCGGCGAATCGGCATAAGCGATTACGCCTTCGAGGCTGACCAACGCAACATAATCAACTGGAATCGTTTCCACCGGCATCACAAGAGAGGCCGAAACACCGGCAACCACCACAGAGCCGATAACAATTCCCAGCAGAAACCAAAACCACCATTTCATAGCATCCATGGTCTGCGGTGTCCAGATTTATGTGTTGGCTGTTCTAACGGGTCTGTGTTGGAATTAGTTGTTTCGAGAAGATATAAATGATTGGGTTAACGTGGAGGGGTATGGGCAAAACAGGTATTGAAATTGTCAAAGTCCCCCTCGAGGAGGTCATTTCCGACCTTCTAAAGGCTTACGCGGATGAATGGCTCGCTCACTACCAGTATTGGGTGGCCGCTGTCACGTTGAAGGGCGTCGACGCAGATACTTTCAGGCCCGTGTTGATGGAGATGTCCGCACACGAGCTGAAGCATGCGGAAAAGCTCGCGAAAAGAATCATCCAGCTCGGCGGCAAGCCGGTTCTTCAGTTTGAGAAACTGGTGGCGACAAGCGGATGCGGATACATCCCGCCTCCGGAAGACCCCACCAACTACGAACAACTCGTCAAAGACATCCTAAAGGCCGAGCAGTGCGCGATAAGGTTCTACAGCAAAATGGTTGAAAAATACCGTTTAACAGACGTCGTTACCCATGAAGTTTTCGAAGAACTTCTCGAGGACGAAGTCGAAGACGAACAGACTTGGGAAGACTTTCTCGCAAAACTCTGATTCTTTTTATCCACAACCTAAATATGTTGGCGTAGCGACAGCGAACCGTAGGCGATGGGTTGAAGGTAGCCCTCATACAACGACTTGAAGACTGGTCTGAATACAACCTCGATGAACTCGAGGAACTATGCAAATCCGTCGGCTACCAGCCCGTTTACAAACTCGTACAGAAAAGGCCCGCGCATTCAAAATACATGATTGGGCCGGGCAAATTGGAAGAACTGCGCAAAACCGTCAAAAGAATGAACATCGAGAAAATCATCTCTGAAAATGAGCTGAAGCCCGTCCAAGAATACAACCTCGCCAAAGCGCTTTCGGTTCCGGTGATATCGAGGACTCAGCTTATTCTCGAAACTTTCGCCCAAAGGGCGGCGTCGACGGAAGCGAAGCTCCAGATTAAGTTGGCCGAGCTTCAGTACGAGCTTTCGAGGGCGAAAGAGAAGGTGCGGCTCGCGAAAAAGGGTGAGCAGCCGGGGTTCCACGGGTTGGGTGCCTACGAGGCCGACGTTTACTACAACGAGGTCTTTCGACGGATTTCGACGATTAAGGAGAAGCTCCGGGCCATTAGGCTGCGGAAGACTTTGATGAGGAAGAAAAGAGTCGAAGGCGGTTTTCCGGTCGTGGCTTTGACGGGTTACACCAACGCCGGCAAAACCACTTTGTTCAACAGACTTTCGGGGGAAAGCCAACCCGTCAGCCCACAGCTCTTCACCACCCTTTCCACGACGTCGCGCATCGTCGAGTTTAAGGGCCGTAAAGCATACCTCTCCGACACCGTCGGATTCATCAAAAACCTCCCTCACCTACTCGTCGAATCGTTCCATTCGACTTTGAGCGAATTCATCTACGCCGACCTTCTTCTCCTCGTCGTCGACGTCAGCGAAACCAAAGACGAAATTGAGACGAAGCTCAACACCTGCCTCAACGTCTTAGACGAAGTCGGGGTCAGAAACGTTCCCCTACTGATTGTCTTCAACAAAATAGACCAATCTATCGACTACCGCGTTAAAATCGAGCAAATCAAGGCCGAACATCGGCACGTGGCTGTTTCGGCGAAAACTGGTCAAAACCTCGACGAGCTGGAAGAAGTTGTCGCGGAGATGATGGGTGGATACGTTAGGCTGAAGGCCCTTCTCGCCGACCGGGAATCCACCTATGAAATTCTTTCCGAAATAAGAAAGGTTTGCAACGTTTTGAAAATCGAATACGGTGACGGGTCTTTCGAAGTTGACTGCGAAGCCCCTGTCCAGCTCGCTGAAAAAATCAAAAACATGGCGGTTAACTTTCATGTCGTTTGAAAAGATGCGGTTGCGTCATGCGAGACAGCTCTTTTCCTTTATTTTCGGTGTCAGCGGTGAAGATTTTTTACCCGACGACTGCGAAGTTGAAATTTCTCCGGCCACGGGTAAGCTTAGGAGGATTTGGCTTGACGGCAAATGTTTGGCGACGGTGAGGCCTATGGATGGGATGATTTCTTTGACGGTTGACGGTGGTCGGCGGTTGCTGGGTTTTTTGGATGGTGTTCGTCACATGGTTGTCGTCGACGATAAAGGGGTTAAGCGTGTTGTTGATGGGTTTGATGTTTCGCCCGCCAACGTTTTGGAAGCAGACCCAGCCATCGTTCCCGGTTCTGAAGTGTTGGTCGTCGACGTTAACCGCCGGCTTGTGGGTGTGGGAAAAGCCGTTCTTTCGGGCCGTGAAATGACGGGGCTGAAGAGAGGCGTGGCGGTGAAGGTTCGGCATAAGGTTTAAACTCTGTTTGCTGGGTGGTTGTTTGAGTTGAAGAGGTTAAGTCCGCGTGAAATGCGCCGTGCCCAGGAACGGATGCTCAAGTCGCTGGGGCTTGACATAGAGGAAATCGGACAAGCCGACGAAGTCGTGATCAAGCTATCCGACCGCGTCATCGTGTTGAAAGGCCCCAGCGTCCTTGCCGTCAAAACCGGCGGTGAGAAGGTTTTCCAACTGGTGGGAGGAGAGGTCTCTGAGGAAAAGACGGCCGAACCAGCTCCTGTCTACGTCCCTTCGGATGATGATATTTCCTTGGTCGTAGCCCAGACGGGTGTTTCCGAAGAGCAGGCAAAGAACGCGTTGTCCCAGTCCGGGGGCGACTTGGCGAAAGCGATTTTGCTTCTCCGTTCAAAAAGATAAAACAACCAAGGGTTTTAGGTCTTTCAAGTTTTCGGCTTCTTTATACGAAACCTTCGCGTAGATGCCTCCTGTGTAGAATTTGTGAATTTCACGGATTTCGGATGCCGTTGTTAGGGATGGATTGGATGAATAGGGCTTGTTTTCTGCGAGACGCTCCACTTCTTTCGCTCCGTGCACATGCATGTCAAGCTTCTTCAGCCTTTCAGCGGCTCTGCGACTGGATTTGCTGGCCAAAAGCAGAAGATTTTCTTCACTCATCCGCCGGCATTCTTTCGCCGTTTCGGCGATGATTTCAGCCCGGTCGAAACCCGCTTTTTCAACCAGTTCATCGACGCCGACCAAAGAAACGACAAACCGAAAGTTCTCCAACCTCCAAAACCTTTTGACCGAAACGGCTTTCCCCTCGAAAGCCGCGTTCAACGCTTCAAGGGACGACCTCAACCCGTCCCAAAACTTCTTTTCAGACGAACCCGACCTCAGAAAAAGGCCCACAAGATTGACCGACCCCTTTCCACAAATCGCCGAAGATTCCTCAAACGGATGGCCTTCAGACGAGGCCGGCCGCCGAGCGAAGACAAGGTCGACCTCCTTGACCGACGGAAGCTGAACTTTTTCGAAGGGAGCGAGAAAATGGAGCCGCCGAACAGACAAACTGTCAGCGTCCACCGATTCAGAAAAATAAACCGAGGCCCTCCGGCTTTTCTCCATAAGACAGTCGGCGACAAATCCTACCCTTTCCTCCGACAAGACAGCATCCTTCAAAACAGCTTCAAACTCAACGGCCTCAACCTCTTTAACGACGGCCTTCAATTCATCGCCTTCGTAAATTCTTGAATAAACGCTGAAGGCCCATGTTTCAAGGCCTTCGAAATCAATTTCTCCCAAAAAATATTTTTCAGCGGCTTCGCGTGGAATGATTTTGTTCAGCGCGTATTCTCTGAATACCGTGGCCGCCACACTGCTTGTCAAAGCGGTGAAAGAAGGGTTTTTGCCCGTTTCTTCAAGAATTCTGTCGACGTCTGCTATCGGAAGGCCCAGACGGGTAAGCCGGTTTCTGTACTGTTCCATTCCCTGCTCAAGAAGAAAAGCGTTGACGAACTCCCTGATCAACGGGGCGGTCAGATGTTCGATTCTCAAATTTTGCAGTCTTTCTTCCACAGCTTTAGCCACCTTGTCAGCTGTTTTGGCGGGCATCCCAGCTTCCTCGACCAAAACCTTCGATATCCTGTTCCGGTCAAATTCCTCCAAGACCAAATTCGAACGTCTCACCTTGATCCGCTGCGTTTCAGAAAGCGTCCACTTCATCTCCTTCAACATTTTAACGGTTTGGACGCCTTTGGGAGTCAATTCGTAGAGCTTGCTTTCTTCGTTGACCTGCACCAAACCCGCCGCAAACAGTATTTTGAGGTGGTGGGCGAATTTTCCGGAGCCCGTTCGTTTGTCCATCCCCGCCACCCGCATCAATTCGGTGTAGTTCATGGGCTGGTTCTCGAGGCTTCTGAGGATGGCGACTCTGCTCGGGGAAGAAAGTGATTTGAAAATCTTCATCTCGTCAACGTTTTCACTCATGTCCGATGCTGTGATGATGTTGTTTGGCTGGCTTAAGGGCTTATCGTCACGGTTTAAAACATACCGTTATCCAGATGTTGCATGGCCAGTGTTCGGCATTTCCTCGAAATCGGCGACGTGACGCCGAAAGAACTCGACGGCATCCTGTCGATGGCTTTGAAGTGGCGCAAACAAGGCTATCCAAAGACGAAGCCTCTCGCAGGCAAGAACGTGGCTTTGATTTTTCAGAAGCCCTCGACGCGGACAAGGGTTTCTTTCGAGGCCGCTATCTCCAAACTCGGCGGTAATTCGATGTATTTGAGCGCGAACGAGCTTCAGCTGGGCCGCGGCGAAAGCGTCGAGGATACTGGGAAGGTTTTGAGCAGGTACGTGGACTGTGTTGTGGCCCGTGTGTTCAGCCACCGTGATTTGATCGAGTTGAGCAAAAACGGAAAAATTCCGGTGGTCAACGCCCTCAGCGACCAGCATCATCCCTGCCAAGCCTTGGCCGACACCATGACAATCTACATGTATTCGAAAAAGCCCTACGAAGCCAAGATAGCCTTCGTCGGAGACGGCAACAACGTCTGCGTCTCGCTGATGCAAGCATGCGCGTCCGCGGGAATAGACATTTCCATCGCTTCGCCGCCGGAATACAGGCCTCCCGAAAATGAGGTCAAGAAGGCTCAGAAATCCGCGGAACATACGGGCGCCACAATTGTGTTGACCGACAACCCGGTTGAAGCCGTGAAGGACGCCGACTTTGTCTACACCGATGTTTTTGTTTCGATGGGGCAGGAATCCGAAAAAGAGAAGAGGCTGGCCGCTTTCCTTCCACGGTTTCAGGTCAACAGGGAAATGATTGCCCACGCCAAGCCAAACGCAAAAATCATGCACAGCATTCCGATGCATCACAACGATGAAGTCACCCCTGAAGTAGCCTACGGCCCTCAGTCGGTCATCTACGACCAAGCCGAAAACAGGATGCACACAGAAGCGGCTTTGCTCAAGTTCCTGCTCAGGTAGGGCCGACGAACGGTATATTAACATCGACGAATACTTAAAGCCCGTGGGCGTGATAAGCTTCATCAAGTCGGCGGTCACCCTCCTCAAGATGGCGAAAAAACCGACGGCCAAAGAATACAACATCACGTTACGGATAACCCTACTCGGACTCGCGATAATCGGAACACTTACATTCCTGATCAGGTTTCTGGCCCTCGCTTTCCAGCCGGCCTAAAGCCCTGTTACTCAAGTTTTTATAACCGGCTCGGTAGATGGTAGTCGGCTTGAGCGTAGGTGAGATGAAATATTTCGCG
The DNA here is from genome assembly GCA_025058435.1 of Candidatus Caldarchaeum sp. Next base: position 7,550 of record JANXEM010000008.1, read on the forward strand.
ATAAAGACGACCGTGGGGCAGGAAAGGTCGGTGGCCAACGTTTTGGAGGCCCGGTTTCACGGCATATTTCTCGACTATGTCGGCGACGTGAAAAGCACGTTTACGGTTACGGATAAGACTCAAGCGGCGCTGATATTTACGGCGCCCAAATCGACTTCCTTCGAAAAAGCCGCGGTCTACGTGGCGAAAAAAGGAGAGCCGACCGAGCCTCTTCACGCAAAAATAACCGAATTCAGCGACGAAACAGGTTTTTCGGATGTGATTCTCGGCGAAGGCGTCTACGACCCTTTGCTCCTCAAAACCGAAGGATGGGCTGAAATATCTTTCCGCAACCCCGTCAAAATCAAGCGGGGGGCGAAATACGCTGTAACGTTTTTCAAGACCATCGAAGAGGACGCTGGTTACGAATTGTTCTGCGGCGAAAACAAAACCGAAGACATCGTCTTCAAAACATATGAAATGGCTGAATGGAAAGATTCAAAGTTTATTTCGTTCTTCAGGTTTTTGGAAAAGCCGTTGATTGCGTCTATCGCGATTTTGCCTTCGCTGAAGGGCTACGTTTTCGTCGAAGCCTTCTCCAAAGAAGTTATCGCCGATGCTTTGCAGAACATCCGACACGTCAAGGCGAGGCCGCCGATGCCCGTCAAACTCGATACCATCAGCCCACACCTCATCGAAAAACCTTTGATAGAAGTGCTCGAGCCAGGCCAGCTCGTCGAAATCGTGGCGGGGCCCCTCAAAGGAATTGCCGGGAAAGTTATAAGGGTCGAAAAATCGCGGCGTGAAGTCACGCTCGAGCTGAGGGAGGCCGCGTTCCAGCTCCCTATTTCGGTCTCCATCGACGCCGTCCGTCCAGTCGAAAAAACCTGACCGACCGCCGTGTATTCCCGCAGTACAGGTTTATGAATGACCGTTGTCGAAACGGTTTCAGACATGGGGGAAAAGACGTTTCGGTTTCTCGTCGAAGGCGGGAAAGTTACGGCGGGGCCTCCGTTAGGGCCGGCTCTCGGCCCCCTCGGGCTCAACGTCCTCGCCGTCGCGGAAGAAGCCAACAAACTGACCAAAGAATTCAGCGGCATGCGGGTTCCCATCGAAATAACCGTCGACACCGACACAAAGAAATTCACGGTCAAAGTCGGCACCCCAAGCACTTCGGCCCTTCTCGCAAGCGCCGCAGGAGTGCAGAAAGGCAGTGGAACAGCCGGCAAAGATTTCGTCGGCGACCTCAAGTTCTCCGACGTGATTAGGCTGGCTGAAACCAAGCGAGCTGACATGCGTTCAAAAACTCTCAAAGCCGCTGTCAAGGAAATAATCGGTTCATGCGTCAGCATGGGGATAAAGGTCGATGGGATGAACCCCAAAGAAGTCGTGAAGCTCCTTGACCAAGGCAAGTATGATGATTTGTTGGGTGAGGCGAAATGATGCGGGCGGCACTTACTAAGCTTGTCGAAGCGGTAAAGAAGGCGAAGGAGAACAAGATGAATTCCAAATTCAAGCAGTCGGTCGAGATGGTGATAAACATCACGGGCGTCGACCTTTCGAAGCCGCAGAACAGGTTCGCCGAAGTCGTCGAACTGCCTAATGACCTCGGCAGGAAGAGACGGAAAATCCTCGTCATCGCTTCGGGAAACCTCGCTTTGGAGGCGGGGAGAACCGAAGGAGTTTCGCGGGTGGTTCAGAGGGAGGAGCTTGAAGCCCTCGTCGGAAGGAAGAAGGATGCGAAAAAGATCGCGGCGCAGTATGATTTTGTGCTCGTCGAGCCGTCGTTGATGGCTTTGGCAGCGAGGGCTCTCGGCGCTGCGCTTGGCTCTCGGGGGAAAACTCCTACACCCATCCCGCCCGGTTCAGACATCCAGAAGCTGGTCAAAAGATACAGCAACAGCGTACAAATAACTTTGCGCAAGTCGCCGCAGGTCGAATGTCTGATAGGCGTCGAAGAAGACCCCGACAACAAAATCGCCGAAAACGCCGAAACCGTATTGAGCCGGGTCGTCGAAAAGCTTGAAAAGAAACAGCGGAACATCGCCAGCGTTTACCTGAAAACTACGCGTGGGAAGCCAGTTAAGTTGGAGTTGTGAAAAGATATGTTCTTAAGTGGCCGCGGCTTCTTGGCAGGAGGTCTGGAGTGCTGATTTTATGGCGGTCCAAGCTGTGACGCGGCCGAACATCGCGAAAAAGTCGAAGCTCGTCGATGAAGTAGCCAGCCTCATCAAGAAATACGGTGTGGTGGCGGTCTTCGACCTCACCGGCACGAGGGCCAACACGATACATGAAATGAGGAAGAAGCTCCGAGGCCTTTGCGAAATCAGGGTTCTCAAGAAAACCCTGTTCATCAAGGCTTGCCGCCTCGTCGGCAACCCGGAGCTGGAGAAACTCGTGGAAGACGTGAAAACACCGGTCGGGTTCATGTTCAGCGGAATCAACAGCTTCAAGCTCGCCCTCACTTTGGAGAAGAACAAAGTCCCGATGCATGCGAAAGCTGGTGAAAAAGCCGACTTCGAAGTCTGGGTTCCGGAAACCAACACAGGCCTTCCGCCGGGCCCCATCCTCAGCGACTTCGGCAAACTGAAAATTCCCACACGTATCGAAGGAGGTCAGGTTTGGATAGCCAAGGACACGATGGTGGCGAAGAAGGGCGACGAAATTTCCCAGCTTTTGGCAAGCCTGCTCGTCAAGCTTGACATAAAAGCCGTGATGCGTGGAGTAAACCTTCTCAAGGCCTACGAAGACGGTGTGATACTCAAGGCCGAAGACCTCGTCATAGACCCGGCCAAAACATCTGAGGAAATCGCGGCGGCCGCGTCCATCGCCTACGGCTTCGCGGTCAACATCTCATACATCTCAAAAGAAACGGTGCCGGCTCTGCTGGCGAAGGCCCTCCTACAAGCCAGAGCTCTGTCTATGGAAGCCGGATACTACACCGTCGAAACCGTTCCGGCGATGATAGCGAAAGCACAGGCCGAATACACGGCGTTAGCGAAGGCCGCTGGACTGTCTTAGAAGTTGCTCAAGCTCGGGAATGACCGAAACAAGCCGGTCTCGGGGAGCCGCTCCCCTGCCGAGTGAATCGCTTCCTCCGCCGCCCCCACCGGCCAAAGTCAACAGTTTTTTGACGACTTCACCAGCCCTGACGCCCAACGCCACGGCCTTTTCGTTGACGACGCAGACGGCTTTAGCCGAAGGAGAACCCGCGTAAACAAACGCCACCGACGGCTTCTCCGTCTTGACCGTTTCAGCCGCGAGCATGGTCAGATAATCATAATCGTCGTAATCTTCTTCCGAAACGTAGAGCAAAACCTTGTCGACGGGCAGGGCGATGCTCCGAATTTCAGCGGCCTTATACACCACGATTTTTTCAAGAAACTTTTTCAAAGTTTTCCGCAGAGTTTTAACTTCTTCGTCAAGCTCTTCAACCCTCCCAACGACTTCATCCAAGGGCGTACGCACCTTTTCCGCGACCGTCGTCATCAAAGCCTCTATTTCTTGATACCTTTGGAGCGCGGCAGGCCCAGCCGTGAAAACAATCCTTTCAACACCGTCCTGAATTCTTTCCGAAGAAACTATCTTTATCAACCCGATGTCTTCCGTGTTTTCGCAGTGAATCCCGCCGCATGCTTCAGCGTCCCAGCCCGGGATTTCGACGACCCTTATGGTTCCCAACGGAACTTCGCCGCCTTGGTAAAGCCCGAACCCGTAAATTTCCTCGGCCTCGTTGCGGTCCATCCAAGAGATGCGGACGGGTATCCTTCTCGCTACGATTTTGTTGGCCAAGTTCTCGATGACGCGTATCTGTTCGGCGGTCAGCCTTTTGTGATGGTAGATGTCGAGCCTACCTTTTTCAGGCTCCTTCCTCGCACCGGCCTGCCACGCATGCTTTCCCAAAACCCTTCTCACAGCCCCCAGCAGAACATGCGTAGCTGTGTGATGCCGGACCGTGGCCAGCCTCTTCTCCACGTCAACATATCCTTCAACCTCTTCACCGACTTGGGGAAGCTTTCCATCAACACGATGCAAAATAACGTCACCCACGATCTTCGTATCCACGACGTTGCAGGCCTCTCCGCCGAAGACGATGGTTCCGGTGTCTCCTACCGCACCCCCGCTTTCAGGATAGAACAAGGTTGAGTCGAGGATGACGTTGTTGTCTTCGACCCCGAGAACCTTTGCTCTGAAGCTGTAGGTCGTCGGATGTTCGTAAAAGAGCTTGACGGTGGGAGGATATTTCGAGGCTTCTACCGCCTGCTTTTCCTCGGCCGCCGCCGGTTTTTCACGGAGATGACGAGATGCTACGAGCTCGTAAAAGTTTTCGGGAATTTCAACCGCGACCCCGTGTTTCGCCGCAACATCTGCCACGATGTCGGGTGTTATCCCTTGGTCGTCGTAGTATTGGATGAGCCGCTCGACGGTTATCTGCTTGGCGCTTTTGATTTCTCTGGAGACTGCCTCTGTTCCACGTTTGATGGTTTCCTTGAATTTGTCGACCTCATGGCTGATTATTTCCAACACTTCGTCGCGCATCTCGCCGAGGTGGGGGAAGTCCTGTCGCCAGAAGTTGATCTGCAGGTCGACGAGGTCGAGAAGCTTTCCTTCGGCCTCAAGCGACATGAGTAGGCGGTAGGCCCTTCTTATCAGCAGTCGGGCGAGGTATCCGGTTTTGACGTTGCTGGGCACGACTCCTTCCGCCACTATGAAGGCGATGGCTTTGCTGTAGTCGAGTGCCCCGTAGACTTTTTCGTAGGGTTTAATCAACTCGTTGACGGTCTGGAGGTCTATGCCGGACATGTTCGCCACTCTTCTTCTCAGCTCTTCGACGGTCGTGTCCGCTTTGGGGACGACGAGGCCCGTGTATTTTGCGTAGCGGGTTAGAAGTTCTTCCGGCGGCCTGTTGACTGGAATCAGCTCCCTTACCTTCGCGAGCAAGCTACCGTATATTGCGTCGAAGGCGCTGGGAGTCTGCTGTGTGAACCATGCGATTCTTTCGATGCCGTATCCCGTGTCAACGGTCTTTATCGGTGTTTCGACACGGCCTCCGTCAAGAGTTTTGAACTGCATGAAGACAAGCGTGGCAAGCTCGAGGCCACCGGCTATTACTTCAAGGCACGGGCCTTCGTTGCCGCCGCCGGCCCACCAAGACTCCTTGTAGACCAGCTCGTGCGGGGGGACGCCGATGGTTTTGGTCATGAATTCGTGGCAGTATTCGGTTGTTTCGCTTTTCCAGTAGATTTTCTTGTCGGGATAGTTGAAAGCATGATGTCCCCCCATTTCGAAAACCGTGAGATGACGGCCGAAGGTCAGCCCGATTTTGTCGAGGTCGACGAGCCTCGCACAAGGCTGGCTGATGACGAGGGGGTTGGCCGGCGGAGGAGCTATACCATTCGTCACCCAAGGCTGGAAATCAACAATCGAAGCATCAGTCAGATACAGGTCGGTGCGCCACCGCGCCACAATCGGGTACGGCCTTATCGGGGTATGGCCTTTTTCGGCGAAAAAATCGATAAACGCTTTCCGCGCCTCCTTCACCGACAAAACGACCGATGACAGCTTCTTTTCATGGAAGCTGTATTCTACGCAAGGTGATTCGCCGCAGTTATCCCTTTCAGAATCAAGCGTCCAGAAAAATTCACCGCATACCTTGCACTGGTTCCTAAAGAAGGAGTTGGACAGGAAGAAGTCGAGCCGGTATTCGTTTGGGTCGTAGGGCATGATTTCGGCACCGGATATATTCAGGTTAACCCATGTTTAAATATAAACCATTAGTGTGGCGAAACGTTTCTCGAATTTCGGATGGAGACGTAGTAGACCGCCATAGAAAGACACAGCACATATGCCAATAGAAACGGCGGAAGCATCGTCGGCGGGTTTTTGACAACGGGTTCAAAAAGTCTTGCAACCAAGACCGGAAGGGAGAGGATCTGCGAGCCCAGTAGCGGAACGACGACCAGAAAAACGGAGGTCATGGAAAAAGGTGACGGCATTTTCCTGACAGAAGTGGACATCAAGAGGGCGAAGAAGGAGCCGAAGACCGATGAGGAGATTAGAAGCAGGAAATCGAGGTAAACGATGGGGACAGGCCCACTGAACAGATGTACCGCTGTTAACAAACCCGCTGAGAAAACTAACGAGACTATGACGTAGGCCGTCAGAAGCGAGATCACGTAGGTTTTGATTTTGTGAACGGATAGCTGATACAGCCAGATGTTGTTTCTTTCTGAAAGAACCCAGTTGATGGACAGTAGGGCGGGAATTAACGGCGTGTACAGGGTTATGATGGTGATGTAGGATGCTTCGATTGTCGCCGTGACCGCGAGGGCTTGGGGAAGGAATGAGTTTACGTAAACGAGGAGGAGGAGGACGAAAGCTGTTATCCAAAGGCTTCCGTCCCTCAGGAAACGTGTCATGTGTATCTTAAGTGTCAGGGCCAGCGGGCCGTCGTCGGCTCCGATTCCGAAATATCGGGATAGGCCTTTCGGTGTTTTGACTATGTTGAAGATTTTCTTAGGAGGCTCCGTGAGAACATGAGTAAGCACTGGAGCGAGGCCCATGTACTGGATTTTACCAGCCATCAGAGCATAGGCGGTGGCGAGAGAACCCATGAACAACGCTCCTCCGGCTGAATTCCATCCACCGACCAGAAGGCCGAGCACGAGGTTGGCTGGAAGACTTGCCTGCTTCAACCCGGGAAACCATCCAAGAAACGTGTCCAAAAGAGGAAGAAGAACCGAAACTATCAACGCCCAACCCACCGCCATCACGTATTTCCTATCGAGCCAGTTTCTCGCCATCCCGAGGATATGGCCCAACAGAATGGCTGAAACGATACTGGCCTCAAGCAGGGGTAGCATTTGGACAAGGTTGGCTACATGTCTTGGAAAGGTCAGAAGCGTCACCATCACAGCTGAAGCTGGCATCGCAAACAGGTTGAGGAAGATGAACTGGAAGAGAAAATCCGACAGAAGAAAAGTCCTCGGCTTGACCGTCGAAGTGAAAATATATTCCACTTCGTAGTTGATGGCGGTTATGCCGCCTTTCATCCCGAGGAAAATTCCGACGGCGAGGATGCTGGAAACAGTCAAGGGCTTCAAAGCTATGACGAAATCATCGAGCAAAGCGCCGACGGCGACTCCGTAAAAGCGGAGAGCGATCGAAACAAACCCGACGACGAAAAGCCAGAGGAAGTAGAACAAAACCGGCGAAAGCTTGCCGAAAAACGTCTTTCCAGAAGCGCCGACATAATGCTTCACCTTGACGCGGAAAATTTCAACTATCAATTTTTCTCATCCGTCTCCGAGAAACCATTTCGATGAATATTTCTTCGAGACTTTTTCCTCCGTTGTATCGTTTCAGCTCGTAGAGCGGAGATGACTGCAAAAGCGTTCCTTCCGCTATGACTGATGCGTAGTTGCATATTTTTTCAGCGGAGTCGAGGAGATGGGTCGAAATTAAAACCGCTCCACCGCGTTCGACGGTGATGTTGATGAAGTCTTTCGTCGTTTTCTGTGCTTCGGGGTCGAGGCCGTTGAAAGGCTCGTCCATTATCAAGATCGGCGGCTCGCCGACGAGAGAAGCCGACACCGCAACCCTCTGCCGCACACCCTTGGACAACTCGTAAATCAAACGGTCGGAAACATCCATTAAACCAAACGCATCCATCAGATGGGAAACATCGCGACGAACCTTATCGGCATCCAACCCCTTCAACTTCGCGGAAAAAATCAAAAACTCTTCCACCGTCAAATATTCGGGCAGAGAAGGGTTTTCGGGAAGATAGCCGACTATTCTTTTGTAAGAGTCTGTTTTGGCGATTTCTTCGCCGGCGATTTTCACTGTTCCACGGTCGGGCCTCAGCAAGCCAACGATACATCGGAGGGTTGTCGTTTTGCCGGAACCGTTGGGCCCCAACAATCCGTGAATTTGCCCCGGTTCGAGCCGGAAAGAAATTCCTCTAACCGCCCGTATCTTTCCGAAGCTTTTCCAGAGGTCGCTGACTTCAACCAGCCACGTCGCCATCAATCAAATAAAGTTGGAAGGGTTAAAAAATTTTTGAATTCAACCAAACAAAGCGCTCAAACCGGTCAACGCTTCTTCTTTCTCTTCTTGCTTCTCTTCTTTCGGCTTTTCGGCCGGTGCGGCTGCTGGCTGAGCCGGTGCCGGTGCTTGAGCCGGAGCGGCTGCGACGGGGGCGGTGGTCGCCTGTTTCAGGACTTCGTCGATGTTAATTTCCGAAAGCGCCGCCGTAAGCGACTTGATTTTGGACAGGTCCGGCGCTATTCCAGCGGCTTCGACCACTCGTTTTAGTCCGTCTTCGTCAACCTTTTTCCCCGCTCGGTGGAGCAGAAGAGCTGCGTATATGTATTCCAATTTTCACCACTCTATGTTTGCTGGTCTTGGGGTGATTCTTAAACATTTAGGCGAAACTGTTATATCCGCTGTCTCCGGTTTTTTGTTCGGATGAGGTTTACTGGGTCGGCGACGCTGTGGCTGGTCGATGGCCCTGTTCCCCATTTTCCGGAGATGGTTGTGTTGGGCCGTGAAATTTTGAGGGCGTTGGTTGACGCGGTCGGGGGTGACGCTGCTGTCAAACGGTTTTCCGACCCCTTCTGGCTTTCAGCTTTGGCCTGTGTTCTTGGGTTTGAGCACGACACCAGCGGCCAGACAACCGTCACCCTCAAGGCTCTGAAGCATGCTCTTGCGGGAAGCGATTTACCGGTCAGGATACTCGGGGGCAAAGGCCTTGAAATGCGGAAGGCACAGCTGGAAGCCGCTAAAGTTTTGGGAGAAATCGGTGTAGAAGAGGCGGGGGAAATTCGACGGGTCATGAAGCTGACGGCGTCGGTTGACGACGCCGCTCTTCAGGACTCTCACGACGTCTATTTCCATGCAACGGTAGTTTCCGAAACCGGTCGGTGGGCTGCCGTCAATCAAGGCATGAACATCGAAAAGAGGACGGCGAGAAGATACCACTGGTCCAGCGAGATCGGGGCGCGGGTTGAAGAGCCTCACACCGAAATTTTGAGCGACCAGTCGACGGAAGTTGTCCTCGACTTGACGAGTCCGTCGTCTTCGGAGACGAGGAAGGCCGTTTTGGAGATGCTTTCCGATTCGCCGCCGAGCCGGTTAAACGAAGACCTTTGTCAAGTCAAGGCCATCCTCAAAAAACAGGCTTTTCTCGACCGGGAATACAGCCCGCCGACGGCGGTTTTGCCCGAAAACCTGCTTCCTCCCCGAAGGCTGGACGAAGAAAGCATTCGAAGGGCCAAATACGTGTCGAAATTCGAGGAACTGCTTCTTACGCCGGGCTGTGGCGCCGCAACGGTCAGAGGCCTCGCATACATCGCTGTTCTCCTGTACGGGTCTCGGGTTTCGTGGCAAGACCCTGTAAAGTTCACCTACGCCTTCGGGACGAAAAGCGGCAGGCCGTATCACGTCAACAAACAGGCGATGGTCAACTCGGCTGAATTCCTCAAAGAAGTTGTCTTCGGCTCGCGGATGGCTGACGCCGACAAAATAACGGTTCTCCGGAGGTTGAAAACCTTCGCGGAATCTATCGAACCCGTCAACCACTAAACACGGGTGACCGACTGGACGTCGAATTCTCCGACCTCTTCAACCGTCGACAGATATGCTTCAAGGGCTTCGCCTATTCCATCCACTTCTGGCATCACAAACCCGACGACCAACGCCCGCAGCCCGAACCCGATGTCCTCAACCTTTTTATCGCCGATGGTAACTCCCGTGGGCAGGTTAGCCGCAATCGCTTTCGCCAAATCCTCCAAATTCGCATCAGATTCCTTCGGCAGAATCCGCACAACCATCAACACTTTCGCCATGCAATACCCCAGATACCCCACAATTTAACGCATCCCCATCAAACTTCTGACAGAACGATGGAAGCGGCTTGCAACAGACGAAGCTTCATTCGAACCAGCGGCCTCAAACATTTTCAAAGCGTCGGAAGCGGCGTGTTCGGCGAGATGAAAAACCCCGTGGCCTAGGAAATTGACGGATTCGGAAAAGTATTCGAGCCCGGCTTCGAAAACTTTTCCACCGAGATAATGTTGAACTGCTTTGGCGAAATGTTGGGAGGGGTTGAGGATGATGTTTTCTTTGACGAGGCCTCGGTAAACGCCTCTGGGCTTCGGATGTGTGAGGTCTTCGGATGTGTTGATGTTGGAAAATTCGTAGGGGTCTTGGGTTACGTTTCCGCCGTAGACAAGCAGCAACTTCTCGGAACTTCGCAGAATATCGGAAGGCCTCAACAATCTTTCTCTGCCCGATAGCAGGTTGCGTCGGTAGTCGGCCACGGTGCTCCTTTGGACTGTTTGTATCAGGGTTTCGACGGAGCCGTCGGCCCAGACCACTGAAAGGGCTGAAGGTAGTTGCTGTTTGAAAAGTTTAGCGATTTTTTCCAAGGTTTCGCCCCTTATCCACGGCACGTCGTTGGAACATGATAGGTAGGCGTCTGCTTCGATTTTTTCCGCCGCAGTCAAAAGCCCGCTGAGAGGCCCGGCCGCATACTGGTCGACGACAAACCCCGCGACGTAGGGTTCGCAGGCCTTCGCCAACATTTCGCCCCTCCTTTCGTCCTTGACCGAAACCCAGACATCGCCCACGGCGGAAAACAACGCCTTCGCCACACGCCTCACCATCAACTCCCCATCGACCATCGCAAAGGCCTTATCACCTTGGAACCTCTTCGACACTCCGCCGGAAAGAATTACGCCCGAAATCTTCATCCCAAGCCCAACTTTCCCTTAACGTGATGATAAAATTCGTCCGATAATTCGGGCCCAAAAACAGGCAGCCCGACTTCCGGCGACAACGAGGCCTCGCGTCGAAACACGGCGAGAAAAGGCGGTTCGAGGTTCCTCAGCATTTCCGCATCAGAGTTCTCCTTCACCGTCAAGATTTTGTAGACGGTCGGAGATCTTCCGAGCAGGTTGTGAAATCCTTCGTACACAGTCAGCTCGATGCCTTCCCGCTCCAAAACATCAGTTAACCGGAGAAGGTTTGAACCCCATCTCCGGCTGTTGTAGAAAAGCACCGCGGTTTCGTTAGGCGATACGCTGGCCACTATTTCGGCGCCGCTCCGCGACATTTTCCAAGTATCTTTTCCCTCCGTGTCGATTGTAAATTCGTGATGAATATGTTTGACGGCCGCAACCCTGTATCCATCCTTTGAAAACCGTTCCACCAGATAAGCTGCGACAAAGGTTTTGCCGGATTTCTTCGAACCCATCACGGCGACATGCTTCATGAATAACTGGGGAATATGGCCCGTAATAATCGTAACACCAACCCGCCCCAGCGGTTGACAAACGTTAAAACAACGCAGTCAATTTGGATAGTGGTTTGCTCGAGGAAGTCCTAATCCTGTTGGCCGTGTTCGCCGCCACAACCATAGCGGGCCTTCTCTACGTCCTCTTCAAAAACCAGCCGAAACAACCGGAGCAGAGGATAGTTCATCTTTCCGTGGCCGACCTTCCCCAACAGACCGACACCCGCCTCTCGCCCATCATCCTACAGACGGAACAGAACATCGAATCATTCGAAAAGATGGCTGAAAAACTCCTCGAGGAGGTCGGTGATGAAGGCAAAGAAAATAGCGGCTGAACAGGCCGTCGCCCACGTGGTGGATGGATTCGTCGTCGGAATCGGAAGCGGCTCGACCGTTTCACTAATCATAGAGGAACTCGCCAAAACTGCTCCGAAAGTGAAGGTTGTGGCCGCTTCGTGGCAGTCCCATTACGAATGCGTCAAGTCGGGCTTGTCTGTCATTTCCTTTGAACAAGCTCCGCATCCGGACATCTACCTCGACAGCTTCGACCAAGCAACACGGGAAGGCCACATGATAAAGGGAGGTGGAGGAGCGATGCTCCGCGAAAAAGTTTTGGCTTCGGCGTCGCGTCGAAAGGTTTTCGTAGGCGAATCCGGCAAGCTCGTCGAAAAACTATTTAGACCCGTTCCCGTCGAAATCACGCCTTTCGCCTACCCGTACGTAACTGAAAAATTGACTGATTTAGGAGCACAGGTTGTTCTCCGCACATCGACCGCAAAAAACGGGCCCATAATCTCCGACAACTGCAACTTCATCGCAGACGCAGACTTCGGACCCATCCCAGACCCTGTCTCCCTTGAAAAAAAGCTTAGAAACATTCCAGGGCTCGTGGAAAACGGACTGTTCATATCATTAGCCGACGAAATAATCATCGTCGACGAAGACGGTAAAATCCATAAACAAACATACCGCTAAACCTAATAACCTCCAGAAAAACGGATAGCTGTCATGTCAGAAATAAGTCAAGCCAGGTTAATTGGCGGAATCGGATCAATTCTTCTCCTTCTCGGCATCGTTCCCAACGTAGGACCGATTCTCGGCATCGTCGGGCTAATCCTCTTGTTGCTGGCTCTACGGTATGTTTCGACAGCTGTGCAGCAGCCACCGATTTTCCAAAACGCCCTTTACGCCGTCATCATCGGTATAATTGGGACTGTTGTAGCTTTTGCTCTTGGGGGCGCGACGTTGTTCGGTGCTCTCGGGGGCGGGTTTATGGGCCCGGTTGGAGATACGTTTGAACCAGACTTATTTGCGCTGTTTGCGGGACTATTGGTCGCCGTTGTGGTAGCATGGATTTTCGGGGTTGCATCGAGCTTCTTCCTAAGGAAGGCGTTCAACATGACTGGCGACGCCCTCGGAATCAAACTATTCAAAACGGCGGGACTTCTCGTCTTCCTCGGCGCGATACTCACCATCATCCTCGTCGGAGCCCTCATAACACTCGTAGCCTACGTCCTTCTCGCGGTAGCGTTCTTCCAAATACCTGCGCAAGGAAGACAGCCCCCGCCTCCTCCACCTCCACCCTAAGACCCCACCAACTCCAGTAAAGACCGCATAAGAGAAGACGAAAACCCCGCGTCCCTCACCCATACAACCACCGGCTCGTCGTCGAGCGGCAGTCCAATCAAAGCCTCCCCACCCCCCGTAACCAAAACATCCAACAACACGGCGTGGCTGTAGAAAACTTCCGCCCCAATTCTTTCAAAAAACGAGCGATCGTCTTCGCTGACTTCAACCGAAGGATGAAGGATGAAAACAATTTTTTTCCCCACAAATCCTCCGACGAACTTTTTGAACTGCTCCTTCAGCTTCGCCGCCTTCCTAACCGCGAAAACAAATTCATCCGAACTATTCGCCATCTCCAGAAGCTTTACGGCGACCGGCGACAGACCCCGCAAAATGGACGCGTCAGCTTCCTCCGACGTTCGGGCCTTGACCCTGTTGAGCATCGAAAGGACGTGTTTGAGGTTTTTCGTCTTCTCTTCGAAAACCGCTTCAATTCTCTCCTTCTCCTGTCTTACAAAATTCGCTAACGAATGCGACGGGTCGAGAGCCACATAACCATGTCCAGATTTCTGGATAAACCCCATCTCACAGAGGCTTTCCAACACGTCATAAACCCTCGTAACAGGCACTCCGGATTTTCGCGCAATTTCCTTCGGCTTGGCAGCTCCCTTCAACACAGAAACGTAGGCCTTCGCCTGATACCTGTTGAGCCCGAAATTTTCCTGAAGAGCTTTGACGACTGCATTTTCCCCGGATTCCACAAAGAACGAGCGGATAGGCATCGTTTAAATCATGGGTTCCGGTTCGTTTCGCAGTTGATGCGTGTTCCACGCTATGGGTTGGGGAAAGAATGGGGCAAGGTCGTAGCTGCCTTGCAGAACCTTGTTCACGTATATGACAGACTCAATCAGACCATTTCCTTCAATTCCGACATGAAACTTCGGGCCGAATGTATCGACGGAAAAATAGAAAGCGGGTACAGGGTTTTGGACGCCGGATGTGGTAATGGAATTTTTTCACGTATTTTGTTGGAGAAGCAGCCGGCGGTCGGCGAGGTGGTTCTTCTCGACGCCCTCGCACCCATGCTAAGACAGGCTGTCGCCAAAATTCCCGTCGGCAGGACGCACGCGGTTTTGGCGGTTTTCGAATACATGCCCTTCCGAGAGAAGGCCTTTGATTCAGTTCTGATGGGGTTTTCTTTGCGGGATGCAATCAACATGGACGCCGCTATGTCTGAGGTGAAGAGGGTGACCAAAGAAAGCGGCCGACTTCTGGTCGTCGACCTCGGTAAGCCAGCCAACATTTTCAAAACATTTTTGATAAGTTTTTACTGGTTTGTTTTGGCTCCGTTCTTCGCCTTCCTCAGACTGGGAAAAGTTGGCCTGAACGCGTCAGCAATATTCACGACATACAAACGGCTGCCGACAAACGGAGAGTTGAAAAAACTCGCCAACAGGTTTTTTCACGCAGTAGAAGTCCAAGAGAAAATGATGGGCGCGGCCATGATTATGAATGCCCAACATAACCAGCTTAGCCGTCCTGCAAAAGACTTTTAACCCTCACAGCACAACCAACGGCGTTAATGGAAACGACCAACGTCGACAAACCAGTTTTTTTAACCGGCCACTCCGTATTCGACCAGATTTTCTACCTGAGACGCGGTATGACCGTTCTTCTTTCGGACGAAACTTTCAGCGAAGGCCGTTCCTTTCTCCGCGTGCTCCTGAAAAACCACCGTTCAGCCGTGTATGAACTCGTTTCGGCCCGGTTTCATCTTACAGAATCCAACCAGTATTCGGTTCCTATCGAATCGCTGCAAGACCTTTCCATCAACGTCAACCAGAAAAGAAGAACCGAAAAGGGGAAAATCTTCATACATCTTTATCTGCCCGAACTACTCATTCGCCACAATCCCGAAGAAGTCCTCAAAGTCATGGAGCTATGGCAGAAAGATGTCCTGAACGCGGGCAACATCGAGTTCTATATCCTTCCACGCAACACATTCGCCGATTTCGAAAGAAAAGCACGGGCCATAGTCGACGCCGTAATCGACATTCAGGTTGTGAAACAAGAAGCCCGGTTTCTCTACTACTTCACTCCGATGAGGTCCTGTTCGCCGAGACATCATCTCAAAAGCGTCCAGTTCGAAATTTCTAATTCTAAACTGCTTATTGACTGGGAGGGCGTTCTCGTCGAGTCGCTTCCCTCCAGAATCGTGACCGCGAGCGACATCAGGAAGAAGATCGAGACAAAAGAGAAGGAGATGGTTTTGAAAGTTAACCACATCGAATCCGACGTCCTGACCATCAACGACTACGTTCTTCTCACGAGCTTGGATGGCATGCCGTTGTCGACGGTCAAGGTGCTGTACCCCGACAGATGGCCTGATGTGGAGGAGAAGATTACCCAGTGGGTTGTGAACGGAGTACTGAGCTTTGACGAAACTAAGCCCGAGAAAGAATACAAAATCCGAAAAGGCCTGAAGTTGAGGAATAGGCTGCTTCTCAGCGTTCCTACAAGGGTTGCGTTGTATTTGGTTTCGTTGTCGAAGGGTTTTTTGGGAAAACGTGTGAGAACCGTACCCTTAGACGCCCATCTGGCCGTGCTCGAAGCCATGAAAAACATCGTCGACATAGCTTCTGCCAAAAACCCTGAAATGAAAAGAGAGGCGAGGCTGGCGACGAGATACTTCGGCGAATTGTCTGCGAGGAAGACCGCCCTCGAATACATCATGAGGCTCGAAGGAACTCCCTATACAAACTTCCGACTGGAGGACGCTCCGAAACTGGTGGCCATCACTTTAAAAGCGGGCTGGGGGCTGGACGTCAAGTTTCTCTCCGCAGAAAAAGATAGCTGGCTTTTTGAAATCGAAAAATGTCATCTCTGTGAAGACGTACATAGCGATGAGCCGTTTTGCGACAAGTTTGTGTCGAGTGTTGTTTCGGGTGTTTTGGGTGTCTGTTTGAAAAGGCGGGTCGAATGTCATGAGATAACATGCAGGGCCATGGGGTCTGACAAATGCAGTTTTAGGGCGTTTCTGGTCTAAGGCTGGAGACGTAAGGTTTTGAAGCCGTCGAAATGGGAGCGGATAAAGGGGATTGCGGCTCTGCCGAAATCATACTTCTCCCTCATTACCTCGCCTTTGATTGCTTCATCGACGGTCTATGTAGTGACGGGCGGCGTCGTCGAAAAAACCGTTTTACTCGGCTTGTTTTTCTTTCTTTCGACGGCTTTTCTAAACTCTTTCAACAACTTAATGGATATCAGGCCCGACCGCGTGACGAAGCAAAATTTCCCTCTTCCAAGCGGTTTGGTAAAAGTCAGGGAGGCTGCTTTATTCTCGGCGGCCTTGTTTTCCGCGGCCTTCTTCCTCGCTACCACCAGTTCAACACGATTCACGACAACGAGCTATGTTCTACTTTTCAATCTTTTGTTAGCGTTTCTCTATTCAGCGCCGGTAATCAGGCTCAAAAGATATCCCGTCGTCAAGGCCACGGTGTTGATAGCACACACCGTTTTCCTACCCATGGCCGCGGCTGCGACGGCCGTCAACCGAGACATAACGTCGTACCTACCGGTCGCGGCTCCCGTTTACCTGATGGGCCTCGCCATCCACACCATCCAAGACATCGGAGACGTGGCGGGCGATAGGCTGGTCGGCGACAAAACCTTTCCCATCCTGTTTGGAGTTAGGCGTTCGTTGATAATTGTCTTGGCCCTGCTTCTTGGGGCAAGTGTTTTCGCTTGGTCTGTATCAGGCAGTTTGCGATTTCCCGTCATGTTTGGTTTAGTCTCGATGGGTCTACTCGTGTCCACGTTGTTCCTTCGTCCCGGTCGTTGGAAGCCGGTGTTCTGGGGTTGTTCGTTTTTGTCTTTTTTTGTGTTAATGCTGCTGTTGGTCGAAACCTTTAGATGAGTTGCGAATAGCCCATCAGCTCCTTCGGGACACGGGCCACCAAGAAGTCGAGGAAATGACTGGGGTTCTTTGATTTGAAAAACCATTTCCGAACCGTGAAGAACCGGAAGACGTTCATCGATGCGAGCAAGCTTTCTTGGTTAAACGCCAAGTATTTCGATGCATGACGGAGATATTCAATTCCGAGAAGGTAGTGAAGGTCTCCAAGACGTATAGTGTATCTTTTGAGGAGGTCGTTTGTCAGCGATTCTTCGGGGTTTGCGATGATTCCCAAGTCTTTCCCAAGGTAGACGACGCTGTTCCAGATGCCAAGTTTCAGGTCTACTTCGAGGTCTGCGACGTCGTCGTAGTAGTTGGAGGATTTGAAGACGTAGTCGAAGCCTTTCCGGATGTATTCGAAACCCTTGTAATCGAGCTCGGTTTTTTCGCTGATGTGCTCGAGCATGCAGAGGTCAAGCCCAACCCAAACTCTTCCGACGCCTTTCTCGTTCATGTTCTTTAGATAGTCGTGAATCGTCAGTTTGTCCCTAACTGCTTCATTCTGCTGTCGAAAAGTCGCGTTCTGCCCCGAAATATACAGCTCGAAGTCTTTGAAGAACGAATTGCGGATGACGGATGCTGTGTTGGTTTTTTTGTTAAGCCATTTGTTGACGAGTGCTGCAAGGGCTATGCAGGAATTTTCCGCTCTTCCTACGAAGTCGGTGTATTCTGCCGCGACGTATTGTCCGCGTGTGACTGCGTTCAGCTGTCGCTGAAGGGATGCTTCAGCTTGCTCTGTGCTGTGAAACGTGTCGTTAATGTTGTCGAGAACTTTGATGCTAAGTATCAGCGCCATCTTCGCCAAAACCGTCGAAAATATCTCGCTCCGAGACGCTTTCTTTTCCAGTAGCGGATACGCGGAAATCGTCGCCATGTAGGCCGAATACGGAAGGTATTTCTTTTTCATGACGCCGAATTGGAGCATTTCATCGTAGCCGGCTACATGTTTGCTTTGGAGCATGGTGTGCATGCTTTTCTCGAAATAGGTCGACGCCTCCCAGATTATCGAAAGCATGTTTTTGAGGTTGTTTTTGTCGCCGGCGATGTATCGTAGCAGGGCGAGTCCAGCTGCTTTGGTAAAATAGTCTAACCCCTCCCCCCTATTTTGGTTCACGGAAGGAGGAGTTCGTCAGTTCAATTAAGGATTTATATAACTTTCTCGGTTGGAAATACTTCCAGCCCTCCCTGCGTAAACCGGTATGGATGCGGTTCGACGTTGTGGTTGACCCCTCTCATCTTCTCCACTTGGATTGACCTGACGACGGCTGAATTTTTGCCCTGTTTCCTCAATATGATCACGCCGTCTGCGAGGAATTCTTCAAACTGGTAGGGCCTGTCCATTCCGCTGACGCGTAGCTCGGTCAGAAGGATGGTCGTGCAATCGAGCGGTGTGATTCCTTCCAAAAGCTCCATGAAAGCGGCTCTTCTTTCGGCGCCCCTTGGATACTGGATGAAGAAGGAAGTCAGAGAGTCTATGACGAGTCTTTTTGCGTTTATGTTGCGGACGTGGTTCGTGACGGCTGCGATGAGGGCCGCAAGTGAAAAATCTTTTTTGCCGATTGATATGCCGCCGAGCTTAACCTCTCCGGGTATCATTCGGATTGGCGATGCATCAACTATCGATAGGCTACCTCTGTCGAGAAACTGGGTCAAATCGATGCCGAGGTTGAGGACGTTTCGCAACACGCTCTCCGGTCTTTCATCCAAGGTGACGTAGACGCCGTTTTCGCCGTTGAGACATCCGTGATAGAGAAACTGAAGGCCGAAAGTTGTTTTTCCTGACCCGGGCGACCCCATCACGACGATGTTGAAGCCGGAGGGAAAACCTTTGTTTTCTAAAAGGGCGTCCAACCCCATAATCCCCGTGGCGACAAACTGTAGCCGACCCGACTTATTCACGCCATGTATGGGATTTAAGAGGAATATAAATTTGGCAATCCTTTAATCTCAACGAAGCCGGCATAAACTGGGTTGCTCCGAACGCTTCATCTGGTTTATCCGGTTTTGGCTACTTTAGCGATGGCCGTGGTTTTCCAGTCCGTGGTAGAGGGCGTCATGCTTCCGCAACCTCCGGTTACTCCGTTGGAGGAATCGGGCGGCGGGATCACGGAGCTGGTTTCGCCGACGCCATATTTGAACACGTTGACCGTTTTGGCGGTTGTTTTTGCAGGAAGTATGTTGATGATTGCTTTAATGAGATATAGGCGGGTTCTGAGGTTCTTTGTGATGGCGGTTCTTTTCATGACGTCTTTTGCCGTAACCTTTTTCTATGTTCTCCTCACTTTCGATGTCGACCTAAACGTCGTTTCGCTTCTGTCTGGCCTTTTGGGTCTGGCGGTGGTTTTAGGCGTTTTCTCCTCTAAAGAATATGTGAATGTTGTGGCGTCGGCCTATGTGGCTTCGTCATGCGGCGTCGTCTTCGGCTCCTCGATGCCGTTCTGGACTTCTCTTGTGCTGCTTGTGGCTATCGCGGTTTATGACTTTGTCGCGGTCTTCAAAGGCCATCTCAAAATGCTGGGCAAAATCGACATGAACGACGTAAAGGGGTTGGTCGTCAATTTCCAAGGGCTCAGTATAGGTCTCGGTGACCTCTTTTTCTACACGGTTCTTTTCAGCTTCGTGACGACGAACTTCGGCTGGCTTCCGGGCATGGCGTCGTTGGCTGGACTTGTGGCAGGCTATCTGCTCACTCTCAGGCTCGCGGAAAAGAGGCCCGTGTTCCCGGGCCTGCCGATAACAATCATGACAGCCCTCGCGATATCGCTCGCCGTCTACTTCCTTCTTCTGTAACCATGTATTCTCCCGAAGAAATCGCCCGATGCTGCACATCAGCTTTACTGCTTGAGCTCGCCACCACCCCGAAGCCCGGGTTGGTCGACAGAAATTCGGCGCCAGAGCCTTATTCGCAGTTCATCGCATCCGCCGTATCCCTTCACCAACATTTCAGACAGGCCGCGGCCGGGGCTTCGGTCGGGAAAGTCGTTGTCCGCGCCGCGGAGGACATGATGAAAATACAGACCGGCGGAAACACCCATCTCGGAGCGCTCCTTCTTCTCACACCGTTGGCAAAAGCTGCCGCTCGAACCGAGAAATTTTCGGAACTGAGGCCTACGGTTCTAACTGTTTTAAAGAAGATGAACAGCGTTGACATGGCGCTGATTCTGCAGGCGGTTCGGGCTGTGAACCCGGGAGGGCTTGGACGCGTGGCCTTTCTCGACGTCAAATCACCGAGAACACGTAAAACCGTCCTCAAAAGGCGTCTATCTGTCATCGACGGCTTCACCCCCTACCGACGGATGGAGGTCGTAGCCCACGAATACACAACGGGATACAAGGCAAGTTTCGTGCACGGATATCTATTTCTCAGAAGGAGGCTTCAACACGAGGACTGGAACACCGCCGGCGTAAACACTTTCCTCAACATCCTCAGCCATCTGCCCGACAGCCACATCTCCCGCAGGTTCGGGCCAGCGACCTCACGAATGATTTCACGGCTCGCCAAACGTGTCCTTGACTCCGGAGGATACACGACTGAGGAAGGCCGTAAAAACTACGAACAATTCGCGCAACGAATAAAAGCCGCAGGGTTCAAGCCGGCGGCCACGGCGGACCTTCTCGCCGTCTCCTACATGATTCTTCTGCTCAGCGGCTGGAGACCTTGACCGTAGGGTGTGTTAGGCTCGGGACAGGTAGATGAATATCGTGAAGCCGGCGAACCCGATGACGTTTAGCATCAGAAGCGGCGTGGCGATGTGGACATGTTCAGAAAGTGAGAGGGACATCATGTAGAAGACGTAGGCGGCGTAGAGGTGCTGAACGAGGAAGACAGCGGTTAGGGCCACGAGAGCGTTGGTGAATTTGGTCCGCGCAAGCTTCCGAGTCAACAGGTAGTTGCGTAGGGAATAGAGCAGGCCTATCACTATCATCAGAGAGATGACGATGTTGGTTAGCCAGAATGGGCCCATTTGACACGCGCCCTTGCTCTGAAGGCTTCTTCGATGATTGAATCGAGGATGTCCATGTTCTCCAACACGATGGGTGCAAGACGGTATTTGACGTCGTACTTACCCTCGTCGGCTTCCACAAATCTGTTTTCGAGCAAAATTTCAAGATGGTGCTGGATGGTTTTGTAGTTGAGACGGAGTGATGCGGCGATTCTGTTGGCGTTCGCGGGACCGTCGCGGAGCTTCATCAATATCAGAAGACGAGTAGGCCCTCCACGCGTGCCCGACAACACCCACCAGAAAAGCCTCCTTATCGGCCTGTCAGCCAATTCACGTCAACAACGAGGGGTCGTCTCTTAAGGTTTTCCCTGATTCACCAAAGCGAAGGGCCTCACCAAAGAGCCCGTCCCACCGACGATTTTCAGCGGCGAAACCACCAGAACCGACGTGTAGGCCTTGTCCTTGGCGAGTTCTTCGAGGT
>JANXEM010000022.1 GCA_025058435.1 Candidatus Caldarchaeum sp.
GAATAAATCACGGACAACAATTCTTCCGGATTCATGACCACCCAACAGTCGTCCTTAATTTTTCTTTATTTTTCGACCAGTTTATAGATTTGGCGGTATTGTTCTTTTTGCTCCTTTGATTGGAGACGTTTGTGAATCCGCTTGATATTTCTGTGTGGGCTGTACATGAGTTCTTCGAGCTTGTCCGTGAATTGCTTGATGGTCTTAGCCGTGTAGGGGTTGTTGGCGACTATTTCTGTCGTTAGATGTGGGCTTTCGACGAGAATCGTTGACGCAGCTAATCGGATGGCCCTCTGGCTGACGGTCATGTTCTCGATCTTGCCTCGCCGCCACATGTCGAACAAAATGAGAAACAAGGCCCTTGGCAAAGCCATGGCCGCCGCCATACTGATGTCATGTGACTCAGCGGAAACTGCGACGATTTTGGATGGTGTGAACAATTTTTTGCAGAAACGGTATTCAGAGACCTTTTTCCTGAACGGGATGAAAAGAACCGTCTTTCCGGTGAGATTCTTCGTTCCTGGCCCGAAAAGCGGATGACAGAGAACCACAAGGTTGTCCCGTGTTTTGGCTTTTTTCAAACCTTCGACGACAGGAGCTTTCACAGACGAGATGTCGACAACCACCTTACCTTCATACATTTTCAAGATTCGGTCTATCAAGTCGGCTGAATTTTCGGACCCGACAGCGATAACTATCACGGACGAATCGTTCACTGCGTCTTCGAAGCTGTAAGATGGTTTGATGGTCTTTTTCAGCGGCAAGTTCCGAAGCTTTTTCCTGTTTCTGTCATGCACGCTGACGGTGTAGCCTTTCCGGGCGAGGTGACGCGCGAACCATAGGCCCATCGGCCCTGCTCCGATGACAGCGGCTCGAAGCTGGTCCACTACTGCTTTCCCTTTTCTCGGAGAAATTCGCCCAACAACCTTATTCCTTTCGCTATCGAATGCTCGGGCGCGCCCAACGAAATGCGGATAAAGTCATCGTATCCACCGAATATGCTGCCGGGAGCAACCGCGACACCTTTCGAATCCAGCAGCTCAAAAGCCAGCCGCATGCCGTCGACGTTTGCCAGCCCTATCCGAGGAAAGACATACATCCCGCCGTCCGGCCTGTAGAACTCGAGGTTTATTTTTTCCAGCTCCTTCACCGCGGTCTGGATACGCCGCATCATGATTTGCGCATACTGTTTGGGCGCCTCTTTCAACCGCAACGCCATAAGCCCGCCGTGCTGGATGAATTCGGGCACGCACGTCATGACAAGCCCGAGAATAGAGGCCATTTTCCCGATAAGCGGTTCATCGGCCACCACGTACCCCAAACGATATCCGGTCATTCCGTAGCTCTTCGAAAAGGATTGAATCAGCACGTGTTTTCTTCCGTCGGTTTTGTCGAGAATGCTTACATGTCTGTCGGCGTAGTCGGCGTAAACTTCGTCGCTGATTATCGTTACGTTTTTCTCCTCAGCCAGCTCGACAATTTTTTTAAAGGTGTCTGGGTTGATTATTTTGCCTGTGGGGTTGTTGGGATAGTTGAGAACCAAGGCCTTCGTCGCCGGGCTGATGTGTTTAGCGATTTCGTCGACGTTTGGAGTCCATCCTTCTTCAAGCCGTGTTTTGACGTGAACCGACCTCGCCCCCACGAAAGCCGCGACCTGACGATACATCGGCCACGAAGGGTCTATCACCAGCAATTCATCTCCTTCACGCAGCAGTGTCTTTACGGCGAGGTAGATGGCGAACCTTCCGCCCGGGGTGACGATGATGTTCTCCGGCCCGATTTCCACGCCGTGCCTTTCAAAAACATGTTTAGCCAGCATGGTCCGAAGCTCGGATATTCCCCTCGAATCCACGTACCTCGCGAACCCGCCCAAAACCGCTTCTGCGACGGTCTGCCGCACCTCCGTCGGAGCGCCTAAATCAGGCTCACCCACCTCAAGACGCTGAACTTCGTATCCTTCCCGCTGAAGCTCAACCGCCCGCCGGAGGATGTCGAAATGTGTGAGGGTTGTTTTCGGCTTTTGCTGTAGTTCGACGGCGTCGGAGAAGAGCAGGGTCGCGAGACGCTGAACCGTTTCTGGGGGAACACCATGTTTGGCCGCCTCATCCATCATAGCCTGTCTAACCGACGCTTCAACAGAAGGCTGTATCGCGTCGATTCCCATTTGCCGCTTGAGCTCCGCGATT
>JANXEM010000017.1 GCA_025058435.1 Candidatus Caldarchaeum sp.
CATTTTTTTCACGATGGGCGGTGTGTCTCTTCTTCTGCTTTCGATGCCCCTGCATTTTATCCGGCCGTCGGCGTAGACTCCGAAGTAGCGGTTGTTGACGGGCCTGCCGGGAATGGTTCTTGACTCGAGAAAAGCTATCCACCTGAAAGTGCCTTCATATCCCACGGGAAGGCCCAGAGCCTTTTCCAGCTGTTCGCCGAACTTTCTGTAATCTTCTTCGGACACGTCTTCTTTCCATATCCAGAGGCAGTCGACGATGCCGTGCAAAACCTTGAAGCCTTCCTCCTCAGCCAGCTTGACGCTCTTCAGAAGAGTATCCCGTGCGAGGGCGCAGACGGCGAGATGTGCTTCACGGCTTCCGAACTTCGCCTTCTTGTAGCCCAGATAACCGAAAGACGTGACGAGTATCCATTTGAGGGCGTCGGCCCTCGCCTTGAAAACCTTGTTCCCCGTCTGCTGGTAGAGCTTTTTGTATTCGAGCCTTCTTTTCAACGGTTTTTCAACGGCCCGCGGCACTATCCCTCTCCATCTGCGGCAAACGTGGTAGCCGATTTCCGGTATGTGGTTTCCGCTGCAGCATCTGCAGTTGACTGTTTCGCCGCTGATGTTGTGTTTCAGCATCAGCATGGGGTAAAGGCTGTGGAAGTCGATTTCGCCGACGTTCCAGTAGACGCCCGGCCTGTGGTCGAGAATCCATCCACCCCGGTCAGCGTTCATCAGCTCCGCCCCCGTCGCGCAGAAGGGCCTGCCGCCGTCAGCGGGAATCAAGACGTCGTTGATGAAGGCTTGATGGTATTGGAGCGACGTCATGCACCTGCCTATGGTGTACCGGGCCGCGTCTTGGACGGGGACTCGGACGACACGTGATACCTCCAGCAAGCCGTCGAGACCTGTTTCCCGGTAGAGCATCGAGTTGTCGGCGTCGATGTGAAGCCTGCCACGCAGCCTGTAGCCGGCGAAGCTGTGGTAAACTCTTCCGTAGCTCATGTATGAAAAACCTCTGTTCTTGGCCGGCGCGTCTTTTTCGCGGCCGAGCCGGAGGCCGACGCGGTTCACCTTAGCCCTGTAACGGAGGTAACTCATCAGAAAAGAGTCGCCGCCCTTCGTCACGACGACGTCGACGTCCAGCTCGTCCAAAAGCTTCTCCAAACCCGTGAGAACAGAGTCTTCGCTGCCTTCGAGAACCACTTCCTCGCCGTCGATGTTGATGCGGGCCGTCCGGACGCGGTCGGAGAAACGGGGCAAAGGCCCGGCAGAATCCAGTATCACGTCGAGAAAAGCAACGCGGAGAAAGGAAACGTCGTAGAAGAGGTTGTCAACCGGTTCGGCGGCCTTGTAAACTCCGTCGATTTTCTTGACGGCGACCAGCGGGGCCAAGTCAAACCTGTAGAGAAATTCCTGCGACGCCTGAACGTCGACGTTGAAAGCACGGATTCCACGATGGCCCCATCTCTCCTCAACGAAGTCGGCGAGAAACCGTTTCTCCGAAGACGGTGTCTCAACCTCGAGCACGTCGACCGAGCCTTTTCCCAGCATCTTTTTCACGGTTTTTCCGACGACGTATCTTTCCGACAACATCTTCTCCAGCTCAGCCAACATTTCACGCGGGCCCGCGAAGAAGAGACGCGGCCGCCACCCCACAAACTCCTTCAACACACGATTTCCATCCCTAACCCATACAACAACACCATCATCGACGGACACAACATCGAGGAGATAGATTTCCACAACAACCAAAGGCCTTCCGAAGATTTATTGTGAGAGAGCGGGTTGAAAATGCAACGTTTAATAACGTACCCCAGCTCCTGTTTTCATGGTTGTTTTCTTCGGCGCGGTCCTTCCACGCTACGACGTCGAATTCAGGACGGTGGTTGATTCGGCGGTTTTGTTCGAGGAGCTGGGTTTTTCCTCCCTCTGGGTGACCGACCATCTCCAGCCCCGCCGGGCCGCAAAAGTTCTCGAATCATGGACTCTTTTGTCCGCTCTCGCTCCGTTAACCGATGCGAGGCTGGGAACCGTGGTGTTGTGTACCTGCTACAGACATCCGTCGCTTCTCGCGAAAATGGCCGCCACGCTCGACGTAATCAGCAACGGCCGGCTCGAGCTCGGCGTTGGAACGGGGTCGGAACCTCAGGCCGAAGAGCTGCAGGCCCTTGGAATGGATGACTGGCCGAGTGAGGAGAAAATCGAAAGGTTCAGCGAATACGTGAAGGTTTTGAGGCTTCTGATGGAATATCCGAGCTCAGCCGATTTCGAAGGGAAGTTTTACAAGCTTATGAAAGCTGTCTGCAACACGCCGACGGTTCAAAGGCCGTCGCCGCCGATATGGGTGGGCGCGAGGAAAAGGAAGATGATTCGGGCTGCCGCCGTCCTCGGTGACGGATGGAACTTCTACGGCGAAACCCTTGAGGAATACCGCCGCGCAGCCCAGAAATATCACGCCTTCGTTCAAGAGCTGGGCAAAAGACCTGTGCAATCCCTTTTCACCAACGTGCTGGTGTATTCGGATGAGGCTGATAAGATGGTGAAGCTGAAGAGGTTCGGCGAATTCACTTCAGAGGAACAGGCTCTTCGGAAAACCTTCACCATCTTACATGGAACGCTCGACAGAGTCTCGAAGCTGGTCGAAGAGCTTAAAGCCCTCGGAGTTGGGTTGATAGTTTTACGGGACGTCGACCCAGAAAACTCGAGCATCAAGGCCTTCGCCCGCGAAATCATGCCCAGCTTCGTCTAACAGCTTAAATCAGGCCGAACATTTGGCCTGCCGTGAAGGTGGTTTACGAAACAATCGTCCTGAACACAAAGGCCCGGATCGAGTTGAACGACGTTTCAGACAGAGTTGAAAGGGTTGTCGCGGCGTCGGGGGTCAAGAACGGGTTGGTCAACGTCTTCTCGCTCCACACCACGATGGCCCTCTACCTAAACGAAAACGAATCCAACCTCCGCCGCGACGTCCTCGAATTTCTCGAAAAGCTCGCCCCGCAACGGGAAGGATATCATCACGACACCATCGACCCAACCGCCAACACCTTCTCACACCTCCGCTCAATCCTACTATCCCCCGTCATCACTCTACCCATCCAAAA
>JANXEM010000040.1 GCA_025058435.1 Candidatus Caldarchaeum sp.
CGAAGACCGTCCCAAAGTTTTTCAAAACGTCGTATAAGGCCCACAGCCCCGGCTTTCTCACGCCATCGTCGTTGGTTAGTAAAATTTTCTTCAAACCCTATTCCTTCGAAAGCAGCATTTTCGCTATTTCCGTTCGGAGCATGGGCTTCAGCCTTTCCAACCGCGCCTCGAGCGAATTGTCGAAACGGAGCGTCCCATCGAGAGAAGACGCTTTGAGCCCACCCATCAAGGAAACAGGTTTTTCCGAAACAACGACTTTCACGCTATAGGTCTTCGAAGCCGTTATCTCCTTCAGCATCCGAATTCCATGTTCGTCAGACTCGACAACCATGTCGCGTCCCAGAAGATTAACGGCTTCATCCAGAAGACTTTCCATCACTGGCTTGAAGGCCGGTCGCCGCGATTCCTCGACCAACTTCTTCAAAACATCGTCGAAAATCTTCGTAATCTCCTCTTCCACCGCGGCGATGGCCATATTTTTGGCTTGGATTTCCGCGGTTGAAAGAATCCTCTGTATCGCGGCCTCTCGGGATGATTTTCCCGCTTCCTGCATCGAATTGATTTCGCGCATCAGCTCCTCCTCCGTCTTTGATATTATTCGCATGGCTTCGGCTTCCCCTTCTTCGATTGTTTTGATGGCCTTTGAAAGAGCTTCTTGCAGGACTTCGTTGACGACCTTGGATAGGCTTGTGGACAACTTTTTCTCAGAGGCAGTGGAAGTCTGCCTCTTAAAAAAGATGTTAGACGCCTAAAACGGACCGTAGAAGCTTGCGGTAGTCTATCCTTTTCGGAGACCCCACGGGCGGCGAAAGCTCGTAGACGAGCGGCGTCGGCTTCCGAGCCCGCAGCTCGTTCAATTCGTCCCTGAATTTTTCCGAAAGGTCTTCGGAGACGATAATCAACCCGACGTCCGGCCTGTTCATCAGCTCTTTCACGACCCGAAAGGCTTCGTCAGAAGATTTGACCGCTATTCCTTCTGCTCCAGAAAGCTTGAAGCCGGTGACGAAGGTCGAGCCGCCGACGGCGTATACCTTCAACCTGTTTCCGCGAAAGTTTCTCCCAGCATTTAACGTTAAACGAATAGTTCGACGGTGTCCCCGTCCATCAGCACGTGGCCCGGCCCTACCTGCTGTCCCTGAATTTTCACCGAACGTCCCCAAACTTTCGCAAACTTCAGATCTTTCGCTATCTCCTTATGGATTATCTGCGCCAGTTCGCCGACCGTCGTTCCCCTCTTCATCACGACGGGCCTTCTGTTGACTACGCCGTCTTTCTGGGTGTATATTCGGACGAGGTCAAGCGATTCGAAGACTTTTTTCACGAACGTTTCCTCGGCAAACGCATGTCCTTCAGAAAAGAGGAAAAGAAAGAGGTTCATCTTTTCAACCGCCTTTTTGAGTTTTTCTACTTCCTCTTTTGTTGCGGTGTCAGCTCTTCCCACGACGACAACGGACTTTTTGAAGACAGTCGGCCTCAGAACCTGCTCCACGACTTCGTCGACTCCCGCGTCGCCGTAGATTTTGACCACGGCGTTCCGGATGCCGATTTGAAGCAATTGTTGACGAAGCTCCTCGTAACTGTTTCGGAAACGGCCGAACACTACGAGCCTCAACCCGCCGCTGTCCTTTTTCTCGAGAACCACTTCGTAATCCTTTACACCCAACACGATTCCTGACTCTTCGAGCATTTCGACGATTGTTGTGAACTGATGGTAGGGGTTGTTCATTCCGTCGACCATAATTATTATCATGTCGGCGTTCCTCGCCGCCGCGATGCTTCTCGACGTGAAAGGTGTTTCTTCGAGTTTTGATGTGATGACGGCAGGTAGTTCGACGAGCTGGATGCCGACGTCTTGGTGGAACATTATGGCCGGCACGGGCTTGACCGTGGTCATTTCATATTCGCTGACTTCCGGTTTGGCGTTGGTCAAAAGCCTGAGAAGAGTCGATTTTCCCGAATTCGCCGAACCCAGTAGGACAACCGTCGCGGCGCCCTCTTTTTTGAAAGAGTAAACATCCGTCCGACTTGTTTTTGTGGACTTCTTTTTTTCCAGCTCTTTCCGAAGTTTGGCGAGCGTTGTTTTGAGCTGGGCCCTCATTTTTTCCGTTCCTTTGTGGTCGGGTATCAGCGGCAGGGCCTCCTCGAGGGCCCTGATTTTTTCTTCAACTGTTCTGGCTTCTTGGTATTTGGCGAGCTTGGCCTGTGCTTCGGCCGGCAGGTTTGTGGGCATCCTCCAGTTTACAGAGGCCTTGGCGACGGAATAAATTTTTAGATGTAGTTGAGTAGGAAGTAGACGAAAACGCCGAGGCCGAGGCTGAGGCTCCACAGCCGCACGGCCCATCTTCCCACCAGCCTGTGCTTCGTTTTGCGGCCGACGTCCTTCAGTTCGATGAACCCGCCCGTCAAAATGTTGTATACCACGAGCGGAACCGACAGAATGGAAAGGCCGAGGTGGATGAACAACGACGGTAGGTAGACGAAGTCCCGTATGATTTCGGGGCCTGTGAAATGTTTGACGCCGCCGAGAAAAAGCCTTCCCAAATACATCACCAAAAAAGCCGTGATGAGGATGAAAGACGCCAGCATGAAAATTCTATGCAACCCGATTTTACGGTTTCTTATCGTGACGTACCCCGCAATCAGCGTGACGACAGCGACGCTATTAACGGCCGCGATGGCGTGGGGCAGGACGTTGACGATGGGGCTTTCGGCGGCGGGAAGCTCCCGAGGTGCGAGAAGCAGGTAGCTGAGGATGGTGTAGGAAAGCAGGGTTACCGTGATTGTCAGAATTACCATCCACGCATGCCTGTCCATGGCGGAGGATGGTGTGCGTCATAATTTAATTTTGGCTCCAAATCACTACGATTGGGTTGAAGCAATTCGTCGACGAAGTAAAGGATTTGCTGAAGAAGGCCGGGGTCGAGGAACCGAAAACCATGTTTCCTAAAGACCCCCGGTTCGGAGATTTGTCTTCTCCGTCGGCCTTCGACATCGCGAAGAAGACAGGGAATCCACCCGCTGTGGAGGCAAGGGCCTTGGCCGCACGGATGTCGGGTCAGAAGCTTCGGTACGTCGAAAAAATTGAGGTCGCCGACCGGGGATATTTGAACTTCTACGCCAACTGGAAGGCCTTGGCCGTCGAAATTCTATCGGCTGCTGTTGAGCGTGGCGCGCGGTTCGGCGAAGTAGACCTTGGGAAAGGCCGCTACGTGTTGGTTGAACACACCAGCGTGAACCCCAACAAGGCCCTTCACATCGGACACGCCAGAAACGTCTGCCTCGGAGATAGCCTCGCCCGGCTTCTGACGAAAACCGGCCACAAAGTCGCGGTCGCCAACTACATCGACGACAGCGGCGTCCAAATGGCCGAAATACTCCTCGCCTTCACCCATCTCGGATACGGCACAAATCCACCGGAAGAAGAAAAATTCGACCAATACTGCGGACGAATATACGCAGAAGTCAGCAAAAAAATCGAATCACATCCCGAGCTCGAAACCCTCAGGCGAAAAATCGCCGTCGACCTCGAAAACTACGAATCCGAAACCTACCGATTCAACGCGGAAGTCGTCGACCGAGTCCTCCGTGAACAACTCAAGACTTGTTGGCGTCTCGGGGCCCGGTACGATGTTTTGAACAAAGAAAGTGATGTGTTGTTTTTTGATTTGTGGAATGATGTGTTCAAAAGTCTGCGGGAGGGTAATACGGTCTATTTTGTTGATTCCGGTCCGAAGAAGGGGTGTTGGATGTTTGATTTGAGCGGTCATCCGAAGTTGAGCAAGGAGGGGGACGAAGTTCTGGTGAAAAGCGACGGCTCCACCACCTACGTGGCCCGTGATTTCGGCTACGCCGCTTGGAAGCTAGGCCTGTTGAACAGGGATTTCAAATACAGGATGTTCGGCGTAAACCCCGATAACACTCCGGTTTACATAACCGACCGGAAAGGTCACGAAATCAAGCACTTCGGCTCCGCATCCTACACGATAAACGTCGTCGACGTCCGGCAGAGAAGGCCGCAGGAAATCGTCAGATACGCGTTGGAGAAACTCGGTGCAGACCCCAGCCGCTACATCCACTACGCATACGAAGTTGTATCGCTGAGCAAAGCCGACGCGGAAAAACTCAACGTGCAAGTCGAAGAAGCGTCATTCGTCCACATGACCGGCAGAGGAGGCATCTACGTCAACGTCGACCCACTTCTTGACTACATCAAGGCAAAGGCCATCGAAGGCGCGAGACAGCGTCATCCAGACTGGAGCAACGAGAAAACCGAATATGTCGGAGAAAAGGTCGCCGTCGCGGCTTTGCGTTATTTCCTCATCAGAGCAGACCCCGACAAAATGATCGTTTTCGACAGCTCCGAAGCATCCGACATCGAAGGCGACACAGGGCCCTACATCCAGTACGCCTACGCAAGGGCGACGAGAATACTGGAAAAATCGGACACACCCCCAGACCCGGGCAGAGCGCCCGATAACCTCGAGGTTCAAGAAATCGAGCTTATCAAGAAAATCAGCGTCCTTCCGATGGTTTACGAAGAAGCGGTCAAAACCCTTTCCGTCAAACGCGTGGTCACCTATTTGCGGGAGCTGGCTTTCGTATTCAACGACTTTTACGAAACATGTCCGGTCTTGTCGGCGCCCCACGACACAAAGGTTTTCCGCCTCGCCTTGGTGGAAGCTTTCAGGTCGGCGCTTTCGTCGGCGGCCCAAGTCGCCGGAATTCCCCTCGTCGAAGAAATGTAGCGGACGAACACCAAAAACACGTCCAGAAGCCCGACACAATCCGCTACAAAGAAGTTCGAAAGCCTCAAACCATCAGCGGCGAAGGTTTTGTCGCGAACGTCAAAGGCCCGGACGACGTTTACCTCCACAACGACTTCGGAATTCGTGGAATGGCTGACGAGCCCTTCTTCCAGTCGGGGGCTCCTCAAAACAAATTGATTTCACGTCCCTGTTCAGGGTAGATTACTTCAGCATCTATCCCTTTTTGTTGAAGTAATTTCGGAAAAAGTTCCTGCATCTCTGTATGGATAGGGAGAACTTTTTTCGGCTGAACGCGTTCGATAATTTTCAGCAGGTCGGTTTGCGAAGCATGCCCGGAGGAATGGACGTGGTAGAAACGGAGCCCAAGAAGCTCGACCCAGTTTATGATTTTGTCCATTTCGAGAATCTGCTCTTCTGAATGTGGCTCGCTCGTCGAAAGCACAAACGGCGAACCTTTTTCGGGTTTGATGTCGGAAAGCGTGATGATGTCTTCGGCCTTGCTCAAAACCAGCAGATAATTCCTCTGGTTCCGGCTTATCGTTCCTTCGGTTACCGTCGGAACTTTGTTCAAAAGCTCCGTCATCCACCGTGGGTAATCTTTTTTCGAATAGGTGCCGGTTTTCTTCTTTTCGAGGAAAGCGACGAGCCGGCCTTCCTCCATGTTGGGAACCGATATCCTCCGGCCCGCCTTCCGCAGATGTTCGAGAACGTTGGCGTGGTGAATCGAAACCGCGGCGACGCGTCCGGTCTCCTCGGCGACTTTCAACACGGTGTTGAGTCGGTCGAAATCCATCATCGCGGCAACGACAACCACCAGCTTGTCGGCGGCGTCCCACGCAATTTCCCCAACCATTTGTCCGACTTTTTCTTCGGACGTCGTCTCCGCGTCGTCTATCCTCGTCCCTTCGATGAACAACACCTCCACTTTTTTGTCTATGCATTTTTCGACAAAGTCTTGGGTCATTTGGGCTTTTGGGCCGTGGATGCGGAGGTCGCCGGAGTAGGCCAACACTCCTCCGTCGGTTTCGACGACGAAGCCGTATGATGCTGGGATGCTGTGGTCGACGTGGACTGGATGGAAGACGTAGTCTCCGATTTTGAAGACGTCTCCGGTTTTGAAGGTGTGTATTTTGTGTTGTTTCTCGGTGTGAATGAGGTGCTCGGGCGATTTTGGTTTGGTGTTTTCCCGTGCTTGGATGAGCAGTTTGGTTGTTTCGCCGAGGTAGATTGGGATGTCTTTGCGGGTTAGCGATGCGTGGCCGTAGTGGTCGATGTGGCCGTGGGAGATGACGACGGCGTCTGCAAAAGGTTGGGAAAGGTCGTGGACGTAGAGGCCTTCGATGTTGGGGAGGACGCCGGTTAGTATGTAGTCTTTGACGAGTGAAAACCTGCGGGGCTGGAGGAAGGTGCTGAAAAACTTGCTTTTGCCGTTAAAGTCGACGCCGAAGTCGAGGAAAATCCTCGATTCGCTTTTGAGCAATATCTTGTTGCCTCCTATCTTCCCAGCTCCTCCGTAAACGGTCGCCTTCAACGCCTTTTACAAACGTTCCAGCGGTGTAAATCCTTTAACCTTATAGTTGGCCCGATTACACGCTTGTTGTGCTGAGCTATTTTTTGAGCGACGAGCCGCCGGTGGGGGCGAAATATTTGGTGGCGGGGTTGCCTGACATGGGAAACGTCGCGGGTATAGCCGTTGAGCATCTCGTCAAAGTTCTCGGCATGAAAGCGTTTGCGGTGGTGCGGGCGAGCTGGCCGCCGTACGTGATGCATGAGAAAGGAAGGGTGGTTTACAGACGTTCCGAATTCAAATTTCACAAGCCTGTCAACTTGGGTGGGTTTGTGGTTTTTTCGGGAGATTATCAGCCTCACGAAGCTGGGGAGCTTTATGAGTTGACGGAAACGGTCGCGGAGATTGCGAAGCGGATGGCCTTGGAGCGGGTCGTTACTTTGGGGGCGGCCCACCGTGGAGGAGCTGCGACGGGCCGTGTCCTCTACGCTTCGACGAACGAAGAGTTGGCGAAGCTGGCCGAAGAGGTTGGAGCGGTTTCCCTCGAAGACAGCGGCTACATCACGGGTTTTAACGGGCTGTTGCTCGGCGTCGGCAGAGAACTCGGTATGGAAGGCCTCTGCCTGCTGGGAGAAATCGACAACCCCGAAATTCCACAGCCGAAAGCCTCGAAAAACGTCCTAAAAGTTCTTTCGAAAATTTTGGGTATCGAAGACCTCGACACAACCGCGTTGGATGAAGCGGCTGAACGGATAAAGGCCCAGATAATGTTTGCGGAGGAGACGGCGCGTCTTCGGAGGCAGTTTCGGGGTTCTCTGCCGGGTGTTGTTTAGGCGGCTTTAAATAACGGCGTTATAGTCCGCATTCCGGAGCCATGGAGCTGAAAATCGTCAACCTGCACGCAAGCATAGAAGGCAAACAAATCCTCAGAGGCGTCGACCTGACTGTTCGAGAAGGCGAAATACATAGCTTGATGGGCCCGAACGGCTCGGGAAAAAGCACCCTTGCGTCGGTCATCATGGGACATCCCAAATACACGGTTGACAGCGGCGACATTTTGCTGGACGGCGAAAGCATCATCGAACTGTCACCCGACGAAAGGGCGAGAAAAGGCCTTTTCCTCGCCTTCCAGTATCCGGTCGAAATCTCTGGAGTAACCCTCGCCAACTTCCTCCGAAGGGCCTACATCAACATGAAATACGGAGGAGACGGCGACAAATCGAAAATCAGCGTCCCCGAATTTCAGAAACTTCTGAAGGAGAAGATCGAAATGCTTAAGCTCGACCCGTCGATAGCGAGGCGGTATTTGAACGAAGGGTTTTCGGGCGGCGAGAAAAAAAGATGTGAAATCCTCCAGATGGCCATTCTATCGCCTCGTATAGCGGTTCTCGACGAAACCGACTCGGGCCTCGACATCGACGGCGTAAAAATCGTCGCCGAAGGCGTCAGAACCATATCGAAGCAGACCGGCATGGGAGCGCTCGTCATCACCCACTATCAGAGAATTCTCAACTACCTTAAACCCGACGTTGTCCACGTCATGTACGGAGGAAGAGTCGTCGAAACCGGTGGCGAAGAACTCGCACACCTCCTCGAAGAAAGAGGATACAGCGTCATAGAGGAGAAGTACGGCCCCGTTAATGGCTGACGGTCGGAAGACTTATCCGAGACCTTACCGCCTTGTAGACCGGGATGGCCACAGCCGACCCCACGACGACCTGCCCGATGTTCAGCGGAATTTCGGCGACGGGAACGATGTCGGGCAATATTCCGAGAGCCACAGCGAGAAGCTCGTAAAGGAAATATCCGGTTACCATTACGAGGCCTGCGGCGAGAAGCGAAATCACCAGCCATGCTTCAAGCTCTTTCCGGCGGAAAACGTAGTAGGCTGGCACGGCCGAGCCGAGAAGCGCGAGAAACACCCACGTGAAAGGGCTCACCAGAAGCTGGAAAGTCCCGGCCGCGTAGACCGTCACCTCGACCAAGCCGCTCATCAGGAAAATTCCGACGGAAACGAGTATGCCGAAATAAACTCCCACCATCATCGCTGAAAGAATCAAAGCCCGTGGCACGTCCAACTTCCGGAGACGACGGTAGAGCAACGCCGCCACCGCACCTTCAGCGCCTTTGATTACCAACGTTCCGGGCGCGAAGACGGTGTAACCCAGCAGTACGTCGGCAACTGCCGAGCCGACGCCGCCCGCAAAAGCTCCGACGAAAGGCCCGCCCACCAAAGCCGCGAGATAAACCATGGTTTCTCCGAGGTTGAAATAACCTCGGGTCAGCGGAAAGTAAACGCTCAAAACCATCGTGGCCGCGGTGACCAAGGCCGTGAAAACAACCGCGAGGGCTACGTCAGAGGCCTTCACGTAGAGTTTGGGTTTTTCAGATGTTATAAATTTTTGGGCTTATCAACGGTTGCGATGGTGAAAGCTTGTTCCGATTTCATGGCCTCGTTTACCTTGTGCACGAGGTCGTTCAAGTCTATTCCCCGATAGGTTTTCATTCCCGCGGAAAGGTTCTTCAAAGCTCTCTTTAGGATGGATTGAAACCCGTGTCTGTCGTTTTTCTGCAAATGCACGAAAGCGGCCGCCGTCAAAATCAAGCCGTGTAAAACCTGTTTTTCAACGCCTTTCGAAGACCTCCAAATAGGCTCGAGCGTCTCATGTGCTTCCCAAAACCTTTCCCGGTTGAAAAGGTCGACCGCCTTCCGAAAATCATCCTCACGGTCGACAGTCGTTGTCTCCCCGATTTCGACGGTTTCAAGCAGTTCAAACCCTTCGACAAAAGGAGGAAATTCGCTCAACAGGTCTACTTCAACGTGGTTCTTCGCAACTCTGACGTCGACAACCCTGTATCCGAGGCTTCGGAGGTTTTCGATGATTTTCCGTCCGTCGGCGGGCGAATAGCCTTTGTTGTTGACTATCAAGATGAACCGCTTTATCACGTTGTGCTTTCCTCGACCCATCTGAGGTAGGAAGCATTTACGTCGGCCACAGGAATTTCGATTATGGCGGGAACTCGGTAGGGGTGCTCCTGTTCGACCACGTTTTTCAACGCCGGGGCCTTGTCCTTGCTTGTTTTGACGACCAGTATGACTTCATCTTCCTGCTTCAGCTGGTCTTCCCAGAAGAAGAATGATTTAGCCGGCAAAACGTTAATGCTGGCGGCCAGTTTTCTCGACACGAGGCTCCGGCACCACGATGCATAGTCTTTATCCGCTGGAAAAGGCACATACAAGAAACTAATCATTTCCGAACAGGACCTCCGCCAAGTAGCGTCAACGGTGAGATTAAAATTCTTGTAAACTAACCTGTATGGAGAAAGTTATGTTGCCTTACGCGCCGTGGCTTTCCTGGGTTGTTCCGCTGGCTGGAAGCCTGCTGGTTCCAGCCGTCTTCAAAGCCGGCAAAAGAGCCGGCGAAGCCTATTCGGTGGCGGTTGCGTTCGTAGCGGCCGCCTTCAGCCTTTCCATGATACCCGATGTGTATGGAAAATATCACGGCGAAGTTATCAAAATACCTTGGATACCTCTGGGAGAAGGCCGTTACATAGAGGCCAGTTTGCTGGTCGACCCGCTCAGCGTGTTGATGGCCTCGATCGCCACGGGAATTGGCGCGCTCATCGTCCTCTACAGCGTCGGATACATGGCCCACGAAGAGGGCCTTCCACGCTACTACTTTTTCATGCTGTTTTTCATAGGCGGGATGACCTTGCTCGTCATGGCGGAAAACCTTTTGATGCTCTACATCGGCTGGGAAATCGTCGGGCTCTGCAGCTAC
The DNA here is from genome assembly GCA_025058435.1 of Candidatus Caldarchaeum sp. Next base: position 10,056 of record JANXEM010000040.1, read on the forward strand.
GCCCTCATCGGGTTTTACAACAAAAAACCCGAAGCCAACGCCGCGGGAATCAAGGCCTTCGTGACCACGCGGGTCGGAGACGCTTCGATGCTCGTCGGAATCGTCATCCTGTTTGCTTTGTTCGGCACGTTCAGCTACACGGGTCTGGAAAAAGCCATGGCTGACGCCGTCGCGAAAGGAACGCTGTCGACCGCCGTCATCATCATTCCACTTCTTCTCCTTTTCGGCGGCGCCGTGGGCAAATCAGCCCAATTCCCCCTGCATGTCTGGCTGCCCGACGCCATGGAAGGCCCCACACCTGTCTCAGCCCTGATCCATGCAGCCACCATGGTTAAGGCAGGAGTCTACCTAGTCGCAAGGATGGTTTTGACGGTCGTTCCGTTCGAAGCTTTTCCACCAGCCGCTCTAGCCGAATGGTATCTGACGATAGCGTTGATAGCAGGTTTCACAAGCTTCTTCGCAGCAAC
>JANXEM010000034.1 GCA_025058435.1 Candidatus Caldarchaeum sp.
TAGGCGACGGAAGACTCGGCAACCTAGTGGCTCAAGTGCTCTCAACAGTTGTCCACGAGGTTCACGTCTACGGGAAGCACAAGCGTAAAATGGATATCCTAAGAGACCTAGGACTCAAATGTTTTCATGTGGACGAGTCTCTTGAACCTCATGCCTACGACCTAGTCGTTGAGGCGTCGGGAAAAACGACAGGCCTTGCCACGGCAGCCAACCTCGTCAAACCACGTGGGTTGCTCGTTCTAAAGACAACTGTCGCAGACGCCGTTTCGCTCAACCTGTCGCCGCTGGTCGTCAACGAGGTTAACCTGCTCGGCTCGAGGTGCGGGCCTTTCCAACCAGCTTTACAAGCTCTCTCTAAAAAATTGGTCAAAGTCCAGCAGTTGGTGGACGCAGTCTACAGCCTAGAGGAGTATTCGACAGCCTTCAAGCACGCCTCCTCTGCGGGCACTTTGAAAATCCTCATCAGACCCTAATATCACTTAACAGATGAAAGGCCGGCAATACAGCTAAGCGACATACTTCTATCACATCCTTCTTCGAAGATCGCTGCAGACGGTAGATCGAAGATGAGGAACTAAACCAAGCTCTGAAACATCCGAAGCGGTATCAAGAGGGCTGATTTCTCTTCAGACCTCATCTAAAAGCATGGCTCGGCAAGACCTCCGCGGGCGCCTAGTCATCGTCCCCTAGTGGGCCGGGGCGGACTTGAACCGCCGACCTCCACCGCGTCAGGGTGGCGTCATACCAGGCTAGACCACCGGCCCGTTTCTCCGTTCTGTTGGTTTGTTTTCCGATGTATTTAGGCGTTTTTTGGGTTTGAGGTATGTTGTTTGCAGGCTGCGGGCGAGGTCTTTGAGAAATCCCGGATATGTGTCGGGGCCAAAGTCCACGACATAGACATTTTTGTATCCGTTTCGCGTGATTGTTTCGGCGGTCTTTTCGAAGACCTTTTTTTCGAGTTTTTTCATCAGGTTTTCTGTGTAGTTTGTTTGGGATATCGGGTAAACGTTGTAGACCGAAAGCGGGATTAGGCCGAAAGGTGTTCCAGCCACGTAAACGTCGAAATCACTGTAGCCGATTGTTTCGGCGATTTTTTCGAGAAGGTTTGATGTGTTTCTCGAAGTTACGGCTCGATGGCTGACGATTACGGCCGTGTTTGACTGCGGGGCGGAGAATGTTTCGAGATTTTCTACAATTCTCCTGTATTCCGGTCTTTTGATACTGTTTTCGTCGTAGAGGAACAGGCCTCTCTTCTTGGTTACCGGGGTGTGAATCATCATGGTTTTGACCGTATCTTCATCGCTCAACACGTTGGTGAAGGCGTCAAAAAGGGCTGGATGCGCTTTAGCCCTTTTTTCCAAAAGCTCGAAAAGCCTTCCCTCCCAAAGGGCCTGCTTAACCGCGTTCACCTCCTCAAAACAAACATGAAGGTTGTGCAAAGCCAACAACCTGAAACGTTCAGGTTTCTCCAACGATTTCAGCTCTCTCGCAGAATATTCCAGACAAATTCGGCAACTGCAAGGAAGGTATGCAAGATTTTCTATCCGCGTCGTTCCGTCCTGTGTTAGATATCTGTCTTCGCTGGCGAATAGTGCGTACGAGGCGGAGTCAAACAAATCCACGCCAAGGGCGATTGCGATGGCGAAGACCATCGGATGGCCCGCGCCAAACAGATGAAGAGGCTTGACCGGCCCGAGCAAGCCACGGGTCGAGGAAATCATCGATGTCAGCTGTTTGTACCGGTACGCAGTCATCAGGGGAACGGGGCTTCCGAGGCAGTATAGACTGAACCCAAGTTTTTCGTATTCTTCGATGCATCGGGCGACCAAATCTCTGTAAAGTCCTCCCTGAACGGGGCCGACCCAGACGCATCTGCTTTCCGGTTCAACCAACTCCATCGTCAGTTTCACATTTGCCAAAGTTTCCTCGACAGTTTTCTCCGCCTCCCGCCGGCTCACCAACCCAGTCGGCCTGTCAAGCGGGACAGCTATGTCCGAGCCTATCGACTCCTGAAAAACAGCGATATCAGCGGCTGATGCAGCCACGTCGCCGTAAACCAACACCTGATAGCCGCCGGAATCAGTCATCACCACACCGTCGAAATCGATAAACCCGTGAACACCTTTTTCAACAACGGTCTCCTTAAACCGTTTCAAAAGAATGTAGGCGTTCGTGATGACTATTTGACAACGAAACAGCTTCTTCATCTCCATAGGGGGTATTACTTGGTTGACGGGGTTGATGACCGGAACGAAGGCAGGCGTTTCAACCTTCTTACCGCCCAAATGAAGGACGCCGATCCTACCCAGCAAATCCTTATGCTTTATTTCGAACTCGGCCTTCATCCAGAAACACACCCGACGCCAACCAAGTATTAAATCACGAGGCAAACCATTATTAACACCGTCACTTAACAGAAAACAGCATGCTCGAAACCGAAGTCTTTTCCGTCGACAGAAACGAGAACTTGAAGGTGTCGAACGGAGTTTTGGTCGAAGGACTGCCCGGCATCGGGCTCGTCGCCAAAGTGGCGGTCGCTTATTTGTTACGCAACATGGAAGTGAGGAAGATAGTGAGGTTTTTTTCGCCCTTCTACCCGGCCATCGGCTACATTTCTGAAGGCAAACTGGTTTTCAGCTTCGCCGACATCTACCTCGCAAACCACACACCACCGTTACTCATTCTCTACGGAAACGCCCAACCTTCCACAAGCTACGGACAATACGACCTATGCCAAAAAATCATCGACGTCTCGAAAAAAATCGGTGCATCAACCGTCCTCACCATAGGAGGTTACGGCAAAGAATCCGTATCCGAAAGAAGAACGATTTACTGCTCGTCGACAGATTCTTCGTTCCTCGACGAATGGGTGAAGAAGGTGGACGGCGTCAAATACAGCGGTCAGATAGTGGGTGCCGCAGGGCTTTTGACGGTGCTTGCTTCGGAGTCGGGGATGCAGAATTTTTCGATGCTCGTCGAAACCGCCGAAATGGCTCCAGACTTTTTCGCAGCGAGACGTGCCGTGGAAGCACTCGTCAAACTTTTGGACCTTAAAATGAAAATTCCGACCGCCGAAGAGCTTTCCAAAGCATACCTCCTCAGCCTCATGGATTTCGAAGCCTTTTAAACTGCATGAGGTTAAATATTTGGGAACACATTCGGTTGTTTAGGCTGGATGTCGGCTGAAGACGAAGAGCTTGAGCGGATTCGGCAGCAGAAGATGGCAGAGATGCAGGCGAGGGTCGCCGAGGAGCAGGCGCGGCGGCAGAGGGAGCTCGAGAAGGCGGCGGCCCTTCGGGTTATTTTGACACCGGAAGCTCGGCAAAGGCTGAACAACCTCAAACTCATCAAACCCGAAATAGCGGAAAAAGTTGAATCCTACCTGATACAGATTTCGCAGAGCGGCAACGTCCGGCTCCCCATAGACGACGACGGCCTTAAACTCATTCTCGACAAAATCATGCCCAAGAAAAAAGAGACGAAGATTGAATGGCGTTCGAGGAACACGGGGTGGTGAAAATGGTCTACATCGACGAAAGAACTCATCTGGAAAAGTTTCGCCAGTTCATAATCCTCAACACATGTGCTTCTTACATGCCGGCCGCCTACCTCCACGACACATCGGTTTTCCCCGAAAGAGACGCCGAACACGGCACAATATACGTCGAAGCTGTCTCCAAAGTTCCTCTCCGGGAAATGAGAGACGTCAAGTTCGTCAAGGTCGCTGAAGTACTCGGCGTAATCTACAAGTCGAAAAGCGGGAACACAGATTTGAAGTGGCGGCAGCTAAAGGGGCCTTTCGGGAGGGTTACGGGCGAAGCATCGCCGAATTCGGTCGTCAACCTCCTTGAATCTGGGGTTTTGAGGAAGGATTATCTCCTCAAAAAAATCGAAGAATCAGCTCCCAAAGCTGAAGAAGGGACCGGTTAAGCATACGCTTAAGAAGGGGTTTTCTTTTGGGAAGATGTTATGAAGGTGGCTTTAGCCTACAGCGGTGGCCTCGACACGACGGTGATGATAAAATGGATCAGCCAGCGTTACGACGCCGAAGTCATCACCGTAACAGTTGATGTAGGACAGGACGAAGATTTTGACGAAATCGAGCAGAAGGCCTACAAAAGCGGTGCCGTCAAACATTACAGCGTCGACGCCAAACAAAAGTTCGCCGAAGAATATGTTGCGAAAGCGATTAAAGCCAACGCCCTCTACGAGAAAAGTTATCCTCTTTCCTCCGCTTTGAGCAGGCCTTTGATCGCTGAAGAAACGGCGAAGGTCGCGTTGAAGGAGGGATGTGACGCCGTCGCCCATGGTTGTACAGGAAAGGGGAACGACCAGCTCCGTTTCGACGCAACTTTTGCGTCGGTCGCACCCGACCTGAAGATCATCGCACCCGTCCGAGAATGGAACATGAGCCGGGACGAAGAAATCGAATACGCCCTCGAACACAACCTCCCCATCAACCCTGTCAAAAGCAGGTTCAGCGTCGACGAAAACCTCTGGGGCAGGTCCATCGAAGCCGCCGAGCTCGAAGACCCGTGGACCGAGCCCCCGACCGAGGCCTTCAAACTCGTTAAACCAATCGAACAAACACCTGACAAGCCGGAAGAGCTGGTCGTCGGCTTCGACGACGGAATTCCCACCACATTAAACGGCGAAAAGATGGGATTGGTCAAGTTGATTCGACACCTCAACCTCCTCGGAGGCCTTCACGGCTACGGGCTGGCCGACCACGTCGAAGACAGGGTCGTGGGCATAAAGTCAAGAGAGGTCTATGAATTGCCGGCCGCGCTCATCCTGATAAACGCCCATTCAGACCTCGAAAAAATGTACTTGGGCCGTCGGTTCCAATCCTTCAAACAGGTCGTCGACGCGACTTGGGCCGAGCTCGTCTACGGCGGTCTTTGGGCTGACCCGCTGCGCAAAGCTTTGGACCAATTCATCGACTATTCTCAGAGGGGCTTGAAAGGTGAGGTCAGGCTGCGTCTTTTCAAAGGTTCCATGCGGATCTTGGGCCGGAGGGCCGAAAAGCCGTTGTATCATCACCGTTACATCACCTATGCTCGGGAAAGCGTTTTCGACCAGAAGGCGGGTGAAGGTTTTTCGAAGCTGTGGAGCCTTGAAACCCGTTTGAGCAGTTTGAGGGAGAAGGTTTAGGTTGGAGGCGCCGCACCGCGGCGGAATGCTTTCAAGGAAGATGGATGAAGACGCCGCACGCTATGCATCTTCATCCTCCTTCGACAGAGAAATCCTCGAAGCGACTGTTTACGTCAACGCCGCACATGTAAAGGCGTTGGAAAAACTCGGCGTCATCAAACATCAAGAAGCCAGGGAAGCTCTGGAAGTTCTACGGTCTTTTTTGTTGCAGAGGCCGGAAATTCCGGAGACAGCGGAAGACATCCACATCTTCATCGAATCTCTGGTGTCGAAGGCCGTCCCGGCTGTTGGTGAGATGCTTGCTCTGGGTAAAAGCAGGAACGATGCGGTTGTTGCGGCCGTCAAACTCGAAGCGAAGCGGAGGATATATTCTCTTATGCAGCGAATTCTCGAAGCCGTCGAAGAACTTCTCAATCGCAGCATGGTTGACAAGGAGACGCTGTTTCCCGTCTACACCCATCTTCAAAGGGCCGCGCCGGCAACCTTTGGTTTTATCCTTCAGTCGTATGCCGTGAGGCTTCTCCGCTCCGTTTCGGCCTTGAACGCTGCTTTAGACGGATGTGAAGAATGTCCCCTCGGCTCGGCAGCCGTCGCCGGCACCTCCATACCGCTCGACAGAAGATTCATCGCCGAAACTCTCGGGTTCAAGAAGATTAGCGTCAACGCTTTGGAGGCCACGGCCTCCCGGGATTTCCTCATCGGCCTGCTTTCAGCCCTTCTTCAGACCGCTGTAGTGTTGTCTTCTTTTGCTGAGGAGATGGTTTTGTACAGCTCCGAGGAGTTTGGGCTTTTGTCGATGCCGGAAGAATTTTCCGCTACAAGCAGTATCATGCCGCAGAAACGCAACCCCGTCGTCGCCGAAATCATGCGTACGAAAACGGCGGAGCTGCTGGGTCTTCTCACATCCGTCACCTTGATTTTGACCCGTCAGCCAAGCGGCTACAACCTCGACCTCCAACAGACCACTCCAAAGCTCTGGAAAGCTGTTGAAGAAGTCGACGAAAGCATCAAACTTTTGACCAAAATCGTCAAATCCGTCGAAGTCGTCCGTGAAAGGGCTCGCGAGGCCTGCGGCCCTCCGACGGCGGCGGTCGAAATAGCCAACATCCTATCCGTGGAGAAAGGCGTTGGCTTCCGCACGGCCCACCAAATTGCGGCCAAAATCAGCAGAAGTTTGGCATCGCAGACCCTTGACCAGAAAAGGTTGAACGAAATCTTTAGGGAACATGGTCTCGAGACGTTGAAGATGGAGGAGGTGATGTCGATGATGGACCCGGTGAAAGTGGTCGGCCGCTATGAGGTCGACGGTTCGGCGAATCCTGTAATAGTAGCCGAAACAAGCGATTTACTTTTGAGCGAGGCCAGACGGTTGAAGACCGACATCCAGCTTCGGGACAAAGAGCTGTCGGATGTTTTCGACCGGTTGTTAGGCTGAATCATTTTCTTTGGCGAATTCTGCGTAGATTTTGGCCGCTGTGATGATGTCTTTTATTTCGACTGTTTCCATGGCTGTGTGGGCGAGGGTTGAGTCGCCGGGGCCGCATGCCACGATGTTTGGTGTGACGGCGACAAGTGTGTTCATGTCGCTTGTTCCTGTTTTTTTGACGACTTTGGGTTTCAGCCCCAGCCGAAGCATGGCTCTCTGCAGCCCTCTGGCGGCGGCGTTTCCGACGCTTGTCACGACGGGCTCGGTGATGTCGACGACCTGCATTTCGCAGTCCGATGCTTTTACGAACTGCTCCAGCTTTGAAATGATTTCTTTTGAAGTGTAGGGATGCGGAAAACGGATGTTCAAAGTTCCTTCCGCTTTCTCCGGAATTCTGCTAATCCAGTCACCGGCATGCAGAGTCGTCAGCGCCGACGTTATTTCCTCGTACCGTTCACCGCCGAACTCATGCTCCACCAAATTCCACAGCCTGAGAATTTTGGTCAAAGCCGATTCCGCGATGTACGGAGCTGATGCGTGGCCTCCTTTCGCACGGGCGTGAACTTTGACGCTGACACTTCCCCTGTACGAAACAGCTATCCCGATGGTTCCCGTCGGCTCTCCGATGATGATTGAATCGGCTTTGAGACCTTCTTCGACCAGCTTCTTCGCGCCGCTGCCCATCCCCTCTTCGTCGACAAGACCAGCGACAATCAGCCGAACGTTCTTCAACTTGTCGGAAAGGTATCCACCGGCCAAAAGCATCGCGGACAAAGGCCCTTTCGCATCGACCGCACCCCTGCCGCTAATCCTTCCTTCAGAAACTTTGACCCGGAGTTCGCCGGGCACCGTGTCGACGTGGCTGACCAACATGACCGTCCGCCCACCCCTTCCAACCGCGGCGAAATAGTTGCCGACCTCATCCCTCCAAACATCACGGTATCCAAGGTCTCCGCAGACACGGTACCAAGTTCTTTCCAGACGCCGCTCTTCACCGGGCGGAGTGTAGACTTCCAGCAGTTGGACAAGCGTTGAAACCACGGCCTCTCGGTATATCTCCACCGAGCTCAAATCCGTTTCCGAAAGACAGGTTCGCAACCGTTTTGTATTAAGTATTTGCGTAAGGCTTTAAACGTCTTTCATCACTTTCTGGCCGTGGAAAGAGTTAAGACGGTTATAATGGGAGCGGCTGGACGCGATTGAGCCTGAAAAGGCTCCGCGAGTTCCACAACTTCAACCTTTACTTCCGCGACAGGCCCGAATATGAGGTGGTCGCGTTCACCGCCGCCCAGATACCGGGGATTGCGGGTAGAATTTATCCGTCTTCGCTCGCCGGACGGCATTATCCAAACGGCATCCCAATCTATGACGAGTCGGAACTCCCCCGAATAATCGATGAACACGCCGTCGACCTCGTGGTTTTTTCCTACAGCGACGTCAGCCACGAAGAGGTGATGCACAAGGCCTCGTTGGCGCTCGCCCACGGCGCGACCTTCATGCTTTTGGGCCCGCGTGCGACGATGCTTAAGTCCTCGAAGAAAGTTGTCGCGGTCACCGGTGTAAAGACTGGGGTCGGAAAAAGCACTTTGTCGCGGCTGGTTGTGAGAACTTTGAAGGGGTTCGGGCTTAGGGTTGTCGTCGTTCGTCATCCCATGCCCTACGGTGTTTTGGAAAAACAGGTTGTCCAGAAGTTCGCCAGCATAGATGACGTCGAAAAACATCGGTGCAGCGTTGAGGAGAGGGAAGAAATTGAGCCGCACGTCAGGGATGGGACGGTTGTCTTCGCGGGAGTAGACTACGGCCTTGTCCTCCAGAAAGCCGAAAAAATGGCCGACGTCATCGTCTGGGATGGGGGCAACAACGACTTTCCGTTTTTCAAGCCAGACCTACACGTAACGGTCGTGGACGCGACAAGGCCCGGCCTCGAAAGCTTGAGTTATCCCGGGGAAACCAACGTCCTGATGGCGGATTTGCTCGTAATCCATAAAGCCGATAAAACTTCTGCAGAAAATTTGGAAAAACTTGCTGAAAAGCTGCGGAACATGAATTCGAAGGCGGAAATTGTTGTGACGGCTTCGGAGACGGTCGTCGACGGCGACGTTAAGGGGTTGCGGGTTGCGGTGGTTGAAGACGGGCCTTCGCTGACCCACGGCGTAATGGCCGTGGGCGTTGCGTATGAAACCGCCGTAGCGGCTGGAGCGGTTGTCGTCGACCCCAAGCCATACGCAGTGGGCTCCATCGCCGAAGCCTACAAGGAATACAGCCACATCGGCCCCGTCGTCCCGTCGGTGGGATACACGGAGGAGCAGCTAAAGGATTTGGAAAAAACCCTCAAAAACGTTCCCGCGGATGCAATAGTTTCGTCGAGCCCGGCGGATTTGTCGAAGGTTGTCAGCGTCGGAAAACCCTTTATCCGCGTACGGTTTGAGGCCGTTCAGGTCGGGGGAAGGCCTCTGTCAGAGATTCTCGGCACCCTTTTCGCGGAGACCTGAAAGTTCGCGGGCTGTTTTTCTCAGCGTTTCAGCCGCGAAGGCCACGTCCCGCTCATTTATCACGTAAGGTGGGAGAAACCGGAGAACCGTCAACCCAGCTTTAAACCCGATCAACCCGTTCGACTGAAGACCTTTGATGAACTGCATAGGCTGTGTCCTCATTTCGATACCGACCATCAGCCCGACTCTTCGGAACGCCCGGAACAGGTTGGTGTTTTCTTCGACGACGGGTTTCAAGGCCTCGCCGAGGGCGTTTCCCTTCTCCTCAGCCTGTTGCGGTACATTTTCTTCCATCAACACCTCCGTAGCCGCGGTAATTGCGGCGAGGGCCAGCGAATTTCCGCCGTAGGTGGAGCCGTGGTCTGTCTCCTTGACCTTTGACGCAACTTCTTCGGTCACTGCCACGAAGCTTGCGGGAAAACCTCCCGCCACGGCTTTTGCGGCTGTCAACATGTCGGGCATTATTCCAGCTCTTTCATGAGCCCACACAACACCCGTCCTGCCAAAGCCCGATTGAATTTCATCGACTACCACGAAGGCGCCCACCTCTTTCGCCCTCTTTTCCACCGCCTTCATAAAATCGGTCGTGGCGGGTATGATGCCGCCTTCGCCTTGAACCGGCTCGAATATCACGGCCGCGAATTCTTCGTTAAGCCTGCGGTCGACGGTTTCCGCGTCGTTGAACGGAAGGAAGACGGCTTCGAACGGATACGGTTCAAAGCCTTCACGGTATTTGCTGTTCCAAGTCACCGATAGAGCGGCCATCGTCCGGCCGTGAAAGCCGTTGTTGAAAGCCAGCACCTTCTTCCTTCCCGTGAGTTTTCGGCTGATTTTCAAAGCGAGTTCGACGGCTTCCGAGCCGCTGTTGAGGAAGAAGACTTTGGTCAGATGCGGTGGTAGGACTTGGCCGAGTTTTTCAAGACATCTGTCGAGCGCTTCTGTGTCGAAGGCGGGAGTAACTGTCATGTAGCTACCGAGCTGTTCAGACAGGGCCTTGACCACTTTCGGATGACGGTGGCCCAGAAACGCCGCCCCATAACCCATATAGAAGTCGAGATAACGCCGGCCCGAACTGTCCCAAACATACTGGCCTTCGGCCTTCGTAATGCGCAGTCCTCGGGGGCTGGCGAAACGGAGTAGCGATACGGTCATCCTCTGACGGCTCTTACGGTGTTTTCCACTATTTTAGATGGGAGGTCGTATCCGGTGACGAGAACCGTGTTCCGGAACTCGACGACCCCGTTGATTTCGTTGACCAGCAACCCTTTCTCTCGGGATTCGAGAATGTCCACGCCGAGGACGCCGCCGCCTACGGCATCGCCGGCCTTGATGACCAGCTCCCTCAGCTCGTCCGTGACCGGGCAGGGCTGGGCTTTGCCGCCTAGGGCCGTGTTGGTTTTCCACATCTTGCTGACCCGGTAAATCGCAACCGGTACCTCACCCCACACGTAGAACGCTCGGATATCTCGTTCGGGTTTGTCTACGTGTTCCTGCAAGTAGTGAACTTTCATCTGAGGGTTGGGCATGTTTTCCCTCAGCTCGAGGATGTCGAGGAGCGATTGTTCGTCAAAGGCCCGTGCGATGTTCCTTCCCCAGCTTCCTGAAACTGGTTTGACGACGACGGGAAAGCCCATTTTGCGGGCGATGGACAGGGCCGTCTGCTTGTTGAAGGCGATGGCCGTCGCCGGCGTCGGGATGTTTCTTCTCGCGAGCATGGATGTTGTGATAAGTTTGTCGGCGGTGTTGCGCAGGACGTCGAGGCTGTTTACCACGATGTTTCCGTATCTTTCGAATATCGTTGTGGTGGCGAGCGCCCTGCTGAAGCTGACGCATCGCTGTATGATGAAGCTCACGTCGAACCCGTTCGCTTCGTTTATCCAGAATTCTTTGTCGACGACGTGGACGGGTTTTGCCAAGTGGCCCAAATCGTTGATGGCTTGGAGAAGGGCCTTTTCTTCAAACCGGACAACGTCGTAGGCGAGCCCGATATTCATTCGTTACTGGCCCCAATCCTCCGCGACTTCTTCCGCAACCCTCAAAGACGCGGCGTTCTTCTCGTCGACAAAATATTCGAGCTGAGCACCGCAATCACCGCATTCAAACAACTCTCCCGGCAACGAGTCAGACGGCACTTCGACGGAGCCGCCGCAAACCGGACAAGCAAGGTTCACCATTTCATTTTCACTGCGATTTGCTTCGTAACGCTGTTATTTAAGTCGTTACCAGGAGGGGTTGCTATCGTCGATATTTTTTTATGAGCTACGATTTTCGTAGTCTGTCTCAGCCCATTTCGTCAAACGACGATAACCGTGCCCGACCCGCCGTCGGCCGCGGCTATCGGGTCATCCACCAGCCCCGAACAGATGTGAACCGTCTTCACACCCGATTCAACAGCTTTGACCGCCATCATGAGCTTCCGGTTCATCCCCGGGCCAATTCTTTCCAGAATTTGCATAGCCTCGGAAGACGAAATCCGTCCCACAACTTCGCCGTCCAAAAGAACTCCTTCGACGTCCGTCAAAAGGTAGAGTTTTTCGGCTTTCAAGGCCGCCGCTATGGCGGAAGCCGCGGAATCGCCGTCGACGTTGAGCAATTCACCTTCATCCCCCAAAGCCAAAGGAGAAAAGACCAACACCAACCCGAGGTTGACCAAGGTTTCGATGAAGCCCGCGTCAACAACAGTAATCGTCCCTGTGTATCCGCCGTCTACGATTCTTTTTCTTCCTCTATCGTCAAGGACGACCAACTTCTTCTTCCGCTGAGCTTTCACCACCGACCCGTCGACGCCCGAAAGATTAACGGCCTTAACCCCGCGGCTGTTGAGGTAGGCGGCAATCTCTTTCCCCAGCTTTCCAGCCATCACCATCGCGTAAACTTCAAGCTCTTCCGCATCCGTCAACCTGCTCCGAACACCCGACGGCGAAACAACAATCTTCGGCTCGATTCCGAGCCTCTTCTCATACCGCGACACAATATCTCCACCTCCATGGACGAAGACGACGCCACGTCGATGGTTCGCCGCGACGGAGTCGAGAATTTTGTTTCGGTTGGAATCTAAGGCCCGTCCGCCAGCCTTTACAACTATCACGATTCCGTCAACGCCGTTTCCGGATTTAAGCCTAAGCAGGCCGGAGCGGCGGGCTGTTCAACCCAGCCCTTTCGTCGAACCCGTGCAAAATGTTAAAGCACTGAACCGCCTGCCCGGCCGCTCCTTTCATCAAGTTGTCGATGGCGGCGAAAAAAACGGCTCGTCCGATTCTTTTTTCGACTGCGAAGCCGACGTCGACGAAGTTGCTTCCGATGACGTATTTGGGGTCGGGATATCTGAAGGGGGTGCCGTGGACGATTCTGACAAACGGTTCTTTGCCGTAGCGGGCTGCATAGGCCTTCCATATTTTGGTTTCGTCGGTTTCGGTGTTCTGAAGCCATACGTGGGATGATGCCAAAGCTCCTCGGACGGCTCCGACGGCATGCGGAACGAGGGCGACCTTGACCGGTTTCCCAGCGATTTTCGAAAGTTCCTGCTCGACTTCCGCGACATGCCGATGGCCTTCAGCCTCGTAGGGCCTCATCACGTTCGCTCTTTCCGGATGATGCGTTCCGAGCGAAGGCTTGATGCCGGCTTCGCTGCTTCCCACCTTCAAGTCCACCGCTACGCGCTCCACGTCCACAAGTTTCTGCTCAAAGGCCGGAATCAAAGACAACAACGCCGCCGTCGAATTGCAGCCCGGACAAGCGACGAGAGTCGCCGACCTAATCTCTTCCCTATAAAGTTCGGGAAGACCGTAAACAGCTTTTTCGAGCAGGTCGGGCCTTGGATGAACGTCTTCGTACCAAATCCGGTAGTCTTCAAGGTTTTTGAGACGGAAGTCTGCACTCAAGTCCACAACCTTCAACCCCCTTTCGAGAAGCTGCGGCGTCAAAGACGATGAAACGCCGTGAGGCGTGTTGACGAAAACCGTATCGCATTTCTCCGCCATCAATTCAACAGATACTTCGCTGAACTTCAAGCCCTTGTAAAACCCGCGAAGATGAGGATGAATCGCCGTGAAAGGCCTTCCAGCATATTCTCTTGAAGTGACGTAGGTGACTTCGACGTTCGGATGGACGGCCAAAATTCTCAGCAGCTCACCGCCGGTGTATCCGGAGCCACCGACCACTCCGACTTTTACGCTCATTCGGCTGAAACTTTCCGTCCGTGTTTATAAAGCCTAATACGGGAGGAACCCCTTGTTGGTGACGATGTCGGACCAGCTCGATCCCGTCGACCGGCAGATTATCGAGATTTTGAAAAAGGATGCGAGGAAGAGCTACACAGAACTCGCCGCGGTTTTGAAGCTTTCTGAAGGCGCTGTGCGGCGGAGGGTTAGGAACCTCGTAGAAAAAGGGGTCATCAAATCCTTCACCATCGAGGTGGAAAAGGACTACGCGGTCAAAGCCGTCACGTTCATCTCGATTAACCCCGCCGTTCCAACGCCGGAAGTCGCCGACAAGCTAATCAAAATAAACGGGGTCGAAGAGGTCTACGAAATCACGGGCGCACGCGACGTCATGGCCATCATATCGGTGCCTTCGATGGCAAGCCTCAACAAAACAATCGAGGAAATCAGAAACATTCCCGGCGTAAATGAAACAAACACCAGCATAGTCCTGAGGCAGCTTCGTAGGCCCTAATCGATGACTTTAGCCCGGGACAACGCCAACAGCAGCTCGTCGTACCGGCTGTCTATGTCGTTGACGGCTGATTCGGGGACGTCGAGGTTGACGGGGATTTTGTGTTTCCAGTAGTAGCCGTTCTCGACGTTGAGGCGTGTGAATACTCCGGTTACCGTCGGCGGTAGACGGTAGTTGTGTTTGTTGAGGATGAATTCGACGAAGCATACCCGGTATGCTTTTTCATGGATGTCGCCGTAGAAAGTGTTGAAGTATATGTGAAGTGGGGCGTTTCGGCTGTAGGTTTCCCACGTGGTGAAGTTGGTGTAGATAGGCTTCCAGCCGTCGTCGCGCAATATCTTGTCTTCCAGAGAGATTGGCCTTTTCCATTCGCTGACGAGAAAGCCCCGCAATTCAAGCGTCGGCACAACATACCTATGAATGATGCCCTGTCTCATCAACTCAATCTTCTCCTTCAAACTCAGAGTCATCCGACGTTCCACCCGAAGTCGCGCCGTAACCGCTCCAACCTACGCCTTTCCCATAGGTTATGCCTGTTTAAAACCTCATTT
>JANXEM010000004.1 GCA_025058435.1 Candidatus Caldarchaeum sp.
GGTTGGTTGGCTGTTTATTGGCTGGCTTTTTCGGCGGCTGCTGCGGCCGCTGGGTTTTTCATGGTTGGTTGGAGTCGGCGGGTTGGGTTGATTCGCCGCCACCGCTCTCTTTAGACTTGTTTCTCACGTAGTCTCTGGCGATGAAGTAGATGTTGAGGAGGATGAGGAGGAAGACGAGCAGCGGCCCGGCTGGAAAGTAGATTTCGCCGCGGAGGAAAAGGCTGATAAAACCTATTCCAGTCCACGATGGAATGCTCAGCCCCGTCCATCGGCCGATTACGTGGTCGAAGGGCACGGGCCCCCAGTAGTCAGCCGCTATGTTGGCGTCGCCTTTCGTGATGAAGCCGCCGGAAACTCTGGCGACAGCTCTGTGAACGATTATCGAGCCAGCCGAACCTTTTTCACCCGGCCTGTAGAACACGATGACGTCTCCGTTGATTGGGTCCGCCCGTATTTCGGCCGAGTTGACGGGTAGAACTATGATGATGTCGCCGACTTCGATGACGGGCCTCATGCTGCCGCTTTTCACGACCAGCAGCGGGAAAGTTACGCCGAAAGCCGTGTGAAGCATCGATAAAACAACTAGCACCGCCACAGCCGCCAGAACAACTCCGTAGGCGATGTTTTTCGCAGACGTTTTCAACTCCGGCTAAGCTCATGCTCGATGCGGCTGTTAAAAAATGTAAAAGGCTTGGGCACGGCCTCGGGAAACCGGGCACCGAAGCCGCTCTATGGAGGACCTTGCATGGCGGCTCGTAGGATGAAGCTCGTCAATTTCCTGTTCACCGTGTTGGATGCTGAGAATGTTTGAGCCATGATGGAAAACAGTAGTTCGTCCCATGTGCTCCGGGTTGGTCACGGTTCCCTAGTCGCTTACACGGCAGCAGCCGACACAACGTCAACGCTGAAGACACGGTGAGGTTGGAAACGGTAAAAAACCGGCGGGAAAACCATGAGCCGTTGAAGCTATCTAAAAGGGTTGAAGACCCGCGGTTCCTTAGGGGGGAGGCTGTCTACGTCGACGACCTCTTCTTCCCGAAGATGCTTCATCTCGTGTTTGTGAGAAGCCCATACGCCCACGCAAAAATCAAGTCAGTAGCAAATTCACCCACCCATCAGAAAGCATTCGTCTTCGACGGCAAAACCGTGGCCTCGAGAACCAAGCCTCTCTACACCTTGGTGAAAAACATATCCTACTATGGTATAGCGGTGGAGAAGGCGTGTTTCTTCGGGGAGCCCGTCGCGATGGTGTTGGCGGAAACCCGGGAAGATGCTTTGGATGCTTCGGAGGAAGTAGCCGTCGAATACGAACCCCTTCCAGCCGTGGTCGAACCCGAAGAAGCGGTCAACTCTAACGTCATCCACGAAAGCGTCGGCACCAACGTAGTCGTGGAAAAAACTTTCCAGTTCGGCGACGTGAACAAAGCTTTCGACGAGGCCTACGAAGTGGTTTCGGAAAAATTCGTTTTCCAAAGGTACGCGGCTGCTCCGCTTGAAACATGCGGCGTCGTGGCCGTTCCCGAGAAGGACGGCTCCCTAACCGTCTACGACAACCAGCAGACGCCGCTTCTGTTTAGGAGGTTTGTGGCTGATTCGCTTGGGCTGGCGGCGGAGAAACTCCGTTTCGTGGAAAAGGATGTGGGCGGAGGGTTCGGCGTCAAAATCATGATGTATCCCTACGTTTTCCTCACGTGTTTCGCGGCTTTGTCTCTGAAAAGGCCTGTGAAATGGGTTGAAACAAGGAGGGAGCATCTGGCTGCGATGGCCCACAATTCGAACCGCGTCACCACAGCCGAAATGGCCTTCACAAGGGATGGAAGAATCACGGCTTATCGGACGAAGTTCATCGAGGACGTGGGAGCTTACGCACGTCTTCCAGACCCGGGAGGGGTCATCAGGTCTTTGATGACCTACTTGGGATGCTACGACATCCGAAACGTCGAAACAAACATCAAAGTCGTCCTCACCAACAAATGCCCCACCGGCCCCGTCCGCGGCTACGGATGCCAGCAAGCTTACTTCGTCCTCGAAAGAATGATGGATATCGCCGCGAAAAAAATCGGGATTTCTCCCCTCGACATTCGGTTGAAGAACATGATCGACGGAAGTATGCAGCCCTACCGCACGGTTTTCGGAAGCCTCTACGACGGCGGAGACTACAAGGCCGTGCTCGAGAAAGCGTGGCGTTTGGCTGATCCGGACAAGTTCGCGGACAAGCCAAACATCGGAATCGGAGTTGCTTGTGTCGTCGAGCCAGCAGTCACAAACCTCGCACGCAACAAGCTTCTCTTCCCAGAGCTCGAAACATCCGGCTCCGGTGAAGGAGCGGTCGTAAGACTCGAAGAATCAGGACAAGTAACGGTGTACTCCGCCTCCATTCCTCAGGGGCACGGTCACGAAACCGTTCTCACACAAATTGTCTGCGAAGTCCTCGGCGTCAGGCCTGAGATGGTTCGGGTCGTCTTCGGGGATTCAAGCCTTGTTTACCCAAGCCCCTACGGCGGCACGTGGGCCAGCAGGTTCAGCGTCATGACAGCCGCCGCGGTCAAGAAAGCATGCGAAATCCTACGTCGGAATGTTCTCGCCGTCGCCGCCGAGCTCCTTGAAACATCAGTCGACGACCTTGAAATCCGCGACGGTGAAGTAATCGTCAAAGGAACAGCGGCCGCCATCAGCTTCGCCAAACTCGCCTCGAAAGCATACAGGGACAACGTCAAAACAAGAAGCCACAAGGCTCTGCAGGCTGAATATTTCTACGACTTCCCAACCTTCAACACAGGACAGCCCGGAGAAATCAACATGTCGGCAACCTATGGGAACTCGGCTCATGTCGCCGTCGTAGAAGTCGATCCCGAGACGGGGCAGGTGAAGCTGCTACGTTACGTAGCCGTCCACGACTGCGGCAGAATCCTCAACAAGCAAATCGTCGAAGGCCAGATAATCGGCGGCGTCGTTCAGGGAATCGGGGCCGCGCTCTACGAAAACATCGTCTACGGAGACGACGGAGTTCTGCTCACTTCATCGTTCAGCGACTATCTCCTGCCCACGAGTGTGGAAACGCCGGAAATCGTCGTCGACCACGTCGAAACACCGTCCCTTTTCTCTGAGCTCGGCTCGAAGGGGATGGGAGAAGGCCCCGCGATACCCGTCGCAGCCGCCATAGCAAACGCAGTAGAGAATGCGGCCAAAACAAGAATAACCCATTCAAACATATCTTCCTATTCGCTGTGGACGCTCATCAACAAAAAATAATAAGAAGCGCTTTCGAAAACCGGATGTGAAAACTATTCTCATCAAAAACGCGGGAAAAATAATTTCCGGAAACATCGAAAAACCATTCGCCGACGGAGACAGCATCTACGTCAGCAACGGCGTAGTCGAGGAGATCGGCTGGAACATTTCGAGACAAGCTGAAGGAGTGTTCGACGTCAACCAGATGACGGTGACGCCGGGTTTGTTCGACTCGCATGTTCACCCGGTTTTCGGAGATTTTACGCCGCGGCAGAACACGATTGGGTTCATCGAATCATACGTCAACGGTGGGGTGACGACTTTCGTTTCCGCAGGGGAGGTTCATCTTCCGGGAAGGCCGCGGGGGGACAAAGAGGCCGCGAAAGCTCTCGCTGTTCTTGCTCACAAAACTTTCAAAAACCTTAGACCGCTTGGGGCTAAGGTTCACGCGGGTGCGCTTCTCCTCGAGAAGGGTTTGGTTGAAAGTGATTTTGAAGAGGTGGTTAGACAGGGTGTTTGGCTCGTCGGGGAGGTGGGGTTGGGAACGGTTCAGGACCCGGATGAAGCCGCTCAGCTCGTCCGAATAGCCCAGAAGCACGGGATGAAGGCCGTGATTCACACGGGAGGAGCTTCGATTCCGGGAAGCACCATAGTCAACGCCGAAGTCGTCCTCAAAGTCCGGCCCGACGTCGTCTCACACATCAACGGCGGCCCAACATCACCATCAATCCCCGACATAAGAAAAATCATCGAAAACACCAAATCAGCCATCGAAGTCGTCCAATGCGGAAACTTCAGGTCCATGGTCGAGACCGTCAAATTCCTCGACTCGAGGAACGAGTTGAAACGGCTCGTAATCGGCACAGACTCTCCTTCCGGAACAGGCGTCATCCCGCTCGGCGTAATCAGGACGATTTCTTTCATCGCCTCTAACACGGATGTGGCCGCTGAGAAGGTTGTTTGCGCAGCGACGGGAAACACGGCGAAGGCTTTTGGGCTGAAGGAGGGGTTGCTCGAGCCCGGCAGACCCGCGGACCTCGTGGTATTGGATGCTCCCTACGGCTCTGTGGGCAAAGATGCTTTGGAAGCTTTCAAGCTCGGCGACATTCCAGGTGTGGCGTTGGTGATGGTCGACGGCGTCGCAAGGGT
>JANXEM010000030.1 GCA_025058435.1 Candidatus Caldarchaeum sp.
ACAGAAAATCATGGAGGAAGCTGCTGAAGTAGCGGCACAGCGGATGAAGAGCAACTTCCCAGAACTTCCCGAAACCTACCAGCATCTCGAAACAGCGGCGCAGAAAACCGACTAAAAATCTTCAATTTTTTTGTATGATTTTTCGGGGGCAACCTGTCTGAAGATTTGCGGATGAATGATTTCGGCGAGAATCAACGCGGCGTCTCCTATCTGCGGACCGTGACGGCTGAAATATTTGTCGGCGTCGACTGCGTATAGTTCGCCTTTTTCAGATGCTTCTAATCTCTTGACCCATGACTGAGATTTGAAAAGAATCATTTCTTTGTATGTCTTCTCGAGCCCGTAGCCGCATGGCCCGGCAACAATTTTAGCCGGCTGGAAAGCTTCGATTTCCTCCGGCTTGACGCGTCGGGAATGTTCCCCTTTTACACCGAAATCTACCCCTCCCGCGATTTCAACTAGTTCGGGAACCCAATGGCCACTACAGTAAGGAGGAAAAAGCCACTCTAGAAACGCT
This sequence comes from Candidatus Caldarchaeum sp., assembly GCA_025058435.1. The sequence continues at coordinate 518 of JANXEM010000030.1, forward strand.
GTCCGAATTTTCTCAAGGCCTACCGTATGTTCTCTGATACGTTGAACCTTTTCCAGATTCTTTTCGACGATGGCTCTGGCCTCGTCGTATCTTCCAACGTACTTGCCAATAACTAAAATGTCGTTCAAGATTTCATCCACGTTTTTGGGATGAAGTTCGATGACCGGCGCGATACCCCTGAGAAGCGAGTTCACTTCGCCGGCTGTCGCCGCGCAGACGTCGCACAGACTCTGGGCAAAAATCAAATCGGGTTTCAAACCCCTGATCCTTTCCACGTCTATTCGGTAGAGTGGTCTACCCGTTCTGCGGGCGCTCGAAATCACGCGGTCGATCTCTTCGGACGAAAGCCCCTCTGTCATCAAGGTTGGCTCCACAACCACCGGCCTATCTTTGAGGCTGCATGCATACGTAACTCCCACGATTTCGTCGACGGCCCCGAGCTCGACCAAGACATCAGTAGCGCTGGGAACCAGTGAAACGACCCGCATCGTGAAAACACGTCTATGGAATAATTTATCGGTTGTCGTTGTAAAAGTATTATAGGAGTTGACAAAAGGCTAGCTGTGGATTTTTCCGAAGCGGTTTTGCTTGGCCTCCTGCAGGGGTTTGCTGAATGGCTTCCTGTCAGCAGCGAAGGCCTGGTATCCTTAGTTTCCAAGCTTGTTTTCGGACGTAATGTTGAGACAGCGTTGGCTTCCGCCATATGGCTGCACGTCGGAACCCTGTTCTCGGCTCTGCTTTATTTGAGGAGGGAGGTTTGGTTAGTCGTGCGCGGATTTGTCGAAGAGGGAAGGGGTCGGAGGTTGCTGATTTTCTTGTTAGTTGCTACGGCTGGTTCGGCGGCGACGGCCTTACCCGTCCTCCTGGCGTTCAGGCAGGTGATGGTTTCAGATTGGTTGTTCACGGCCTCGGTCGGGTTGTTCCTGATTTTGACCGGGTTAGTGCCTCGAAAGCCGCTGTTTTCCGGTGTTGACGAAAACATCAAGACCGGAATTTTAGTGGGGTTGATTCAGGGTTTTTCGATAATCCCGGGCGTTAGCAGGTCCGGCGTTACGATATCTGCTCTGCTGCTTCTCGGAGCGCCGGTTCACGAGGCCTTCCGGCTTAGCTATTTGATGAGCATTCCAGTTGTGGCGGGCGCACAGGTTTTGCTACCACTCTTGCTCGAAGTGAACACATTCACTGGCGAGATGCTGGTCGGGGCAGCTGCTTCCTTTGTCGCTGGATTGTTGACAATGAAGTTGCTTCTGACTGCGAGCGCGAAGCTGAATCCAAGACTGTTGATGATACCGATGGGATGCTTGATTTTCTCGCTCGGCCTTTCGATGGCTATCTAGTACGGTTTTCTCGGCGGGTAGAGGCCTCCGGTTTTTCGGCGGCGAGCATACTCATTCACCATCCGGTATACAGCGCCGTGCGGAGCACCCTTCACCAACGTCATCACAGCCTCCTCAGCCGCTCGCACGTCTTCATATTCTCCAATGATCGAGACTGTGTCCCCGTAGACGGAGACGTCGACATGGCATGCTTCTTCTATGATTTTCCTGGTCTTTCCTTGGCTTCCTATAATGCGGGCTTTCACCCTGGTCAAATGACTGACGTTGTTTCCCACGTAATCCGTGAGCTCGACGACAGATAAGCTGTATCCGTCCCGGGCGAGCTTCAGCGCTTTTTCCGGTGGAAAACCACGGCCCACTGCCGTGACTATGTCTCGTGCTTTGAAAAGGGCAGTTGGGTCGCCTCCTTCAGAAACAGGTTTCGCGAGGTTGATTACAACGGTGCCTTCGCGGCTGTCGATGTCCAGCACCACTCCCAGTGACCTCTCGATCTCCGACTTGACGGAACCGCCTTCACCAATCAAAACTCCTATCCGTTCTCTCGGAATGTTAACCACGAACGACGACTGCGTTATACGAGAAAAAGTCGGCCCCTCTGCCATGTTCTTCACCTCGCGCTCATTACTCGTTTGAGCATCGATTCGCTGTCTGAAAATACTCCATGTCTGTTAAAAAAGTTGCACAAGGCCTGAACTCCCTTGACGAGGAGGCTTTCAGCCAGTGGATGTGTTCGTTTGACCGCTTGCGCGAAATCAATCAAATAGACTTTCAAGTCTCTGGCTACGATGACGTTGTATTCGCTCAAGTCGCCGTGCACCATTTCAGCCCTTGAGTATAGGGTTTGGATGTTGTCGACGAGTTGATCTCGAATGTTTTCGAGTTCGTCCTGCTCAAAGGCTTCTTCGACGAGCAGGGGAAATCTTTTGCCATTTTCACCGAGAAACTGCATCACCAGGACGTTTTCGCTTTGGACGAACGGCTTCGGAACAGATACGCCGGCGTCAAATGCTTCGACGAGGTTGGCGTACTCCCTTTTCGCCCAAAGATAGATGAATTTCCTGAAGTCTTGTGGAATCGTTTTGAACCGCGGGTCTTCGACGACATACTGGAGACGGTGACGTTTGAACTCCGCTGATGAGACGAGATAGATTTTGACAGCTGCCTCCGTTCCGTCACCCGTTACGCCGTGATAAACTCTTGACTCCTTGCCGGCGCTGACAACACCCATCACTTCCCGAAGTTTGCCGGTGTTCAGGAGGTCGTACAGGTTTAGAAGAGTTCTTTGGTCGAAAACTTCCTCGAGCGATTCATCCAGCTCCGACCGCTTCTCCAAATACCTCTGCCTTTTCTCCTTCTCGAACTCTTTCTGTCGCAGACGTTTCTCGAGCTTTTCCACGCCACCCCTCAACAACTCACCTGCTGCAAAAAGGTCCCGCGGGCAGGATTTGAACCTGCGACCACCCGGTATCCATGTAGCCTGGCGGGCTGAGCAAACGGCACAGCCTTGGGCTGACCGCTACAGCCGGGCGCTCTACCAGGCTGAGCTACCGCGGGCCTGCTTCGA
>JANXEM010000006.1 GCA_025058435.1 Candidatus Caldarchaeum sp.
CTGCTTCTGTGGCGTCGGTGTGTTGATGAAGCCGAGGCCTACGGAGAAGGCGAGGCCTATTACGATTCCGGCTGTGATGAGGGCTGTGGTTTGGATTATGGTTCTGCGTTTCATCTCGTTATAACGGCGTTATGATGGGCAGATATAAGCTCTACGTCGTGAAAACATCCTTTCACGGTGTTAAACAACAGACATATAACGCCGTTAAACAACAACCTAAGCAACTTGAAACCAACCAAAACAGAGGAGCTCATACCCCTGCTACGGTCGATGGTCGCCACGGAACTGGTCAAAACATTTGGGTTGAAAAAGGCTGAAACCGCGCGGGCGCTGTCGGTGACACCGCAAGCAGTCACACAGTATCTGAAGGGAGTTCGGGCTTTGCCGAAAAAAGGAGTTCTGGCGGAGCCGCGGATACGGGAGATGGTGCGGGAGTTTGCGGGGAAGATCGCGTTCAGGAAGAAACCGATGGCGGAGACGGAGCTTCTCGACCTCGCTTATGAAGTGTTGGTGATAGCGGGTAGGTCGGGCGGCGGAGGTCGGCCGACGTCGGAGGAGGCGAAGGCCCACGCGTTGCGGATTCTACGGAATCGGATGGCCGCCGAACACGAGGCAGCCGAAGTTTTCCTGTCGGAGGCGATAAAGGCGAAAGATGATTTGGTTCGTCTGCTTTTCCGGCAGATTGCGTCCGACAGCATTCGGCACGCGGACATCGTCCAAGCGACCATATCCGCCGTCGAAAAGGACTTCAGCGACGGTGAGCTGCCCGACCCGGAACGGCTTCGCCACCTGCAGCAGCAGGAGGAAAAAAGCCATTCGCAGGGATTCGAAGAGGTGAAGCAGCTGCTGAAAAACAACGTCGTCAAAATTCTGCTCGAATCCATAGAGGCCGACGAAGCCAAACACGACATCATCATCGGAAAGCTTGCGGAGCTCGCGGGACAGAAAAGGTCATCTTCTTGAAGATAGTTACGGCGAAGAACAGGGCGGTCGCGGTCAAGGCGATGGTTCCGCCCGAGCTGACGGCGAAGTAGAACGACAGATACAAACCGACGACGGCTGATGCAACGCCCACGGCGATCGCTACGAGAAACATATGCCGGAGGTTCTTCGCGACAAGCTGGGCTGTGGCCCCGGGAGTGATAAGAAGAGCTATGATGAGTATGATGCCGACCGTCTGTAAAGCCGCTATCACGGCCAGCGATATCATCACCATCAAAACGAGGTGGAGTGCTGATGACGGCAGGCCTGCGACGGATGTGAAGATGGGGTCGAAGGTGTATGCGACGATTTCTTTGAGGAGGGCGGCGAAAAATGCTACGACTGCAGCTGATAGTAGGACTGTGGTGAGGAAGTCTTCGTAGGAGACTGCGAGAACGTTGCCGAAAAGGATGTGGAAGATGTCGACGGCGGGCCTGAATTTGCTGATGATGACGAGGCCGAGGGCGAATGTTCCGGTGAGGACGATTCCAATCGCTGTGTCGTTTCGCACACGTGTTTTGGATTCGACGATTCCGACCAGAAGAGAAGCCGTTATTCCGGCGACAGCCCCTCCCAACGTAAGCGGCAAATTTAGGGCTGCGGCGGCGGCGAGGCCGGGGAGGACGGAATGCGAGATGGCGTCTCCGAGGAGTGACCAGCCGCGGAGAACGACGATGACGCTTAGCGTTGAAGCGACAACGCCCACGGTGACGGCGGTCAGCAGGGCCATCCGCATAAATTCGTAGCCGAACGGCTCCAGCAAAATTTCGACTAACTCCATCCCGCAACCCTCCTTACATCGGCGAAATGCATCGCAACCCTGTCGCTTCCATAGGCCGCTGAAAGGTTTTCCAAAGTCAACACTTTTTCGGGGGGCCCGAAAGCCACCATCCTGTTGCGGAGAAGTAGGATGTTTTCGAAAAGTTCGAAGGTCGAGCTGAGGTCGTGGGTGCTCATCACAATCGTCCGACCCTCTTGTTTGAGTTCGTTTAGTAGGGCGAATAGCTTTTCTTCGGATTCGGCGTCGATTCCTTTCAGCGGCTCGTCGAGGAGATAGAGCTCCGCTTCTTGGGCGATGGCCCTCGCGAGAAACATCCTCTGCTGCTGCCCCCCCGAAAGCTTCGAAATTTTCCTATCCGTCAAATGGGTCAACCCCGTCCTGTCCAAGGCTTTCAACACTTTTTCATCGTTTTTCGCGACGGCCTTGAGGTAGCCCACGGCTTTGAAACGGCCCATGGCAACCACGTCCCAGACGGTCAGAGGATAGTCCCAGTAAACATCCTCCCTCTGCGGCACGTAGGCAATTTTTCCACGGGCCTTTTCCACGCTGTTTCCGAGCACGGTCACCCGGCCGCGGAAAGGCTTCACCAACCCCACAGCGGCCTTGAACAAGCTACTCTTCCCAGCCCCGTTCGGACCCACCACAGCCGTCATCGACCCACGCAAAACAGAGAAAGAAACATCATCCAAAGCGACAACCCGTTCATAGACAACGGTCAGGTTCTCAACCCGAAGGCCTTCATTCAACAACCACTCGTCAACTCCCCGACCATCGTTTCAACATTCTTCCGCATCATTTTGACGTATGTTTCAGCACCCGTTCCATCCGCGCCCAAACCGTCAGCATAGAGAGGCCCAGCAAGACGGCCACCCGCCTCACGTATCAGCGTAAGCATCATACGGTTCGTCAAAGTCGCTTCAACGAAATAGACGCAGACACCGAGCTGCTTGACCCTGTTAATGGCGTAGACAACGTCTGTAGGAGATGGCTCAATCTCGGTTACCATGGAGTAGAAATATGCTCCGACACGGAAGCCGTAGGCCTTTGAAAAATACTGGAACGCGTTTTCTTGGGTGACCAACACTCTTTTTTCGACGGGGATTTTGGCGGTTTCGGTGGCTATCAATTCGTGGAGTTTCTGGAGTTCGTCGATGTAGGCCGCTGTGTTGGCCATGTATTTTTCTTTGTTTGCTGGGTCGTGTCGGATGAATGTGTTTCGGATGTTTTCGACGTATTTTATCGCAAGCAATACGTCCATCCACATGTGCGGGTCTTCGCGGCCGGCGTAAGGCCCGTCGGGAATCGTGATGACGTAGGGCTCCAAGCCTTCCGTGACCCTGACCAGCTTTCCCGCGTTCTGTCCACGGAGCAATTTGACGACCCATGCGTCGAGGTTGAAACCGTTGTAGAAGATCAGCGATGCCTTGCTCGCTTTAGCCATGTCGAACGGTGTCGGCTCGTAGGTGTGAGGGTTTACGCCGGGCTCGACGAGACATTCGACGTTCCACAGTTCGCCGGCCACGTTTCGGACAAAGTCGCAGACGATAGAAGTCGTTGCCATGACCGTTTTTTCTGAGCCCGACGGGGGAGGAACACTCTGGGGGGCGGCTAAAATCGACAATAGGAGCAGGATGGAGACCGTTAACAGGGGCTTGGATATGTCTGAGATCATAGATTTCCGGCGATTTTTAGCCATGGCTAAATTTAGCCTTATCTCAAAAACACGGGAAGCCCTTAATAAATCCACCAACAAACTGAGAACCGAAGCACAAATTGAGCACAATCACAAAATACGTCATAGAGGGCCGCATAGAAATCGACGGCCCAGTCGACAAAAACGACGTCGTTGGCGCAGTATTCGGCCAAACAGAAGGAATATTCAGCTCCGACCTCGACCTCCGCGAGCTCCAGAAAACAGGCCGTATAGGCAGAATCGAAATCAACGTCAATACGCAGGGCAACAGAGCCATCGGAAAAATCGTTGTTCCGACAAGCCTCGATAAATACACCACTTCGCTCATCGCTGCGATGATCGAATCCATCGACCGCGTCGGGCCCTACCAAGCCCGGGTCGTCATCGAAAAAATCGAGGACACACGGCTGGAAAAGAGGAAACGCATCGTCGAAAGGGCTAAAGAAATTCTCGCGGCATGGGAGAAGCAGAAGGTTCCGGATGACGACCTTATCCTCCGCGAGCTTGAAGAAGCCATCGTCAAGACAAAAGTCGTCGACTACGGGCCTGAAAAGCTTCCGGCGGGGCCCGAGGTGGACAGCTCCGAAGAGCTGGTCATCGTCGAAGGAAGAGCGGACGTCATCAATTTGCTGAAATATGGATACAAGAACACCATCGCGGTTGAGGGAGTGAAGATTCCCCGGAGTATCGCCGGGTTGACGAAGCGGAAAAAACGGGTCGTCGCTTTTCTCGACGGAGACAGGGGCGGTGACTTGATTTTGCAGGAGCTGTTGCAGAACTGCAAAGTCGACGCCGTAGCCCGAGCGCCCTACGGCAAAGAGGTGGAACAGCTGACTGCGAAAGAAATCCATGAGGCTCTTGAGCACGCTGTCCATCCGGAGGAAGCTTTGAAGGCCCGGGAACATGCGGCGGCCGCGCCGGTTGAAAAGAAAGCGGTTCCTGTTGATTTGAGGAACTACGTCAAGCAGGTGGACGGCACTCTTTCGGCAGTGATACTCGACGCCGACCTCAAGGAGATTCAACGGGTTCCTGTCAGCGAGTTGGTGATGAAAATCGGTGAAGAAAAATCCGCGAAATACGTTGTGTTTGACGGAGTCGTTACGCAGAGGCTTGTCGACATCGTTTCATCGCTGGGCGGCGACGTCTATCTCGTGGGGGCCCGGGTCGGAGACATCCAAAACAGGCCCTCCAACGTCCACATCTTCACCGCCCAAGACCTCACCACCGGCTAAATGCTTTGGTTTCGGCGCATCCATGTTCATGGAAACGAAAATGGCTTTGGCGAAGGTTTAGCATGTTCGCCGTCGTTAGGTGGGTTCCGTGTTCTTGAGGATGGAAGGTTCGACTGGATAGCGTAGTAGTGCTGCGACGCCGCCGAGGCTGACGAGCTTTTCCGAAGCCTCTGTTCCCGTTGAAATGACTCGGACGACGGCTGCCGATGTTTCTGCTCCTTCGATCATGGATGAAACGTCAGGGTTTTCCAAATGGTTCCAGAGATATTCTTCGGCGGCCAGTAGTTTTTCGACGGCCCGCATCCTTAAAGCGTTGGCTACTTCACGAAATCCTACGGCGGCTTTCGACGGCTCCGTGGCCAAAGTTTTCATCAGTTCTTCGACTTCTTCCATGTCGGCCACGGCCTTCACCATTTCCCGTAGCTCATGGAGAGCGCCGCTCCGCAGAAGCTCCGAAACACCGGCCGAATCGGTTGCGGAAACGAACCCAGTCCTTTTCACGCGGTTTAGAAAATCCGGTTTCTCCCGTTTGACAAATGAGGCGAATTCGTCGACCAGCACCGAAGGCCCGAAAACGTAGACGTCTACTTTTTCGCCGATTTTTTCGACGGCTTCGCCGTAGGCTTTTTTGACGGCTTTGGCGCGTTCTTCGGGTTCGCGTTTTCCTTCGGTGAACGTTCTTCGGTAGACCTGCTTCATTCCCGGCGGCCCTGCGGCGTAAACGGCTATGCTTTCGTCGTCAACCAGTATCAAAGCGGTTTCTTTCCCCATCGTGTTTGCTCGGTAGTATTTTGCCATGGCTTCGAGCCGTGGATAGTTTTTCCGGCTTTCGACGGTGATTTCGTCGCCGACGCCGAGATGGATGCTGTGATGTTTCCCGACGAGGCCGAGCTCCTTGCTTTCATAACGGATGACGCCATGCAAGTCGACCCGTTTAACCATGGGGTCAAGCCGTTTCTCCAGCAACTCAACACCCAGCTCGACAGTTACGCGGACGCTGTCGACGCTTCCATCCCGCCGCTCCTTCTTCAGCTCACGGCTCGTCAACGAATAAACCAAATCACCAGCCTCAACAACACGGTAAACATTAAGGAGGTCTAGGGTGGTTTCGGGCACAACCGACACCAGCCGCTTCAACGGGCTAATCTTCAAAACCTTC